>JANRLE010000158.1:0-11510 GCA_033762895.1 Bryobacteraceae bacterium | reverse complement strand
CGCGAGATCGGGGCCGAACCGGACGGGCTTTTCCGGTCGCGCGTGTTTCCCGGGCTATGGCTCGATCCAGCCGCCCTCTGGAAGGGGGATCTCCCGCAACTTGCCGGCGCGGTGGCACGAGGCGCCGCCACGGCTGAACACAAACGGTTCCTGAAGCAATTGGCCAAAGGTAAGCCATAGTTAGCGATGGCGAAGCGGGTTTGGGCAAGGCCAAACGGTCAGTATGAGGGGCGCGCGGGCGTGGTATCGTTTCATTCATAGGACACTCCATGGCTTCCAAAATTTCCGTTCTCATTCCAGCGTTGCTGGCTCTGGCGCCGGCGCCCACGTTCGCCGCCGACATCCCGCCCGCTGATCAGCAGATTGCGCTGGCGGTGCTGGCCGCCCCGAAAGAACGCCGCGACGGCGCTGCCGTGTTGGGCTACAACCCCCAGGGCAAGCTGGTGGAACTGCGCAAGGGAACCAACGATCTGATCTGCCTTGGCGACGATCCCAGGAAAGAAGCGATCGACGTGGCCTGTTACCACAAGGATCTGGAGCCGTTCATGGCGCGCGGCCGGGAGTTGGCCGAAGACGGCGCCAAGGGAGCGGACCGTCACAAGCTCCGCTGGAAGGAAGTGGACGAAGGCAAAGTGAAGATGCCGCGCGAGCCGCGCATGCTCTATGTGCTGACCGGCAAGTCCTACGATCCCGCGGCCGGAACGATTGACGGCTCTTACCTGCGCTGGGTGATTTACACGCCCTACGCGACGCCGGAGTCGACGGGGCTGTCCACCAAGGCGAGCAATGAGCCGTGGCTGATGTATCCGGGCACGGCGGGCGCTCACATCATGATCAGTCCGCCGAAGAAGTGACCGTCTTCATCAGCTACCGCAGGGATGACACGGGGCCTCATGCGGGCCGGCTGCACGACCGGCTGAGCGAGTGGTTCGGTTCAGAAAACGTCTTTCGCGATATTGACGACATCGAGCCGGGCCAGGATTTCACTCAGGTCCTGGCGGAAACGGTCGGCCGGTCAAACGCGCTGGTTGTCCTGATCGGCGCCAGATGGCTGAGTCCGCGGCTCGCGTCTCCCGACGATTTCGTACGCCGGGAGATCGCAATGGCGATGGGCCGCGGTATCCCGGTGTTTCCGGTTCTGGTGGACGGCGGGAGGATGCCGGCGGCGGGCGAGTTGCCCGCTGATCTGCAACCGCTGGCGCTGCGCCAGGCGCTGGAAATCACTGATGCGCGCTACCATGAGGACACCGGCCGGCTGATCACCGCGTTGGAAGGCCGGACGCCCAATCGAAAGGCCACACGAAGGATGTTACTCGCCGCCGCCTCACTGCTGATCGCCACGACCGGCGCATGGATGTATCAGAGCTCCCAGACAGCGCCCGCGCAGACACTGCGGCTTCGCAGCGGCGGGGCGACCGTGAGCCGTGAACAGTTGAACGCCGCTGTCATGCGGCACAATTTCTATGCCAAGAGCGTGAATGAATCGGGAGGCGCACAGAGCCAGCTTGAACGGCAGGTGAAGGGCGAGGCGGTGGTGGTCATTGACCGCGCTACCGGTCTGATGTGGCAACAGGGCGGATCGCGGCGCGGCTTGGACCACGCAGGCGCCGCGGCGGTGGTGAACGCGGCGAACACATCGAAACTGGCGGGTTTCGACGACTGGCGCCTGCCCACCGCCGAAGAAGCCCTTTCCCTGATGACGCGGAAACAGCAGGACGGCTTCTACCTGGACCCGCTGTTTGATCGCATGGCCGCGCCGTTTGTCTGGACAAGTGACCGGCATTCGGAAGGAAAGGGCTGGGTGGTTTATTACAAGGACGGCTACCCCTCGCCCGAATCCACCGCGTTCAACGCCCCGGTCCGGCTTGTGCGCAAGTATCAATAAGATGGCGAAGCCTGGCGCGCATCGCTCCGCGGTGGAACCCGCTCACCTGCTCTTCGGGCGGGAGTATCATCCGCTGGATGTGTTTTTCCGGCCGCAATCGGTGGCCGTGATCGGCGCCACCGAGGCTGAAGGCAGCGTCGGCCGCACCACCCTTTGGAACCTGATCAGCTCGCCGTTCGGAGGCATTGTCTATCCCGTCAATCCGAAACGGAATCACGTGCTGGGCATGCGATGTTACAAGTCGGTCCGCGATCTGCCCGAACCGGCCGAGTTGGCGATCGTAGTTACTCCGGCGGCGACAGTGCCCGGCGTCGTCCGTGAGTGCGTGGAAACCGGCGTGCGGGGCGCCATCATCCTGGCGGCCGGATTCCGTGAGTTGGGCGAACGGGGCGCGGCGCTGGAGGCGCAGGTGATGGAGGAGGCGCGCCAGGGATCACTGCGGATTCTGGGGCCGAATTCGCTGGGCGTGATGTCGCCGGTAACGGGGTTGAACGCGACGTTCGCGCATTCCATGGCGCGGGGCGGCAGCGTCGCGTTTGTCAGCCAGAGCGGAGCGCTCTGCACGGCGGTTCTCGACTGGAGCCACCGCGAGTTAGTAGGGTTCAGCGCCTTTGTCTCGATCGGGAACATGGCCGATGTGGGCTGGGGAGATGTGATCGATTACCTGGGCGATGATCCCCGGACTCGCAGCATCCTGATTTATATGGAATCGATCGGTGATGCGCGGGCATTTCTCTCAGCCGCCCGCGAGGTGGCCATGTCGAAACCCATCATCGTCATCAAGGCCGGGCGCACGCCGGCCGGGGCCAGGGCCGCCCGCGCTCACACCGGCGGCCTGGCTGGCGATGACGAAGTGATCAATGCGGCCTTCCGCCGCTGCGGCGTCCTGCGCGTGTACCGCATCTCCGACCTGTTCGGCATGGCGGAGTTGCTGGCCAAGCAGCCGCGTCCACGGGGAAAACGGCTGGCGATTGTGACGAACGCCGGAGGCCCTGGCGTGCTGGCGGCCGATTCGCTGGTCACCCAGGGAGGCGAACTGGCGGAACTGGCGCCGGAATCGATGGCCGCCTTAGCCGAGGTGCTGCCCGCGGAATGGAGCCGCGGAAATCCGGTGGACCTGCTGGCTGACGCAACGCCGGAGCGTTACACAAAAACATTGGAAGTAGTGGCGAAAGACCCGAATACCGACGGCGTGCTGGTGGTGCTGGCGCCGCAGGCCACCACCGACCCCAGCCGCACGGCCGATGCGGTGCGTGCTTTCGCGAAGCTGCCGGGGCGGCCTATTCTGGCCAGTTGGATGGGCGGCACCGACGTCGCGGCGGGCGTGGGCATTCTTCGCAACGCCGACATCCCCACGTTCGCATTTCCTGATACCGCCATCCGAATGTTCGTCTCCATGTGGGCGTACAACGAGAACCTGCGGTTGATCTATGAGACACCGATGGCCGATCCCGCCGAAACGCAGCCCGAAGAAGCCGCCGCCGTGATCGAGGCGGTGAAGGCGCGCGGCGCGGTGAAATTGGACGCCGCCGAAGCCGGGCGGCTGCTGAGGGCCTATGGCGTGGAGCCGGTGGAACATCCGGATATCGTGTTCGGCGCGCGGGTGGACGACCAACTGGGACCGGTGCTCTACTTCGGCAGCGGGGCGGAAGATCGCACCGTTGCGCTGCCGCCGTTGACCACTACGCTGGCGCGGCGCATGATCGAGCGCACGGCCATCTCCCGCCGGATCGAGGGGATCCGCGAAGCCGTGGAACTGGCGCTGGTGCGGGTGAGCCGTCTTGCTTCCGAACAGCGGTGGGTTCGGTCCCTGGAGATCCACGGCAGCGCGGCCAGCATCACCCTGCACGACCCTGCGACGCCCGTTGAACAGTTGCCCTGCTGCGCCATACGGCCCTATCCGCTGGAATACGCGAGCCCCTGGCGAATGAAGAACGGCGAAGAAGTGATGATCCGTCCGATCCGGGCCGAGGACGAGCCACTGATTGCCGCTTTCCATGAGACGCTGAGCGAGCGGACTGTCTATTTCCGGTATCTTTCGGCGCTAAAGCTATCTACGCGGATCGCACATGAGCGGCTGATTCGCAATTGCTTCATCGACTATGCGCGGCAGATGGTGCTGGTGGTGGAACGTGAGGGTGCGATTATCGCGGTGGGCAGGCTGCACAAAGAGATCGCCAGTTTCGCGCGGGGAAACCGCGAAGGCGAATTCGCGCTGGTGGTGAGCGATGCGTTTCAGGGCCAGGGACTTGGCGTGGAGTTGCTGCGGCGGCTCATCGCGGTGGCGCGAAAGGAAGGCTTCGAAGCCGTGTTCGGCGACATCTCCGCCGAGAATCGCACCATGCAGGCGATCTGCAGGAAGATGGGGTTCACCATCACACGCGATTTTTCCGATCCTACGGTAACCGCGCGGTTGAAGCTGTCTCAGGACTGAAAGATCTCCGCGCGGCGCAATTCCACCGCGGCATCGGCGGTACGGAGGATGTCATCCTGAATGAGTGCCAGTGAGCCGCTCCGGAACACGAAGATCTGTTCGAGACGCGGATCGATGACCCATATGTTTGGCACGCCCTTGGCTTCGTACTCGGCCAGTTTCTCCAGGACGCCGGTCATCCGGTCATCTTCTGAAAGTATCTCGATGGCGATGAAAGCCGCGTCCATCAGGTACCTGGTTCGGGGCGGCGCGAGAAGAACAGTCACATCGGGCAAACGGAAGCGAGTGGGCGCCGTCTGCGAACGAAACTCCGGAACCACCTTGAGGTCGGGGTACCTGTGGCGTAGCCAGTAGATAAGATTGCTCTGGACGAGACTGTGAAGCCAATCTCCCACGTTCCGCTCCACGAGCGTTCCATCCACATATTCGACATCGGGATCGTAGCAGGAGTTCAGGTACTGCTCGACCGAGACCAGCGTCTCGACGCTCATGTTTTAACGATAGCACCGGGAGCCCTCTGCTAGAAGATCACCTTCAGCGCCATCTGCATCTGGCGGGCAACATTCTGGACGTTGGTGATCTGGCCAAAGGTGCCGGCTCCCAGGGTGGTATTCGGGTTTGCGAAATGGGGCGTATTTCCCAGATTGTAGGCTTCGCCCCGCAACTGCACCCGCAGGCGCTCGGTAACGTTGAAGTACTTGCTCACAGTGAAGTCCCAGTTATTCTGTCCCGGCCCCCAGATGAGACCGCGGCCGGCGTTTCCGATGGTGTAGAGGTCGGGCGCGGAAAAGACGTCGGTGCGGAACCATCGGTTGAGCGTCCGCTCGGACTTGGAAAGATTCGGACTGGCGTTGACATTCGGGTAAGAGGCGGAGCCGCACACGCAGGTGTCACGGTTGATGCCGGGGGTCAAGGGGAAACCGGCCTGCAGGGTTGTGATGCCTGAGGCTTCCCAACCCCCCAATACCAGGTCGAGTGCGCGGCTGTTGTTCATCCACCGGCGTCCCTTACCAAAGGGAAGTTCGTAGATGTAACCGATAGTGAAGCGGTAGGGCGCCGAATCGGGGCCGATGCCACGGTCCAGGTTGCGGTTATTCAATGGGTCCCGGTATCCGCCCTGGCCGACATCGATCAGTTTGGAGAACGTGAAGGCGCTAAGGAAGCTCAGGCCGCTGGAGAACCGCTTCTCGCCCTTGATCTGAAGCGAATGGTAGCTGGAAGAACCGATCCAGGTGGCGATATTCACGCCGTTGGGATATCGAGGGAACTGCACGAAAGGCGCAATGCGGCGGCCGCGGGCTTCCGGCGCCAGGGCAACAGGAATCGCGTTGGCATTGTAGGCGCCGTACTGCAGATGGCTGCCCTTGCTTCCTGCGTAGCCGGCCTCAATCATGATGCCGCCAAACTCCTGTTGCACATTCATGTTCCACTGCTGAAAGTAGCTCATCGGGTTGTCATCCGGGAAGACGGAAACCGCGGATGCGTTGCGGCCGGTCTTGTCGGCCGCGGCGTAGGGAATGCGGTCCATGGTGGTGGCGGGGGTAATCTGGTCGACAGTGATGTAGCGCCCGACGTCGGCGTCGGCGAAGATGGGGTCGGAAAGCAGGAATCCGAATGCGCCGCTCGACATCGTGCCGACGGAGAACAATCCGTAGCCGCCGCGGATCACGGTTTTGGGTCTTGGATTGTAGGCAAAACCGATGCGCGGGCCGAAGTTATTCCAGTCGTTCTTCCAGGGAGTGCGGCGGAATCCGTTCTGGCCCAGGCGTTGATACTCGCCCTTATCCAGGTTAAACACGCCCGAAAGGTCGTTAGCCTCATTGTAATAAAGGGGCGCGTCCCAGCGCATGCCGAGGTTGAGCGTGAGTTTACGGTTCACGCGGAAGTCATCCTGCACGAAAAGGGCGTACACGGACGAGCGTGATCGGAAGTAACCCGGGAAGATGCGGTAACGGAAGGCCTGCGGCATGCCCAACAGGAAGCTGGCATAGTCCCAACCCGTATTCGCGGAGCCGCGCTGATCGGTGTAAATCGGCTGATAATCCCAACGTGTGGTGCCGGGATTGGGCTGGAAGTTGTCGGTACGGATTTTTCGCACCTCGCCGCCAACTTTGATCGAGTGGCGGTCCAGCACCCAGGAGGTGACGTTGACCAGCGAGTTGCTGTTCTGCAGCTCAAAGAACAAGGTGTCGCCGGAAGAGCCGAGCGGCGCGTAGTTGACGAACTGAAAATCGGGAGTACCGAGTGGGTCGTTGCCGTTCGGCATGCCGAGCAGGCCCAGCGAGTCGGTGGAGATCTCGCCGTATCCGGCCACGGTGCGTTTCGGGAAGGTCTGGAACCAGCCGAGGTGCAGGTCGTTGGTGACGCGCGGACTGAAAATGCGTACATAGTTGACCACGGCCTGGCGCCCATGATTCTTGGTGTCGCCGAAGCCGAGTTGGCCTGGGTTGCGTCCGCCAGCTCGGTTGTTGAAGGCATGCGCCGGCGCCGAGTCGCTAATGCGGCCCGAGTAGCGGGCGAAGAACTTGTCGCGATCCGAGAAGTTGTGGTCGATCTTGACGTCATATTCGGCGGAGTCGTTTTTCACGGCGCCGAAGTTGGTGAAGTTGGCGAAGGGAGTGTTCACCTGCGGCAGGGGATAGAGCGCCTGTACCTTTTTCGCGGCGGGGCTGATGCGCGAATCGGGAATGCGGTTGTTGGGAAACGCATCGCGGACGATGGTGTTGCCGGAAGCGCGCGCGCTGGCGGGATCGAAGATCGTGGTTCCGCGCAGGTCGCGCAGGCCGGAGAAGTCCCCTTCCCTGTGGGCCTGGATGGGCACGGTGAGGTTGTTGAACGCGGAGGTGCCGCGCTGCTTGGTCCACTGGGCGTCAGCAAACCAGAAAGTGCGGTTCTTGATGAGGGGGCCGCCAATGGTGCCGCCATACTGGTTGCGGCGAAGAATGGGCCGGCCATGCGTGTAGTAGTTGCCCGCGTTGAGCTTGTCGTTCTGCAGGAACTCAAAGGCCGTGCCGTGAATTTCGTTGGTGCCGGACTTGGTGGTGGACTGCATCACCGCGCCCGATGTTTCCCCATACTCGGCCGAGAAGGAATTGGTGAGCACTTTAAACTCGCCGATGACGTCGGGGTTGGGATTGACGGGATTGCCCGCCCACACATGGTTTGAGGAATGGGCGCCGTCGATGTAATAGGGATCCTTCCGCACCAGGCCGCCCTGCGTGACGGCGTTGCCGCCGTTCATCACCACGCCCGGAACAAGCAGACGGAAATCCTGGGGATTGCGGCCAATGGTAGGAAGGCTCACCACCTGGCGGTTTTCGATTGTGGCCGACAGCGAAC
Organism: Bryobacteraceae bacterium; assembly: GCA_033762895.1. GTDB lineage: Bacteria > Acidobacteriota > Terriglobia > Bryobacterales > Bryobacteraceae > CADEFT01. The sequence goes on along the minus strand of JANRLE010000158.1, from coordinate 3,852 downwards.
CGGTCTCGGTTTCGAGCAGCGGCGTCTGCGCGGCTACGTTCACAGTTTCCGTTACCGCACCGGTTTCCAGCACGATGTCGATACGGAGCTGGCGGCTCATCTCCAGGTTCACGTTCTCGCGGGTGACCTTCTTGAACCCCGCCACTTCAGTCTCCACGCGGTAACCGCCGGGTTGCAGAAAGTTGAACAGGTAGTTGCCAAGCGCGTCGGAGGTTGTCTCCGTCTGCACGCCGGTGCGGACGTTGACGATGGTGACTTTGGCAGCGGGCACGACGGCGCCAGTGGGATCGGTGATGGTTCCGAGCACGCTGCCGGTGTTGCCTTGGCCGTGGAGCAGCGCCGCGGCGCCGCAGAGGAAAGTGAATGCAAGTCGGGTAAAGCAGTTCATCAAGGAAGCTCCCTTAAGACTCCGGGAAGTATATCACCGTTTGCCGCGGTGGTAGCGCAGGGCCGGAGCGGGACGGCTTTCCTTGTCTTTCAACTCCCGCAAAAGCTGGAGCGCCCGGTCCGCGTCGGCGCGACGGCCGGCTCTGCGATAGGCCTGTGCAAGGTGCAGCGCGGCGGGAGTATAGTCCGGGCGAAGCTGCAGTGCGCGCTCCAGCGGCGCGATGGCCTCCGCCGCGCGGCCCGATTCCAGCCGCACCTTACCCAGCAAAGCCTGCGCGGCGGCGAAGTTGGGATTGAGGCGAATCGATTCGGAGATCAGGCTCTCGATGGCCGGTTCACCGGCTTTTTCCCGGGCGGCGGCGGCGAAATAGAATCCGCGGTAGTCGGCCGGGTGGGCGGCGCGATACTGGTCGGCAAGGCCGCGCACGTCTTCGAAGCGCTTCTGCAGAAGCAATACCGTGGCGAGTTCGTCGAACGCCAGCGGAAAGCCGGGCTGGCGTTGCAGACATTGGCGCAACTGGCGTTCCGCGTCTTCGTAGCGCATCAGGTTTTTCAGCGCAATGCCGTTTCCCAGCCGCAGCAGAAGTGAGTCAGGGAACAGACGTAGCGCTTCTTCGAATACTTCGGCAGCGGCCTGTGGCGTATTGCGGGCAAGGAAGATCTGGCCGAGTTGTAAGTGGTAGGCCTCCTGGCGCGGGTCGATGGCAAGGGCCGCTTCGGCTTCTTCCACGGCGCGCCCCGGATCGTTGAGCCCGTCGTAGATCTTCGATGCAAGGAGGTGGCGGTGCGCGGAACCCCGGGGCACGTCTTCCAGCGCCTGCCGCGCCTGCGGAAAGCGCCCGGCTGCAATCAGCTTTTCCACTTCCCGCAGGGAGGTTTCCCCGAGGGCGGGCAGCAGCAGAACAACTACCGGAAGCCACATGACCGGTTTTATGATACAACGGTAGCCAGCTTTGGCGAGGAAACTGGGCATCCTGGCCGCTTGAGTTTGATTAAAGGAGCGATTCCCGCATGAAGTTGAATGTCAAATTGATTGCCGCCGCCGCCCTGCTGGTGGCGGCCGCCTCGGTACAACTGGTTGGCCAGGTTGCCAAAGGCAAGACCAGGCCGCTGGAAACGAAAATCTGGATGAAGTCAGTGAACGGCCCTTTCTGCACCAATCTGGGCAAGATCCTGAAGGCTGGTCCCGCGGATGACAAAGCCTGGGCAGATGTCGTGCTCAATGCGCAGATGCTCAGTGAGGCCGGTCACGTGCTCATGGCTGACGGCCGTTGCCCCGACAAGGCATGGGCCGAAGCCTCACAGAAACTGCGCGACGGCGCCGATGCCGTGCTCAAAGCAGCCGCTTCCAAGAACACCGAAGAGGCGATGAACCACTTCAACAACTCGATTCTGGCTTCCTGCAAGGGCTGCCATTCCGTCCACCGCGCGAAAAAGTAGGCTCGTGTGCCGGCCGGCGCCTCGTATGCTTAGTGGCAGCGAGGCGCCGCAGGCCGAGTCCCATCAATCCCAATCCCACCAGCCCCATAGCCCGCGGCTCCGGCACCTGTTCACAACAGGAGGCCTCCAGATACTGGGTACGGCCCGACCCTCCGATTCCCAAAGTTGCGACGATCACCCGGAACTGGCTGTCGATCAGCGCCAGCCGCACCGCCTCCGTTGTGGAGCCGGGCGCCAATGCCATGTGGATCGTCACGGTCTCCCCGGGACTCAGCGAACTGCCCGCGATCGCCTGAGCCTTGAACTCCTGCACGAATCCCACCGGCAGGGTCAAGGCGGGACTGATATCAGGACCGCCGGAGGCGAACTGCGCGCCCGGCGCGGTCCAGGGCGCGTTGGCGAAGCCAGTCACCAGGTCCGAGGCGTCACTGATGTAGAAGTTCGTCATGGTGACCGCGGCTGGTCCGGCGTGGGTGAACTGGAATCCTACCAGCCCCGCTCCGGGGTCGGTGACCTCCATGGAGAACTGCTGGGCGACAGGGGCGCAGATCGCCAGGTTGGACTCACTCGCCGACAGGCATTCGAAGGAACAGACCGGGGAGGCCGCCAGACGGGCGGCAAGCACTAGGACAAGCAACGGGACAGTCACGGATCGATTCTAGGCAGCGCCGGCCCGGCGTTCAATTCGGATCAGTCCAGGTTAACGGATGTCCGGTGTGGGGAAAACAAAAAGTATCAGTTTCCGGGCGTTCCCAGCGAGTCCGAAAGGGAAAAGATCGGCAGGTAGAGCGCTACCAGGACAAACGCTACGAAGCCGCCCATGAAGATCATGATTCCTGGTTCGATCAGCGACAGCGTCGCGGTCATCTGCGTGGTGACGTCTTCCTCGTAGAACTCCGCAACGCTGTTGAGCATCGAAGGGAGCGCGCCGGTGGATTCGCCGACCTCGATCATGTCGATCGCAAGGGGTGGGAAAATCCCGGTCTGCTCCAGGGATCGCGACAACGGCTGCCCTTCCTTCACCATCTGCCGCGCCTTCTCAAGGGCACTGCGCAACAGGCGGGATTCGATTGAGGAATAAGCTGTTTCGAGCGCCTGCATGAGCGGGATGCCGCCCATCAGGAGGGTGCTCAGCACACGGGAAAGCTGCGCCACCTGGTATTTCACCCAGATCACCCCAAGGACAGGCGTGTTCAGCTTCCAGCGGTCGAGGATCTGTTTTGCGGATTCGGTCTGTGCCCACAGACGGAGGGCTATCCCGCCTCCGATTACTCCTACAAAAATAGCGACGATGTATTTACGCGCAGCCGTACCGAACGCGATGAGGAATTCCGTGATCGGGGGAAGTTGGGCGGAGAGACCGCTGTAGAGGGTGGCGAACTGAGGTACTACAAATGTCACCATGAAGACGATCAGCGCGACCACCAGAACCGTCAGTACAGCAGGGTAAATCAATGCAAGCAAAAGCTTTTTCTTCACCGACATGCTGAGCCGCTGGTAGGCAAGATAACGCTCCAGCACCTCCACCAGCGCGCCCGATTTTTCGCCGGCCATGATCGACGTCACGTAGATTGGGGGGAAAACACCGGCGGCGGCGAAGGCATCGGAAAGCAGCGCGCCGTTCTTGACCTCATCACGGACGGTTTGCACGTGCTTGCCGAGCTTCGGATCGGTCAGGCGGTCGGCCAGCAGGTCGAGCGACTTGAGAATCGGCAGGCCTGCTCTTACAAGTGTAAGAAATTGCTGGTTGAAAATAAGGAACTTCTCAAGATTGATCTTCTTCCGGCTCCCACCCACACCCAGCGACGAGACCAGCGACTTGCTGGTGGGGCGAATCGCGTAGATCAGGAAACCTTGGGCGGCAAACCGGTCGCGCAGTTCGCGTTCGGAATCGGCTTCGGCGACCTGTTCCTTGATCTGTCCGCGGGAATCAGCGTACTTGAGGAGAAATTCTGCCATCGGCGGTTTGAAACGGCGTCCGCTGATAATGACGCGTCACGGGTGTGAATCGTGGAACCGGATAGC
>JANRLE010000157.1:0-58011 GCA_033762895.1 Bryobacteraceae bacterium | reverse complement strand
GAAGCTGAAGGGCAGGTTCGCCAGCCTGGCGGCGAACATCGCGACGGTGGTGGCGCCGTGGCAGAAATGGGCGTGGATGTGAGCGATTTCCGGCCGCCGCACGATCTCATGGGCGATGTAGCCGGCCTGCAGGAACTCCTTCACGAACACCTTGCGCGGCAATCGGAAGATGCTCTCGCGATAGGCCAGACACATCCACAGGGCCTCGCGCAGTACGGCAAGATAGGCCGCCGGTCCACGCCGGTAGATGGCGCGGTGCGCGGCTGCGAACCTGGGCACGTTCTTCCACAGCCACGCCGCGAAGTTGATGCCGCTGAACTCGTCTGTCTCGGGAAGAAACGTCACCGGCGCGCCGATGGCTTCCAGCTTTCCGTGCCGCTCCTGCCCGGCCAGGGACTTGAGCGAGAACAGCCGCAGGCGCATGCCCATCTGCTCCAGCAGATAGATTTCGTTGGTGATGAACGTCTCCGAAGTGCGCCCGAAGGCTTTTAGCACATAAGCAATTTCGCGTTCCATAGCGCCCTCCCGGCGATTGCCGCCGCCTTTTCCGTCTTCGTTTCGAACGAACCGGCCACCCAGGCGGAAACAGTATCCAGCCCGTCCTGCCACAGTCCTTCGGATATCCGGATCCGGTTTACCGTCAGTTCCTGCCACACGGCCTTGGCCATCCGCCGGGGGGTGAGTTCGTCGGGATGAATCGCCGCCAGCATGCCCCTGCGGGCCAGCCGCTCAGCGCGAATCCACTGTTCGCTTACGGGCCGCACGCGTGGAACCGTGACGGCGCGTTTTTCGAGCGACAGAATTTCAGAGATCGTATTGTAACCGGCCATGGAAACAACCACGTCGGATGCCGCCATGTAACTGAGTAACTCACCCGTGAAATCGAGAGCGGTGACGCGGGGATTCGCCGCCGCCGTGCGCTGCGTCTGCTCCCTCTGCGCGGCGGGCATTTCCGGCCCGCACACCACCACGCTGCGAACCGTTTCCGGAGCGGGAGAATAGTCAAGGGACTTCAGGTACTGGTCCACCACGTGGTAGCCGTCCTCTCCGCCGCCTGGAGTCACCAGCACGATCTTCCGTTCTCCCTCCTGAAGCAGTTTGTGTCGAAGCGCCGCGGCGTCCACAGCGGATGTGGACTTTCGAACGTATCCGCAGTAGCGGGTCTTGCCGCAAATGTCCGGCGGAAACTCGTATTCCTCACAGGTATCAAACACTTCCGGCGCGCCCAGCACCAGCACGGAATCGAAGTAGGAGCGGAGAATGTCGTGGTATTTCCGTTCGCGCCAGGCCAGTATCGTGGCTTCCGGCGAATCCAGGATGTCGCGCAACACCAACGCCAGCCTGGTGCGCGGGCGCTTCCGCCGGAAGAACTCCAGCGTGCTGCGCAACTCGTGCTTCACGCCGTCCGGCTTCTTGTCGATCAGGACCACGTCCGGATCAAAGTTGCGGGCCGCCGATAGAATCATGTTGGACCGCATGGCCATCAGGTCGTCGATGCCCGTGCCGAGGGATTTCGCCGAATACTCCTCCCGGCCGGTTCGGGAAAGGCAGGGAAGTTTGATATAGTCCAGCCGGCGGTGCATGCGGAATCCATGCGCCATCGGCGATCCCGTGATCAGCAGAACCGATGTGTCCGGCATCGTCTCCAGCAGATGCTCTGAAATGGCGAGCATTCGGCGAATGTTGCCCAGTCCGAAGGTGTCGTGGGAATAGACCAGCACCTTTTTCATTGCGGACCTCCTTTACCCGTTTCGGCCCCTAGTCTCTGGGGGTTATGACAGACGGGTTACGGGTCCGGAACAGAAAAGTGACACGCCGGGCGGATTTATAGGCTATAGGAGAGGCTGATGAGCGGGATCACCCGCCCGCGCAGCCCGTCGTTGTTGAGCTTGAACAGCAGATTGAACGCCAGCAACAGGTTGCCCGTGCCGTTGATCTTGAAACCGACGGCCCCGTTGTACTGGCTGAGCCCGCCGCGCCGGAAAGCGATGTTGTTGTAGAAGGCGCCGTTGGCGGCCTGGAAGGGGGTGGAAGTCAGCCGCTGGGCATTCTCCCGCCGCAGGCCCAGAATATCGGCCGCCAGCGTCAGTTTTGGACTGAGGCCGATGTCCGCGCCGGCAATGAAGCTGATCTCATTGGGAAGCTTGCGCTTGTCTCCCATCGCCACGTTTCCCGCCAGCACACTCTTGCCGTTCCACTGAAAGGCGCCGTTCAAATGGGGCGACACACGGCCCGCCTTGAACGACATCACAACGAAAGGCTTCAGGCCGGCCGCGCCCGAACCCAGGAAGTTATACTCGTCGCCGGTGGGGACGCGCAGGTCCAGTCCGGCCGCCAGCGCCGCGCGGGGCGTGCGCATCACGGTACCCTTGATTCGCGTCATGATGTCTCCCAGGCCGGAAGCCGACGCCGCTCCGGAGAACTGGGCCGTCGTGCCATCCCCCGACTGAAAGAAGTGCACCGACCTGTCGTCGCCGGTGCCAACGCGTTGGATCGTGGCGCGGGAAATCACGTTGAAGCTGGCGCTTACCATCGGAATGGCCACCGACAGGTCGATCCGGTCCGTCAGGCCATACGTGAAATAGCCGGTGAACTGGCCGATGTTCAGGTCCAGAAAGTTCTCCGTGGTGATGAAGTCGTCCCCGAACACCGGGTTCGGAGTGGGCTGATGCTGGAAGACGGCCGAAATACGGCTCAGGTCCACGCCGTCGATCGAGTTAAAACGGAAGAACTGGCTGGCGAAGCCGAAGAAGAACTTGTCCTTACCGATGGTTTCGGCCCGCTCCGCCAGAATGGGTCCGAAGCTCTGCGCGGACCTCGTCGCCACACCCAGCGTTTTATCGAACGTGTAGATGAATCCAGAGGCCGGCGAAGGGATCGGCTGGGAGGTCAACTGGCTGGCCAGCGAAGCGTGAAGGGGCCGAAGCTCTCGCGGAAGGCGCTATCAAAGTGCGCCGTGTGCTCCTGGTTGGGCAACACCAGCCCCGCCGAGCCGTAGAGGTTCGGCAGGATCAGCGCCAGTTTGTTCCCACCCGCCAGGGAGCCTGAATTGAGGGACTGTTCTGCCCCGTCATGGGCGGCCACAACAAGGCCGTACCCGCACACCACCGCCAAGCGCAATAGCGTTCGCATTCTGATCTCTTACTGAATTGAATCGATCACCCACTCACCCCCCGTATTCCGCAGCCTGATATTGATCTTCTGCGGCGTCACGGGAGGACGGTCTCCGTTTTTCATCACGATGGTCTGGTGCAGTTCGCAAACTATCGAAGCGGTTGTGCCGGAGATGGCCGGCGCCCCCACCGGTGTGAGCGCCATCTGTACCGAGCGGATATCCTTGAACATCTGGCGGATTGCTGCCAACTGGCCGGGTTCCAGCGTGGGACGCAGTGCGCGGATCGCGCCGAGGTCGCGGGATTCAAAAGCGGTCCGGTAGCGCCGCAGAACTTCGATTACCGCGGGCGCCGCGTCCTTCACCACCGGCTGGGAAACCACTACCGGCGGCGGAGCAGGGGCGGTCGGCAGGGGCGCCGCGGGCGTGGGAATCGTCACTGCGGGCGCGCCGGAAATGCGCGCCGTTGAGGGCGTGATCGAGATGCCCGGAGCTTCAGGCAAAACCGGCGCGGTCCCGCCAGTTGCGGCTGTTCGACTGGGCAGGGCCAGCGTCTTCAGCGGCTTGGTGGGAGCGGCGGCGATCTCCCGGACCGGCTCAACGTTTTTTGCGACGGGCTTTTCGGCAGGCCTTGTCTCCTCCGATGGAAGCGGCGGCTGCGCCGCGGGTTCGGGCCTTGCGGGAACCGGCTCTGGCACCGGGGTGGCCGCAGGCGTGGAGACGCTTTCGGCTCGGGGCGCTGCCGGAATTGGAGCATCGCGCCTGCCTGTCAGCACCACAACTGCCATCGCCGCCAGCACAACCGCTCCGCCGGCGCGCAACGCGAGTTTGCCGCCTTTGGCGGGTTTGGGCGCCTCCGCCGCAGGTGCTGCCGCGGCGGGCTTTTCTGTTGGAGCAGGCGGCCGCGCGGGTACGCTGCGCGCCAGCGTCTTTCCGTAATCCGTCAACGCGTTCCTGAACTCGGTCGCATTCTGATAACGCGCGGCCGGGTCCTTTTCAAGCGCCCGCAGGATCACATCACCCAGGCCCGGGGGCAGCGACGGATCGATGGCCATCGGATGCTGCGGCTGCTTGGAAAGATGCGCCGTCATGATCGAATACTCGGTGTCCCCGTCAAAGGGCCGCTGGCCGGTGGCGAGCTCATACAATGTCACACCGAGTGAATAGATATCGGAGCGGCAGTCGGCAACCCGCCCCTGAATCTGTTCGGGCGCCATGTAATAAAGAGAGCCAACCGCAACCCCCGTGCGCGTCAGCTTCTGATCGTCGCCGGCCCGCGCAATCCCGAAGTCGGTGAGCTTGACGTGGCCCGAAGCCGTCACCAGAATATTGGCCGGTTTCAGATCGCGATGCACCACACCCATCGAGTGCGCGTAGTCCAGTGCCTCCAGCGTCTGCCGGCAATAGCGCAGCGCGTCATGAATGCCGATCCGGCCGCGCTTCAACCTCGCGTCCAGCGATTCGCCATCCACGAATTCCATCAGCATCAAGAGCTGGTTGTTGAAGCGCACCGCGGTGCGCAGCGCCGTGATGTTGGGATGCTCCAGGCGGCCCTGCACTTTAATTTCGCGCTGGAACCGGTCCGCCAGGTCCGTTACGTCTCTGAGGTTGGGAAGCAGAATCTTCATCGCTTCCGTGCGGTCTGAGATGAGGTTGCGAACCTTGTAGACAGAGCCCATCCCGCCGGCGCCAAGCACGCCGACGATCTCGTAGTCTCCGATTGTTTCGCCGATTTTGAAGCTCATCCTCAGACTGCCCAGTAACTTCAGCCTACAGTGTGTCCTTGAGCGAGCCAATCGGCCAAATACCTTAGTCCATCACGGCGGCTTACCAGACGTTCCCCGCGCCCGGCGTGTAGCTGGCGCCGATGACGGTGTTGGCCTGGATCACGTCACATTTCACCAGGCCGCTGAAATTGCTGAGCGGGGCGGTGAGGGTCAGCATCCCGCTCGCCAGTTTCACCACTTGCGCGGCGATGGAAACATTGGTGGCTGGAATATCGAGTTGCGCCGCTCTCACCTCACAGCGGCTGCCCGCCACGATTTTGATGGAAGGCGCGTGGATGTTGAGATCGCCGCCGGGCGTTACCCTCAGGCAGGACTCCAGTCTTCGGACTTTCGCTTCGAGTTCGGCGATTCTTTGTTCCAGAGCCGAGGTGGCAAGGTTGGCGGGAGCGGCGCTCCTGGGAGCCTGCGAGAAGTTGCTCATCGCTATAAGCTATCACCGTTGCCGGTTGAAGGCGACCCCAGAGTCCGATTTGAGCGGCGGCGGCTACCAGACGCCCTGCCGCTTGGAGAACTGGCGCCCCTTCTCAGCCGCCGGTGTGTCGCCGCCGGTGCAGATCATGACCCCTTCCCTGAGCATGCCGATCACGTTCTGTTCGTTACAGGAGTTCAGAAAGAACAGGTTCGCGGCCTTGCTGGCCTTGAAAACGCGCTCGCGCACCTTCTTCATCGCCGGGTGCGATTCGCGTTCGCCGCCGCGGCCGGAACTGGTGGGAGGGCCGACGAGAAAGAAGCTCTGATCTCCTGGGCCCCATTCCGCGAATCCGATGCCAGGGACGCGGGTCGTCTTCTCGGCGTTCTCCGCCGCCATGGGTGTTTCAATCTTGATGCCCAGCAGGACTTCGCCGTTCTTGTTGAGCGGCCACATGTCGGCTTTGAGCATGTACTCGTTTGGCTCCAGTCCCCAGATTCCAGAGGCGAAGTTCTGGCTGCCGTTCCCCCGGATTCCGGTATCCAGTCCCGCATGTTTTTGAGCGAACGGGTAGCGCAGTGACTCCACGAAGATCTTCACCGCTTCGGGATTCTCGGCATGGCACAGCAGGATGCCGTGAACGCCCGCCGCCATCACCTGCTGGGCTACCCAATAGTTGGCGCGCATTGCGGCCGGATCTTTGCCCAGGATGGGAAGCGTTACGATCACCGCCGGGGTGCGATGGCCGGTGCGCGTGGGTCCCGCATCCACCAGACCACGCATGAAGTCGCGCAGTTCCTTCATGTCGAAGGCGCCGTGCTCCATCTCATAGTTGATGTAGTCGGCCTTGGTGGCCGCCATTTTCTTCCCTTCGTCATAACCGCCGCGGCCGCCGGTGTAGTAGATGGGTTGGCCCGCTTCGAGCAGTTCGATGGCCCGGTTGATGCGCTTCGGTTTTGGGGTGTTCTGCGCCCCGGCCTGGGCGGCAAGCAATGCCGCGATTATGATCATTCCAGATTTCGTCATCCGCTTTTTCTCCTGGCTGGTTGCCGGCGTCGTAGTACTTGTAGATCTCCACTGCCATAGGCTGGAGAAATCCGCCACGAGTATACTAGCTCAACCACTACCCCTATGTGCGGCATCGGAGGAATTGCCGGGCTATCGTATGTTCACCCGCACCATGTGAAGGCCAGGTCCGCCTTGCTGCGCGCCAATCCTCTGATCGAGATACGGAGATGAAAGTAATTTCCATGTTCCCTGAATCGCTGGTCCGTCCACTAGGCCACGGCTATTTCCCCATCGAAAGCATTTTGGCGCCCTATCTGGAAGAGGAGGGCTCGCCGCGGTCGCCCGACGTGGCGGCAAGCCTCGAACAGATAGGGTCCGATCCCGAGGTGGCGCCTTACTTAAGGGCGCTGGGGGATTCGCCGGTCTGCCTCATCGAGGGCATCTCTTCTCCTCGAAACGGGCGGGCGCTGCGCCGGTTTCTGGAGGAGAAGCAGATTTCTTCGCCGCACATCCAGGCGATCGACCTGGCCGACATGCGGACCATCTTCCAGATGGTGGGCGATCCGCTGGACGGCATTGGGTTTCAAGTGGCCGACGCATCGGCGCTTGGAATGATTGAAGAGGCCTCGGTCGACCTGCTGGTGCAGGATTCGCTGCTCAACTGCGCGCCCCACTGTCTGCACGACGCCATCATGCGGGAGGCGGCGCGCGTGCTGCGCCCGGGTGGCCTGGGGTTCATCAACTTCACCGATCATACGGGGCTGGCGGAGCGCCGCCGCGTGCGCCATCCGCTGCCGGGCGCGCGGATTTACGGACTGCGCGATCTGCCACCCGCCCTGCGCGACGGCCTTTGGCAGGGCGTTGTGCTGTTGGAAGTGGATCACCGGAAGCTGACCCTGGTGACGGCTCCGCACGGAAACTTCGAATTCTACTTCCCGTGCGACCACGTTCGGGCGCTGTTGGAACGCTACGGGTTGCAGCCGGTGATCCATCGCCGCTGGCTGGGGGTTGACCGTCATGGCAACACCTGCCACCGTCATCTGACGCTGGTGCGCCGCATGCGGGACTAAGTGGGTTGTAACTGATCTGCGCGGCTACCGCGGCGGCGGCGGCTCCCACTGAATCTCGCCGATCCAATATTCGTAATCGGACTCCCGCTGATGGACGGTGGCGCGAATCCGCTGGCCCACTTCGAGCTTGGCGAACGCGGCCTTATCCCGGACGGGGAACTCCATGGTCATCGCCGCCATCCACAGCTTGCCGCCGGAATCCCTGATATCTTCGTGCCGGATCGTCGCCACCGCGCTCTCCTTGCGGAGGGCGGTGACGTATCCGGTCAGGGCGTATTGCTTCTCCCCTCCGGCATCGCCTGAAGGGGAGGAGCAGGCGGCAGCCATGCAACAGAGCACAGCCGTGAGCCGCTTCATCTACTTTGTCAACTCCTGGTAGCGCTGGGAGAGGAAGTCCCAGTTGATCACCTGCACCACGGCTGCCAGATAGTCCGCCCGGCGATTCTGATACTTGAGATAGTAGGCATGTTCCCAGACGTCGATGCCGAACAGAGGCGTCCGGCCGGCCATCAACGGGCTGTCCTGGTTGGGCGAAGTTTCGATCTGAAGGGAGTCCTTCCCCTGCGGCGTCACCCACACCCAGCCGCTGCCGAACACCGTGAGCCCGGCTGCGCGCAGCTTCTCTTCAAGGCCCGTCTGCCCGCCGAACGCCTTGTTCACCGCCGCCTGCAGCCTGCCGCCGGGCCGGCTTTTTCCTTTGCCCAGCGTCTGCCAGAACAGCGAGTGGTTGACGTGCCCGCCACCATTGTTGCGGACCGCGGTGCGGATGGATTCGGGCACCGTGTTGAGATTGCCAAGCAGCTTTTCGAGCGGCTGCGAGGCGAGTTGAGGCTGGGTGGAGAGCGCCTTGTTGAGATTATCCACATAGGCCTGGTGATGCTTGCCGTGGTGAATCTCCATGGTGCGGGCATCAATAAAGGGCTCCAGCGCATCGGTGGCGTAGGGCAGCTTCGGCAGAGTGGCGGAAGGCTGCGCCTGCGCGGGTGCGAAAGAGGGAAGCGCCGCGAAGGCGCCGGTTACCAGCAGGTTGCGTCGAGTCATGATTGATTTGTTCTCCATTTCGTTTCCGTGTTCTGCGGGATGCCGGCCGGAGTGGCCAACCGGCGCTTGATGAAAAGCGTCACCATGCCCAATCCAGCGGCAGTGGCCAGAACGGGCATCCACGAAAGCCAGAGGCCCGGGGCGCCTTCCGGCATCGCCAGCACGCGCCTGGAATACTCCGTTACCAGCGCGGACCGGATGTCCTCATCCGATTTTCCCTCCGCCACATGGCGGCGGATCGCCACGCGCAGTTCGTCCGCTTTCGGCGACTGGTGCGCCATCAGGTTTTCGCGCCAGCAGCAGGGCGCGATGAACATCGAAAAAAGCTTCTCCAGACGCGGGTCGCCGTTGGCCGGGTTCGCCCACAGGCTGATGCAGGCATGGAGAAGGAGGCCCAGGACAAGTACAATTCTCCTGCACATAGACAGACTCCTTGTTGACTTACTTTTCGTTAGAGGGGATTGCCGCCAGTGACGGCTGCTGGAGGAGGTCTGCCAAACAGTGCAAAGGAGAGAAGAACGGCGCCCGCGGCAGCGCCAGCCGGAAGGACCAGCGGGGCCGCGGCGATTCCAACGCGCAGGACCTGGAGGACGCCGTTGGAAAGATATTGCGGGCCGGTGGGCGGTGCGGAAATCCGGCTGCACCCGGGCAGGCAGTTTCGCGCCGAAACGGCAGGACCATCGTGGCCCCGGTCCGGGCTCTTGCGGCAGCAGCAGGATTTTTTCGTCCGGCAGCAGTTCCGGCTGCATTCCACCTGCGGTCCGGCGAAAAGCAGCGATCCCAGATGCGGAAGCAGCAGGGTGGCGGCCAGCAGCAGGCTGGTGATGGCCCTTCGGGCGCCGCCCATGAGATTCCGCGCAATCATGTATGAAATTCGGATTTTGGGGGCCGCGGAGATTCCGTTGCCCCCGAGTCATTCGCCTACTTCACCTTCCAGCTTCCGTCGGCGGCTTTTTCCCGGTGCGCGCTGTGGCACCCCGAACAGGTGGCGGTGGCTTTCTTGAAGGAAACGCCCGCCTCGTCCCACTTGCCAGCGGCGGACAGCTTGCTGATCGCCTTGAATTCAGCGGCGGCCGTCTTCGAGAATGTTATGCCGTCCTCCGCCTTCCTGCCCTTCCAGAACTTATGAACGTCGCCGAACCACGCCTGCAGTTTCTTGGCGTCTTCGGCCGATGTGGCGTCCTTGGCGGCAATCTTCTTGCCGAGCCCGGAACAGGTGGGACCGATCTGCTTCATGGCGTCGCGTAGTTTGGCTTCATCGGGCTGAGCCCACAACATCGATCCGGCGGCCAGCAGGCAGCCGATACTGAGCAGCTTTCGCATTATGGTCTTCTCCTAATGGGGTTGATGTGATGTAAGTGCGCCGCGCCTGTGCCGGCGGCGGCGAATCGATCAGAGCGAGAGAATCGAGCGTAGGAAGGAAATTCGAAATTAGCTGTGGCGGGACGGGGGACCGCGATCATGAAGTCCGCGGATGTAAGAGATCCGCTGCCTGGGACCGGCCCCCGCGACCACCGGAATAGCAGGCGGCGGCGCCATCGAAAGGGATGCGGGTTCGGCCAAGCCTGCGCAACCACTCACCGGTACAGCCGCAGCCGGGTACTGTTCGCATCTCTGCGGACCACCCTGCACCCTGGTTCCGGAAGATGGCGGCGTGCCCGCCTGACGCATCATGGAACAGCCGTGACTGCCGTCACGGCGGCAACAGGGGGGAAGCTTCGATTCGGGATTCGTGGATATGGCGGCCCGGATCAGCGGGAGGCTGAACGAGAGTAACAGCAGATATGCGGGTACACGCCTCAAATCGTCAGTATAGCGAATGCCGCCGTCAGCTCTTCCACATCCGTTCCCGGATCAGCGGTCCGCGCAGCACTTCCAGCGCGAGGTTCACGTCTTCCACGATCTGGAAATCATACATACCGACGCAGATGAAGTCCGCGCCGCTTTCAAACGCGTAGCGGAATCCGTCCCTGGGCTGAATCGCGCCGGCGGCCAGCACTTTGAAGGCGATCCAGGGTTCCTCCAGCGTTTTCATGTACGCCACCACAGCCGCGGGGTCTTCGCACCAGATGTTATCGCAGGACTTCTCGCCCGGCCGCGCCGACCAATATCTCACGTTATGCAGCGTCTTCATCCAGAAGTCGGGGCGCAGACCCATCTCTACCGATGCCGTCACGGTGTGCAGGTTATGCGCGCCGATACCCGCGGGTAACCCGTTCTTCCGGATCAACTCCAGCCCTTCGGCGATCACATCGAACTTGCCCGCCTTGACCAGATCATCGGCCAGCGCTCCCTGGATGTAGCAGGCGGCGGCGCCCTGATCGATCGATTTCTGAATGGCTCCGGTCAGGTCCTTGTTCCCGCAATCGGAGATGAACTGGATCCTGCCGCCGTTGCGCCAGTAATCATTAATCACGCCGCACAACGCCGGGTTGGTGATCAGCGAGTTCAGCCCGCAGGATTCGGCCAGGGCCAGCGTCTGAAAGATCTTCTCGCGGTGATGATAAGCGCGTACCAGTTTTGAGACGTAGATCAGATCGCGCGCATGAGCCCAGCCGCCGATCAGGTTGCCGCCCATGATCATGCGGCTGACGTTGAGGTTTCCGATCCTCGCCACTGGCACGGTTCCCTTCAGATCGGCGCGGCTGGTGAACTGGAAGTTCTTCACGGTGGCGCTGGCGGTGAACTGGTCCGGCCCCTTGCGGCGGGCAAGGTTGGCTTCTTCAAAACTGTTCCAGCCATGTTTTCGCAGCACGGCCAGCAGGAATGCGCCCAAAACGGGCAGGCCGGCGAGGTCAGCCAGCACCTCCCGCCGCTGCGGGCTGGTTGCGGAACGGGAAGCCCTCCACCAGCGCTGCAATCCATAGTGGCTGGCGGGGTAGGCGATCACCCCTGACAGTGCGAACAATTCCACAAGGTTCTTATTCACGATCAGGTACGCGCCTTCGGAAACGCCCAGGCTGAAAGGAGAGAAGAATGGCGGATAGGCGAGGTAATAGAGCGAAAGCAGCGCGATGCCGGACCATGCGGCGGGCCGCACGGCGATACCCAGCATCAGGGCAAGCCCGATCGCGATGAGTCCCCACACGTTCAGGAAGTCAATGATGCCGGTGAGCGCCGGCGATGTCCCCAGCCACTGGAACAGCCCGGCCAGTGGTCCGGTGCTGCCCTTCAGATAACCCGACGAAGTCCAGCCGGGGTATAGCAGCTTGGTCAATCCTTCATAGAGAAAATGCCAGCCGATGACAATGCGCATCAGCACTAGCGGGAAACTACGATGAGGGTCCACGGCCACCTCCGGAAAGAACGGCGCGGGCGATGGCGGCGTCTTCGGCCACCTCGTCGGTCAGCATGGGGAACATGCCCACAATCACCGCGTCGTTGGGCTTGAGATTGGAATAGGCGTAGGCGAATGCCCGCTCAATGGCGCCCTTGTTGCCGCACAGGCGTCCGGCGGCGAAGATCTTGAAACCCAGACACGTGCGGCTTGTCTGGCGGACCACCGCGGTCATGCGGTCCGGATCGTGGGCGAGGTATAACTCATCCACCGGCAGATCGCCCAGCCCGGCCTTCACCTTCTCCTGGTCGCGGCGAATGTTGTAGAAGCAGGTCATGTAGAAATCATGGGTCCAGGCGGCATCCTCAGACCGTGCAATGTGTTCCGGCACGTGGGAGGAGACACCCGCCATCACGCCGTAGTCATGCGCTTTCCGGACGAAGTCGCCGATTCTGTACTGGGCGCCCGACCGGTAGAGCCTGTCGGTGTGCTCGCCGTGATGAACCACGGCGATGGGCTTTAGCGCGATCACCTGCTTCCATGTGGCCGCGTCCACATCGGGCATGAGGCACATCCACTGCAGTTTCAATCCGGCGTCGCGGGCCAGTTGCAGGGCTTCGAAGGCTTTGGGGTCGATGCTGGCCTGCCAGGTGTTGATGCCGTTGCTCTCGCAGTTGTGGAGGAACTCGACGACGCGGTCCCGCGTGAACCAGGTGCGCATTATCGCGCTGAGCTTGGGCACCGAGTGGGCGTATCCCCCAATCGGGTTGTACCCGGCAATCAGGCGTGTGACGTTGTAGTTGCCAAGGGCGACGTTTGGGATGGCGCCCGGGGAAGCCGCGGACGCGGCGGCGGCGAATCCCGGTGCGCTCATTGTGCGCAGAAAGGCTCTGCGCTCCAGCGGGGATGGAGGGTTCATCGGGCCGGCTCCTTGGCCGGTGGTGATGCAATCGAAGGGCCTATCCTCTATGTTGAATAGATGCTCTTGCGCGGCGTCATCCTGCTGGCCAGCCTCACGCTATCCGCCACACTCGTTGTGGCCGAAAAAAAAGCCATCCGCCCGCCGGCGGGTCCCCAGGCCGGTCCCTACAGCGCCGGCGTCACCACCGGCAAATTCCTTTACGTCTCAGGCCACGTGGGCCCGGAGCCGTCCGGCGGCTTCGCCCCAGGCGATGTGAAGACGCAAACCCGGCGCTGCCTGGAACTGGTGGGCAGGGTTTTGAAGGAGGCCGGGCTCAGCTATTCCCACGTGGTGAGCACCACGCTGTATCTCACCGACATTCGAACGCTGGACGCCGCCGACCAGGCCTACCGCGAAGTCTTTGCCGATCGCTTCCCGGCCCGCACCGAGATCGAATCGCAACTGCTGATTCCCGAAGCGCTGGTGGAGGTGAGCGCGGTGGCGGTGCGCGGCGACTGGAAAGCGGCCATCTACCTGAGCCCCGATGGATGGGCCCGGCCCAAACGCCCGCAAAGCCATGGTGTGCTGGCCGCGGGAACGCTCTTCTTTTCCACGCTGCGCCCCACCGACCCGGCGACGGGCGCGCTGGCCGGAAACACCATCCAGGAGCAGACCGCGCAAGTGATGCGGAACCAGGAGGCCCTGCTTGCCGCCGCCGGCATGAGTTTTGCCGACATGGCGGCTTCGCGCATTTACCTCAACGACGCCAGTTACTACGCCGGACTGAACGAGGCTTACCGCAAGTTTGTCACGGCGCCGCCCCCCGCCCGCGCCACCGTGAGTGGAACTCCGTTTGAACCGGGCCATTTGCTGGCCATCCAATCGGTAGCGGTGAAGGGATCGGGCGAGGGGCGGCCTTCGGGGGAAGGCATTACGTCGCCCATTCACAGTTATTCGGTCAGGGCGGGTGACACGCTCTACATCACCGGCATGACGGGGCGCAGGCCAGACGGCAACTTCGCGCGCAACGACATACAGGCGCAGACGCGGCAGGCGCTGAAAACGATTGAGGAGCAGCTTACGCGGCACGGGATGACGTTTGCCGATTGCGTGGACGCCGTGGTGTGGCTGCGCGATCCACGCCATGCGGCGGCGATGAATGCGGTGTACCGCGAAATCGTGAAGCCGAATCCGCCGGCGCGCGCCACCGTGCGCCTGCCTCCCAGTTCAGCCGATGCCCTGATTGAGATCATGATGATCGCCCACAAGTAGGAGCCCGCTATGCCCCAACCCGTTTCCCGCCGTGCGCTTCTTGCCAGCGGTGTGCTGGCCGCGCAGCCGGCCGCATCGAAACCCAATATCGTCCTTGTGCTGATGGATAACCTGGGCTGGGGCGAACTTGGCGTCTACGGGGGCGGGATCCTGCGTGGCGCGCCCACGCCGCGCATCGACAGGCTGGCCTCGGAAGGAACGCGGCTGCTGAACTTCAACGTGGAGGCGCAATGTGTTCCCAGCCGCGCCGCCTTGTTGACGGGCCGTTATGCCGTGCGCACGGGAAACGGATCGGTGCCGCTGGATACGCCGCTCTACGGTCTGACGAAGTGGGAATACACGATGGCGGAGATGCTCTCCGACGCCGGTTATGACACCGCGATGTACGGAAAGTGGCACCTGGGCCAGACCCGCGGACGTTTCCCCACCGACCATGGCTTCGACGAGTGGTACGGCATTCCCAATTCCTCCAATGACGCTTTCTGGCCGTCGAACTCGCGCTTCCGGGCCGGGTCCCATCCGTTCGTGAAATATGCCGAGGTGATGGAATCGCGCCGCGGCGGGGAGCCCAAGGCCGTGAAGACTTACGACCTGAAAGCCCGTGCGGCGATTGACGGCGAAATCACACGGAAAGCGATCGACTATATGGGCCGCCAGGCCCGCGCACGCAAGCCGTTCTTCCTTTACCTGCCCTACACGCAGCCGCACATGCCGGTTACCGCCGATCCGGAGTTTGAGGGCAAGACCCGCAACGGCGAGTTCGCCGACGTGCTGGCGCAGATCGATGCCTACACCGGGCGGCTGCTGGATGAAGTGGACCGTCTGGGCATCCGCGACAACACGGTGTTTATCTTCGCTTCCGACAACGGCGGGGAGGCGACGGCGCCCTACCACGGCTTCAACGGGCCGTGGCGCGGGACTTACTTCACCGGTTTTGAAGGCTCACTGCGCGCGCCCTTTATCGTGCGCTGGCCCGGCAAGGTGCCGGCTGGCCGCATCAGCAACGAAATTGTGCATGAGATGGACGTGTTTCCCACGCTTGCGCGTATTGCCGGGGGTAAGGTTCCCCGGGACCGTGTTTTTGATGGCGTGGATCAGTTCGATTTCCTGACCGGGGTGAAAGAGCAGTCCGCCCGCGAGTCACTGGTGATCTATCTTGCGAACGAAGTTTGTGGGGTGAAGTGGCGGAACTGGAAGATGGTGACGCGGCAGGTGGATCGGGGATTCGGGGAGCCGATCAAGGATTACAGCTTCCCGTTGTGGTATGACCTTCACACCGATCCGAAAGAGGAGTATCCCCTGGATCCGCGGTTTGTGGAGAATCTTTGGGTGAGATGGCCGGCCGGACAGGTGCTGATTGACCATCGCGCGTCATTGAAGAAGGAGCCGCCGATCCGGCCTGGCACACCGGATCCGTAGGGCGGCGCGCTGAACTTTATGTAACGAAAGTCCGGCGCCGCGCACCAGATGGCATGGGCCTGATGGAAACGATGCTGCTTCTGGTGCTGCCGATTGGTATCGTGCTGGCCACGCTGAGCCAGTGGCTGGAGGATGCCGGCAAGGACGGGCGATAACCTGGCGGCGGATTCGGCTACACTAGCCCCGTATGGCAAACAAAGACACATTTACACCCACGGAGTGGGATCAGCTCCGCCAGGCCCCCTTTATGGCCGGGCTGGTGATCGTTGCCGCAAGTCCCAGCGGGCCGATTGGTCTGCTAAAGGAGTCCGCGGCCGCCGGGCGAATGGTGATGGAGGAGATCAGGAACCACTCCAGCGAATTGATGAAGGCGCTGGCTGCCGACCTGGGCCAGAGTATGCATGCGGTGCGGATGGAATCGAAAGACCCGGCGGAAATTCGCCGTCTGAGCCTGGAGGCGTGCCGGCGGGCCGCGGCCATCGCGGCTGAAAAAGCAAGCGCGGAGGAGGTCAGCCAGTTTAAGGCGTGGCTGAATGCGCTGGCCCGCAAAGTGGCCGAAGCGGCCAAGGAAGGCGGATTCCTGGGCTTTGGCGGTACGCTGGTGAGTGAGCAGGAAGAGGCGGCGTTACAGGATCTGGCCGCCGCGCTGAGCTAGCGCGTGGAGCCGGAAATCTGCCTGGGCGATGCGTTGCGGGAGGGCGCCAGGCTGCTGGAGGACGCCCGCGTCGCCTCGCCCAGACTTACAGCCGAAGTATTACTTTGTCACGCGCTGGGGCGCGTCCGAAGCTATCTTTACGCCCATCCCGAACACCGGCTTACGGAACTGGAATGGATTCACTACGGCCGGTACTTACATGAACGAATCCAGGGCAAGCCAACGCAGTATATTACGAAAGAGCAGGAATTCTACGGCCGGCCATTCCGCGTTTCACCCGCCGTACTGATCCCGCGTCCGGAGACCGAGCATGTGGTGGAAACCGTGCTTCGGCTGGCCCCCGCAGCCACCGATATTTTGGATGTGGGCTGCGGTTCAGGGGCCATCGCGGCCACGCTGGCGCTGGAGTTGCCGGGCGCCCGCGTTCGGGCTACCGACATCTCATTGCCGGCCTTGCAGGTGGCCTCGGAGAACGCCCGCAACATCGGGGCACGCGTGGACCTGCTGCAGTGCGATCTGTGCGCCGCTATCCGCGGCGGATCCATGGATGTGGTGGTGTCCAATCCACCTTATGTTCCCCTGAACGATAAGCCGGCGATTCAGCCCGAGGTTCGCGATTATGAGCCCGAAGTGGCGCTCTACGGCGGGCCAACGGGCGTCGGGATCTATGAGCGGCTGATCCCTGAGGCCGGGCGCGTGCTAAGACCCGGAGGATGGCTGATCATGGAATTGGGCTATGACTCGCTTGGGCCCGTGCGTGAGATGCTGCGGGGCTGGCAGGCGATTGAAGCGATCCCTGACCTTGCCGGGATTCCCCGGGTGGTGGCAGTGCGGGCGCTTTGAGGAACTCGGCGGGCAGATCGCCGGTCAGCGTCTTCAGCCACGTTACGATGGCGCCGGCATCGGCCGGCTTCACCTTCTTGCCCGATTGATACTCCGCCATCAACCGCACCACCTCGTCCAGCGATTCGACTTTGCCATCGTGCATGTAGGGCCCTGTCTTTTCGATGTTGCGCAGCGACGGCACCTTGAACACCATGCGGTCAGAGGGTTTTTTCGTCACCCGGAAGCGGCCGGGGTCAGAGGTGTCGGGCCATGGTTTCTCCAGTCCCAGTTTCTTGTAGAACTCGCCGCCCACATAGGCGCCACGATGGCATTCGGCGCAGCCGGCGGCGGTGAATTTTTCAAAGCCCTTCTTCTCCTCTTCCGTCAGCGCGCTCCTGTCGCCCTGCAGATAGCGGTCCCATCGCGACGGCGTGACCAGCTTTCGTTCAAACGCACCGATGGCGCGGCCCATGTTGTCATAGGTCACCGGGTCCGCTTCGCCCGGGAAGGCGGCGCGGAACGCCTTCACGTAGCCGGGAATCGATTTTAGCGTGCGAATGACGGCGTCCGGTGAGGGCATGGCCATCTCAACGGGATTCAGTACCGGTCCTTTGGCCTGTTCCTCCACGTCGGCCGCACGCCCGTCCCAGAACTGCACGAAGTGGCCGGCCGCGTTGTAGACGGTGGGCGCGTTGCGGTCACCGGTCTGGCCCTTATCTCCGGTTGAGACGCGCTTGCCATCCACGCCGTAGCGGTCCAGCAGATGACAGGTGTTGCAGGAAACGTCCTGGCCTTTTGAAAGGCGCGGATCGAAGTAGAGCATGCGGCCCAATCGAATCTTCTCATCCGACAGCGGGTTGGCCGGCGAAGCCATCACCGGCGGCAGCGGGTCGTATTTCTGAAGCTTTCCTTTGCTGATCTCGCCGGCGAGCACTTCGCTCAGCAACGTCAGAAGACCAATGTAGCGGTACATGCTCAATGCCTTAGCACATCGATCGCCAGGCGGGAATGGCCCGCAATGTGCTTGGTGATCCCCAAAGGAGAGCCTATGTTGCTCAAGTTCGCGCTCATCGTTTCAATTGCAGGTCTCGCCGGACTCGCCCAGGAAATCAAACGCGTTCCGGCCAAGGCCACATCTAAAGCTTCCGGTGTCGAGATGTACCGGGCCTACTGTTCTCCCTGCCACGGGTTGCAGGGAAAAGGCGATGGCCCCGCCGCACCCGCGCTCAAGAAGCAACCCCTCGATCTTTCGCAGCTTTCCCGGAATAACGGTGGTAAGTTCCCGGCCGGCAGAATCCAAAGCGCGCTGAATGAAGTCGGCACCGCCGCCCACGGCTCGCGGGAAATGCCCATTTGGGGCGACGTCTTCCGCGCGATGGAGCACGATTCGGCTGGCGTCGCCATGCGCACGATGAACCTGGCCAAGTACATTGAGTCCCTGCAGCAGAAATAGCCCATGAGCGAGACCGCCCACTGCGCGAAATACCGCAGTCCGGCACAATGGAAAGATGAGAACCATCTTCCACGTCGACATGGATGCGTTCTTTGTCTCGGTGGAGGAACTCTACGATCCTTCGCTCAAGGGCAGGCCCGTTGTGGTGGGAGGCAGGCCCGATCAGCGCGGTGTGGTCTCGGCCGCCTCCTACGCCGCCCGCAAGTTCGGCGTTCACTCGGCAATGCCGCTGCGGACAGCCTACAAGCTCTGTCCGCACGCCGTCTTCGTGGAGGGACACCCGGAGCGTTATAAGGAGGCATCGGGCAAGGTCTTCGAGGTGCTGCGTTCGTTTTCCCCACAAGTGGAAATGGCCTCGATTGACGAGGCTTACATTGACGTCACCGGCACCGGCCGTCTGCATGGCCCGCCGATGGCGGCCGCGCACAAGCTGCACGAACAGATCCGCGCCGCCACCAGTCTGAATAACTCCATCGGCGTCGGGACCAGCCGCCTGTTGGCCAAGATCTGCTCCGATCAGGCCAAGCCCAACGGCGTGCTTTGGATCCTGCCGGGGATGGAGGCGCGATTCCTGGCGCCGCTTGATGTGCGCAAGGTTCCCGGCGTCGGCAAAGTCACCGAAAAGTCGCTGCACAGTCTCGGCATCCGCAGGATCGGCGATCTTGCCAGGCTCGATGCCGCCTTTCTGGAACAGCGCTTCGGTAAGTGGGGACTGGCGCTGGCGGGCAAGGCGCAGGGGCTGGACGCCGGCGGCTGGTTTGAAGGCGAGGTCGGCGATGGAGAAGAGCCGAAATCGGTCAGCCATGAGCATACCTTCGGTGAGGATACGGCCGACGCGGAAAAACTGGAAGCCACGCTCACCCGTCTTTCCGAGATGGTGGCCAGCCGGCTGCGGGAGTATCGGCTGTGGGCCCGCACCGTGCAATTGAAGCTGCGCTATCACGATTTTTCCACCATCACCCGCGCCGCCACTCTGGACCGGGCCACCCAACTCGATATCGACCTGGTGGAACAATCCCGGCGGCTGTTTCAAGCCAATTGGAACGGCAAGCGTGTGCGCCTGCTGGGTGTGCAGGCTTCCGGGCTGCAAGGCGAGGAAGGACAGATCAACTTACTGGATGAGGAGAAGAATCAACGCTGGAAGAACGCGCTGACGGCGGTGGACCGCATCCGTGGGCGCTACGGCGCTTCCAGCGTTTCCCTGGCCAGTTCCATGAAAGGCGGCTTCCGCGAACGGGTGCATGAAACTCCCGCGGACCTGCCGGGGAAGCGGCGCGAGGAATGATCCTGCTTGCCTTGGTGTGCGCCGCCTTCGCGCAGCCATCGGGTCCGGTGGAAAGCGCCTTCGCAGCCGGCGACTACCAGCGCGCGATCGAGTTGGCGCGGGAATCGCTGGCCCGGCACCAGCGGAGTAACTCATTTGACGGCCAGGCCGCCGATTGGAACGCGATCGGCCGCGCATCCACTTACCTGGGCAGGTTTCCTGAAGCGATTGAGGCGTATCAGAACGCTCTGGCCATCGACCGCCGGCAGAACAACGCGGAAGGTGAGGTGGTGCGGCTGTATAACCTGGGCAACGTCCACTTTGAACAGGGCCGCTATCAGGACAGTTTCCGCCACTATCAGGCGGCGCTCGATCGCATTGACGCCGCCGGTAACCAGCCCTGGACCGCGCGCCGCCGCCAGGTGGCCGCCGCCAATCTCGCCATCCTCCATCAGCGCGTGGGCAGTTACGGAAAGGCGCTTGAACTTTATCGCGGCCTGGCCCTGCCTGCGTCCATGCCCGCCAGTGAACGGGCGCAACTGCTGGCCAATCAGGGCACGCTCTACCGGCGTTTGGGCGACCCGGTGAAGGCGCTGGAGATCTATCGCCAGGCGCAGGCGCTGTTTGCCAGGGACAGTCATCCGTTCGGCGAAGTTGGAGTCTTGAAAAATATCGGGATTCTCTATGCGCTGGATCTGGACCGGCTGTCCGACGCGTTGGAAGCGTTTGCAGCGGCCCTCCGCGTCGCCGGAACGTCGGCCAAGGCGCAGGTTGTGCCGATCCGCCTCTATGTTGCCGAGACCTTGCTGGCGCTTGGCCGGAGGGACCAAGCAGCGGCCCAGTTCGCCACAGCCCTGGACGGCGCGCGCCGCATGGGGAGTGCCGAATATGACTGGCGCGCCATGTTCGGGCTTGGCCGCATCGCTGCGCAAAAGGGCAACACCGTGGAGGCCTTGCGTCTTTACAATGAGGCGATCGCCCGGTTCGAATCGGTGCGTTCGGGCCTCGATATGGCGGTTCTCAAGCGCGATTTCCTCGCCGATAAGCGGCAGGTTTACGATGCCGCCATCGCGCTTCTGGTGAAGCAGCCATCTCCTCCGCTGGACCGGATCTACCGGCTGATGGAAAACAGCCGTTCGCGAATCCTACAGGACAGCCTGGGCTTACGCTCCGGCGCCAGCCTCAAGGCGATCCAAGCCCGGCTGGATCACGGGACCGCGCTCATGGAGCTGTGGTCCGGGCCCGCAAGCATCGCCGTGCTGTATGTGACGCGCTCTGGGGTGGATCTTCGGGTGTTTCCGGCGATTGATGTGGCCGCCTTTCGCAGGGCGATTCTCGATACGGGCGGCTGGACCGGACCAGCCGCCGCTATCGGGGCCATGCTGTTATCCGGGCTTCCCTCCTCCCTCACGAACCTGATCGTGGTTCCCGATGGGGCGCTGGCTTTGATCCCTTTTGAGTTATTGGCGCTACCGGGCGAATCAAACACCTTACTCATCGATCGGACGGCCGTATCCTATGCTCCTTCAGCCGGTGTGTTACTGCGGCAGGACTGGGGCCGGGGACGCGGCTGGTCACCACCATGGCGCAATCACCTTCTGGCCTTCGCCGATCCGGCGGCGGACCCGGCCACCCCTGGCCTGTTCGACGCCCCGCTGGCGACGGCGGCGCGACTCCCCAAATCGGTGGAAGAGGTCCGCTACATCGCCGGGCTTGCCGCGGGCCGGAACGAAGTCCGTACGGGCGCCGATGCCAGGAAGCATTTTCTCACCGCCGGCCTGGGGCGGGGATTCCCGCTGTTGCATCTGGCCACGCATGCCATCGCCGATTACACGGATCCTGAGCGCTCCCGCATCCTGATGGCGCCCGCCGCGTTGCGGGAGACTTCCGACTTCCTTTTCCTGCGCGAACTCTACTCGATGGATCTGAAGGCGCTTGATCTGGTGGTGCTCTCGGCGTGTGACACCGAGACGGGGAAACTGATCCGCGGCGAAGGCGTGGAAGGATTCGCGAAAGCGTTTATCGCCGCCGGAGCCTCCTCCATTGTTACCACGCTATGGCGGGTTGATGACGACGCCACGTCACAGTTCATGAAGCAGTTTTACTACCACCTGAACGGCGGCGCGGGGAAGGCCGAAGCGCTGCGTCAGGCGAAACTCAAGTTTCTCCGATCCGGCTCCAAATTATCGCACCCGCGCCACTGGGCCGCATTTGTGCTGAACGGCGACGGGCTGGCCCCGGCCCCGCGGTTCTTTTCCTGGTGGTGGATGCTCGCGCCGCTCGCCGTCCTCACGGCCATTGCCATCAGGGCGCGAA
The DNA here is from genome assembly GCA_033762895.1 of Bryobacteraceae bacterium. Taxonomy (GTDB): domain Bacteria; phylum Acidobacteriota; class Terriglobia; order Bryobacterales; family Bryobacteraceae; genus CADEFT01. The sequence goes on along the minus strand of JANRLE010000157.1, from coordinate 36,202 downwards.
GTAACCGCTCACGTCCAGAATCAACTGGCTCGCGTCGGTGACAAAGGCGTTTACTCCCGCTTGTCCCACGGGGACAATCGCCTGATTGGCCACAATCCGCCCGTCAAAAGAGTTCAGGGTGGACACGAAGGGCTGCTGGAAGCCAGCGCCCCACAATGTGAGAAACCCCAGCAATCCCGAGGGAACCGCGGTGGCGTTCAAGGCGTATGCCTGCGCATTCGGCGCCAGAGCACAAGGGGACGCAGCCAGATCGAAGGTGCGCGTGGCGCCGCCGGCTAATGCGCCACCCACGCCCCGCGTATCGGCCGCGCGGCATGGGGCCACGGGATAAAACAAAAGCCCTCCGTTCGCCGGTGGCGCAAAGTAAGCGTTGATGTCGATCACCACGTCCGTGCGGTCGGTAACAAAGATACTTACTGATCCGTTGGAGCCGGCCGGAACAATCGCCGCGTTCGCCTTGATCTGTCCCTCGAAGGAATTCAGGGTGGACACAAGCGGCCGCGCCTGTCCGCTGGGATAAATCGTCAGGAAGCCGAGCGTCCCGGATGGGATGGCTGTGATATTCAGCGAGTAAGCGGCCGCGCCCGCCGGGATGCCGCAGGCGCTGGCTTGCACGGCGAACTCGCGTGTGGTCCCGGCTTCCAACGCCGGTACGGCGGCCCGGGTGTCCACCACGCGGCACGGCGTTACGGGGTACATCATCAGCCCATTGGCAGCCGGCGGGACGAAGTAACCGTTAAGGTCCAGAATGACGTTGGTGGCGTCAGTGGCGTAGACGCTCACGCCGCCGTTGGCCCCCGCCGGTATGATCGCCGCATTTGGGGTCACCCGGCCGTCCAGGGAATTGAGGGTCGATACCTGCGGCCTCGCCTGTCCGGAAGGCCACGCCGTGAGAAAGCCCAGCGGGCCCAGCGGCACCGCGGTCACATTCATCGAATAGGCCTGCGCGCCTGCTGGAATGCCGCAGGCGCCCAGCGGAATAGGGAAGTCGCGCGTACCGCCTGCTGGAAGCGCCGGCGCGCCAAACGCCCCACCGAATCCCGACCCTGCCCGCGTGTCCGCCACCCGGCACGGATTGATGGGAACGAACCTGAGACCGCTGCTGGCAGCCCCGCCCACACTGAGCGTGACATTTACGGTCGCCACGTTTTCCGGCCCCGTGAAGCTGATGGAGCCAAAATGCACGCCCGGCGCGAGGCCGGCGGGATTCACCGTGAGCGACGCTGTTGCCGGTGTGGCCGCTGAAGCGGGTGAGACAATGAGCCACGGCGCGCTGGATGTGGCTGAATATGACGATGCGCCCGGGCTGGTGATGCTCAACGTCTGCGCCGGCGGAGGCGGCCCACCCGAGTAGACAAACGCCGGAGCCGCCGGGCTGACCGTAAGAAATCGGGACTCGTTGACAAACAGGGTAACCGGGACGGCGGTCACCTGTCCTGTGCTTGCAGTAACCACGGCCTGTCCGGTGTAAGTGCCAGGCCCAAGCGATGCGGCGTTGACGGAAATGCCGATCTGGCCAGGTGTGGATCCGGAGAGAACGCTCGCCCTTAACCATGCCGTGGTCACCGCCACCGTATAGTTTGTCCCGGCTCCAGTGCTCGCCACATTCAACGTTTGGGCGGATGGCGCCGGCCCGCCCTGGTGAAAGCTGAATGACAGCGATGCCGGGGTCACAAACAGTTGCGACGCCACGGCGGCGCCGGGAATTACAGGCGCAACTGACCCGGCCGTCTCGTCCCCCACCAGCCCCAGCATCTGGATTCCCGTGGCGCTGCTGGCGTTCACCACGCTGCCCGCGGGCGGCGTCAGTCCGAAAATTTCGCCAACCTCCCGCACATACCGGGACCCGCTTGGAACCGTCACCTGCTGCTGGCCCAGGAGCGCGCCGGCCGACGAGAGGAGCACCACCGAAACGGTGGCCGGACCTGGGTTATCGTTCTCCAATGCCAGCGCGATGAAACTGCCGCCACCGGCCGCGCCCGGGGTGCCGGGGATCGATCCGCCAGTCTTGCGGGCCCTGGGAAACAGCGGCACCGTGCGGTTGAGCAGGGCCTTCGCGCTGGCGCCCATGGGCGTGGACCTCAGATAGCTGAAGTAAGTCACCCGCGAATCGTCAGGATTGCGGAGCCGGATGCGCATCCCCGCCATTTCCACGGCCTGCGGCAAGGTAACCCGCATCTCGCCGGAGTTTACGAACGTCACGTTGTTAGTAAGGATGAGCCCGTCAAATGCCACTTCCGTTTGGGGCGTGAAGAAGCCGCCGAGCACCCGCACCACGCTGCCTGCCGGAAGCGCGCCGCCGCCCGGAATCACGTTGGATACGAACAGACTTCCGCCCGCCGTGATCGTCCCCGGTTTCAGCAGAAACGGGATGTTGGTGCCGAGCAACTCCCTCCAGAAGGACCGGGACGCATCCAGCGTAACCTGCTGCTTGGTTCCCACGGGCACGGAGGCTTTCGTCCTGACGACCACGGTCATCATGGGATAGTCGGGATCGGTGCCGAAGCTCAGCACGGGCGAAGAGAACCGCACCGAGACGCGCGATGCCTGCTCCACTGCCGCGGCTCCGACGTCGCCCGCCGGACTGTAGATGGACAGTCCCAGGAACGAGTCGAAGAAACCCTCATCGACTGGCATGTCCATAAACCCGGTGGAAATCGGATGCGGATCGGTCAACCCGACTTTGAGTTGCACTACGCCCCCGGGTGGAATGGTTTCGTCGTCAATCCTTACTTCGATCGGCGTTACCTGGCACCACAACGGGGCAAGGGCGGCAGCAGTTAGCAAAACAATCTGTCGTAAAAGGGCCAAGTGCACTCCTCCTTCACCGTAGCATCCCGGGAGGCTGCCCTTGTTATGAAGAGCGCCTCCCGGGCAGGGGTTGGCTAGCGCAGTGCGCCAGAGAGAATCGCGCCCGAAGGACCGCTCACCACCACCACCTCGCCGGCCGCCGCCTGAGGCACCGAATCGCCATCCCGCGTGTTGACGTCGATTTCGCCGCCCCGCAGCGCCAGCCGGATCGACCCGGCCGCCCGGCCGCCAACGGTGACCGTCAATAGCGTGCCATCGGGCAGGTTCACATCTTCCACCTCGACGCTGAAATCGCTGTTGCCGCCTCTGGCGCGGAACCGCGAACTCCCGCTCGGCGTCATGCCGTTCAGTGCGCCCCCCGTGAGCCGTGTCTGGATGCGGAGTTCGTTGCCGCCGCTTCCGGCGTAGGCGGGCTGAACCTCGGTGGCGAGGAAAAGGCCGGCGGAGCCAGCCAGAAACATGCTGGACAGCGCCAGCTTCCGGATCGCTGAATTGATCATCTGATTCATCTCCATTTCGAGTATCGATGGACTGCAACTCACCCCATCTGCACGTTGAGACCGGGGAAACGCGGGGCGGGAACAGAAACTTCGCGGAAAAGCTGTTCCAGCGGGCTGGCCATCCGGTCCTATAAAGTGGAAAGAGCGTCACGTCAGGAAGACGCCGAAACTATTGGCAAGCGAACTGGGAAATCTAACCGACGAACAGTTGGTGGTGCGGGCGCGGGAGGCGCCTTCTGGTAGGAATGCCTACCTGGAGGAATTATTTGGACGCCATTACAATCGCGTATCGTTGTGGTGCCTCCGTTACGCAGGCAACCGCGACGAAGCGGCCGATCTCGCTCAGGAGATCTTCCTGCGCGTGCAGAAGGCGATACCCGAGTTCCGGGCGGAAGCTAAGTTCTCGACCTGGCTCTATACCGTTTGCCGTAACCACTGCCTCAACCGGGTGCAGGCCCGGAGACCGGAAATTGGCGGGGAAGAAATCTTACCGAATCTCGCGGACGACAGCGTTCTCGATATCGAGAACGACCTGGACCGCCGGCGCATGATCGGGCAGGCAAAGCAATGGATCAGCCAGCTACTGGACGAAACCGAACGGCGGGTCTTCACGCTGCACTATGGCGAGGGGATGCCGCTGGATGCGATTACACGGCTGCTTGGTCTCAAGAATGCAAGCGGCGCCAAAGCCTTCACCGTCAGTTCCCGAAGAAAACTGCAGGACGCGGTTCGCAAATGGAGAGCTCGAAATGAAGCCTGACATCTGGAAGGAAGCGCTGCGGGATGAGTCCGGATGCCCACCGGTTGACCGCTGGCGGGCGTGGGTGGATGGGGTGCTGCCGGCGGCCGAACGGAATCAGTTGGAACAGCACCAGCTGATATGCCCGCGCTGCGAAGCCGAGGTGGCGATGCTGCGGGAGTTCGTTTATGCCGATGCTTCCGCTGAAGAAGCGCGCCAGGTGGAATGGATCACTTCCAGGTTGCGCAGCGAAGCCAAGGCGTTGAATCCCGCCGCGCGGATTTCGTGGTGGCAGTGGCTGGGGACGCCGCCTGCGCTGCGTATGTGGGCCTGCGCGGCGGTGCTGCTGGTGGTTGCCGGCGCGGCGTTGGAGTGGAGACGGCGGGCGCCTGAACTGGAGGGTGGCCCGGCCGGTAATTTCCGATCGGTTCGTCCCGTTGCATTGTTGTCCGAAGTTGGTGACTTGCCCCAACCGCCGGCGCAGTTACGGTGGCAGGCCGTCGAGGGGGCATCCCACTACCTCGTGCGCCTGTTTGAAGTAGATCAGCGGATGGTGTGGGAAGGCCGGTCCCACGGTCCGGAACTGGCGATGCCGGCCGAAGCGCTGAAACTGTTCGTTCCCCGCAAGACGCTGCTGGTGCAGGTCCAGGCCCTGGACGTGACAAACCGGCCGATGGCGGAGTCTGAGAAGATCCGCATTCGCGTTCAACCCTGACAGCGCCGGCTTCAACCCGGGTAGGCTCCGGCGATGTACTCCTTCAAGTGGCGGATCGTCTGCTCCTGTGCGGTGACGATCCATTTGACGAGGTCGCCGATGGAAACCACGCCCTCCACTCGCCCGTCCTCCACAATCGGCAGGTGACGGATGCGATTGGCGGTCATGATGCGCATGGCATCCTCAATGGAAGTGCCGGGCGGAATGGTGCGGACGGGCGCCGACATGATCTCCTCAATGCGCGTGTCGCGCGAGGATTTACCCCGCAGCACCACCTTCCGCGCGTAGTCGCGTTCGGACACGAAGCCCACCAGTCGGTCGCCCCGCATCACCAGCAAGGCGCCGACTCCCTTGTCCGACATCAGCTCGATCGCCTCGTAGACGCTCGCTTCCGGCCCAAGCGCATACACCTGGCTGCCTTTCTGCAGCAGAACTTTCCGGACGGGGTACGTGATTTCCATAGCCCTCCCTTGTCCCCAACAAATAAGACAGAGAAGCGCGCCGGAGTCAAGGGGGTGTGTAGTATCATCTCGAACAATGATGCGAAATCCGAAGGCGAAGGCCGCGCTGGCCGTTGTCCTGCTGTTTGCCGGGTGCGGCCAACCCCGGCCCGAGCCGGGCGTTCCCAGGTCCTACTTCGACAACAGCGGCCGCGATGACGCTCTCAGCGGCGGGGTGAGGTTGATTCCGGTGTCGACCCCGAAGGGCGAGTTCCGCGTCTGGACCAGGCGTGTGGGCAACAACCCGCGCGTGAAGATTCTGCTGCTGCACGGCGGTCCCGGCGGCACGCACGAATATTTTGAGGCATTCGACAGTTACCTTCCAGCCGAGGGCTTTGAGTATTATTACTACGACCAGCTTGGTTCGGCCTACAGCAGCCAGCCGGATGCGCCGGAGTTGTGGGATGTGGCGCGCATGGTGGATGAGGTGGAGCAGGTGCGCAAGGCCCTGGCGCTGGACCGCAACAACTTCTACCTGTTTGGGCATTCATGGGGCGGCATTCTTGCCGCCGAGTACGCTTTGGCGCACCCGGAGAATCTGAAGGCGCTGGTCATCTCGAACATGATGATGAGCATACCGGCCTACAACGAGTATGCGCGCAAGGTTCTGATGCCGGCCATGGATCAGTCCGCCCTTGCCGAGGTGCAGAAGTTGGAAGCGGCGGGTAAGTATCAGGACCCGCGTTACATGAAACTGCTGATGCCGCACTTTTATGAGCACCACATACTGCGCATGCCCGAGGCGCAATGGCCCGATCCGGTGCAGCGTTCCTTCGCCCATACGAATACGAAGATCTACGTGCCCATGCAGGGCCCCAGTGAATTGGGCGCCGGAGGCAAGCTGCTGAATTGGGACCGGACGGCGAGCCTGGAGAAGATCGTGGCGCCGGCGCTGGTCATCGGCGCCAGATACGACACAATGGACCCGGCGCACATGGAGATGGTGTCGAAGAAGGTGAAGCGGGGGCGGTATCTGTATTGCCCCAACGGGAGCCATCTGGCGCTTTACGATGATCAGAAGGTGTATATGGAGGGGCTGATCCGCTTCGTCCATGATGTGGATGGCGGGCGGTTCTGAAAAAGCTCTGAAATGCCCTGGAACTACGGGCTTGCGGGCGCCTCCGCGCGAATCACCGTCAGATTCCCGGCGATAATCCGCACCGTGGGGTGATCCGGCGGATGGTGTCTCGTCGCAATCGCCAGCGCGCGCTCCGTGTAGCGCTGCGCCCCATCCAGATTCCCCTGCGCCCGCAGCACCTGTCCCAGGTTGTTCGCGCGTACGGCGATCTGCGGGTGGTCCGGTCCATACGAACTCTCATCAATGCGCAGCGCGCGTTCGGTGTAAGTCAACGCTCCCGCCAGATCGCCCTTCTCCTGCAGGATGGCGCCGGCGCCGCTGGCGAAATCCGCCACCGAAGGATGATCCAGTCCGAAAACCCTCTCGCTGATGTCGAGTGCCATCCTTGCATAATGAAGCGCGCCATCGAGATCCCCCATCTGCTTCAGGATGTGGCCGAGATTGCTGGCGTGGAGCGCCACTGTGGCATGATCCGGGCCCAATGCCACCAGGCAGCCCTCCAACGCCCGCTGTCCGTAGTGCGCGGCAGCCTGTAAGTCACCCCTGGCATGTAGTATCTGCGCCAGGCTGGCGATGCTGGCAAGCGTGGCCGGATGATCGGGCCCGTAGGTTTTCTCATGAATCTCAAGCGCGCCACGGGTCTGGCGCTCCGCCAGATTGTAATCGCCCTTAGCCAGGCCGAGGTTGGCCAGGTTGGTGCGAAACACGGCCACATTGGGATGCGCCAGTCCGTACAGCTTCTTGCCCAGTTGCAGCGCCCGCCGCAGCCGCAACTCCGCCTGGCCCAACTGAGAGCGGTGTAACAGGAACAGCCCGGTGTAATGGAACACGCGGCTGGTGCATTGGTGCGCGGACTCCAGGTAATAGGCATGGTCGGAGGCGGCCATCGCATGGGGCAGCACCAGTTCGGCCCCGGGCCAGGTGGCCGGATCGTGTTCGTCGTAAACGAACGCCTCACCGGCCATCTCCACGGCGCGGACGGCGAAGTACTTACGTGGATCGGGTTCCAGAGCTGAACGAACTTCCTCCCGCTGCTGCTCATCCATCGCCGCGATAATCTCGTCTCCGCGCTCTTCCACCAGTCCGCTGCTGCGTAGCGCGGCCAGTCCCTGCGCGTGGTCCGGCCATGCCGCCAGCAACGTGAGTGGCAGCGGCGCCGGGGCGAAGAAAGCCAGCAGACTCCACAGGTCGCGGGCCTCGGGTGGCAGGCTCTGAAGGTCGGGTGTCACAATTCAAGAACGTAGCACGCGCAAGCCATGAAGATCACCGCTATCGAAACAATCCACCTCTCGCGAGGAATCACCGTACACGCCGGCCCGGTGCAGTGGTTGTGGGTCCGTATTCACACCGACGAGGGAATCACCGGTTTGGGCGAAACCTATCCGCGCCCGGAAACGGAGAAGGCGGTGGTGCTGGGCGCGCTGGCCCCCGTGCTGCTGGGGCGCGATCCCAGCCGCATTGACCGGCTGTGGGCCGATATGTTTGAGGCCATCGCCTACAGCGGATGGGCGGGGGCGGAACTGCGGGCGATCAGCGCCGTCGACATCGCGCTGTGGGACATCGCCGGCAAGGTGGCCGGACAGCCGGTTTACAAGCTGCTGGGCGGGGCGTCGCGCGAAACGATCCCCACTTACAACACCTGCTACGATAACATCGACTTTCATCGCGAGCCGGTGCGGCTGGCTCAATCCCTGCTCGATTCCGGCATCACGGCGATGAAGATCTGGCCCTTTGACCCGATTGCGAAACAGACCCGCGGCCACTCGATTTCAGCCGCGCAAATCCGCGAAGGGGCCGCGCCGCTACGCCTGATCCGGGAACATTTCGGGGACCGTATGAGCGTGGCGATGGAATTCCACGGCTTCTGGAATCTCACCTGCTCCCAGCAGATCGCGCGGGCGCTGGAACCGATGGAACCGATGTGGCTAGAAGAGATGCTGCCGCAGGACAACCTGGCCGCCTACCGCGAGTTGTCGCTTTCCACCTCGCTGCCGCTGTGTCTTTCCGAACGCCTGATGACGCGCTGGGGATTCCGGGAACTGCTGGAGAATCGCGCGGCCCGCTACATCATGCCGGACATCTGCTGGTGCGGCGGTATTTCAGAGGCCAAGAAGATCGCCACCATGGCCGAGACTTACTATCTGCCCGTTTGCCCGCACAACTGCGGAGGGCCGGTGCTGCACTATGCCTCGGCGCACCTGGCGGCCAACCTGCCGAATCTGTTCCTGCTGGAATCGGTGCGCAAGCATTACCTGGAAGAGTATGCCGGCGTGGTGGGGAACACGCTGCCTGTGGTGAACGGACAGATCCCGCTGCCCTCCGGGCCGGGACTGGGCGTGGAACTGTCGGACGAAGTGTTCCGGCGTCCCGATGTCAGGATTGACCGGGTGGATCTGTAACCCCGGTGAAGGCGTATTCCTCCACCGGACGGCCGCCGATGAGGTGTTCCTGGATGATCCGTTCCAGCACCGGCGGCGTGGCGGAGTGATACCACACGCCTTCGGGATAGACCACGGCGATGGGGCCCTGTTCGCAGACGCGCAGGCAGTTGGCCTTGGTCCGGAAGACGCAGGGAAGGCCCAGTTCGGCCAGCCGTTTCTTGAGAAAATCCCAGCTTTCCAGGCCCTCTTCCCTTGAGCAGCACTTCGGTTTGGCCTGATCCGAGCAGAGGAAGATGTGCCGTTCAATGGCGCCGATGCCCAATCCCCGCGCTACCTGCTGTAAATGATTCTTTTCGTCCTGCGTCATACTAAGTAAAGATGAAGTCCAATGAGTTTGACGCGCTGGTGGAAAAGGGGATCGCCAGGATTCCCGCGCGATTCCGCCGCCGCCTGAAAAACATCGTCTTCGTCGTGGAGAAGGAGCCGCCGCGCCCCGGTCTGCTGGGCCTCTATCAGGGCCGCCCGTTGCCGCTGCGCAGTGTTTCGGAACCCTTCGCCATGCCCGATATGATCACCATCTACCAGGGACCGCACGAACGTCTGGCCCACGACGACGACCACCTGCGAAAATTGGTGGAAGAGACAGTATGGCACGAAGTGGCGCACTACTTCGGCATGAATGAGGCGCAGGTCCGGCGGGCGGAGGTGCGCAGGCGGTCGCGCCTGGCGCTATGAATCGCTCTTAGCGTAGACATCGGCGCAGACAATCTCCATGTGGCGTTCCGGCATCGTCAGGGAGCGGAAGCCGTATCTCTTGTAAAGCCCGTGCGCATCCTTCGTCGCCAGATGCCAGCGCCGAAACCCCTGCAGACTCGGATGGGCGGTGATGCAATCCATCAGCCAGCGCGAGAGTCCGCGGCCGCGATGCGATGGCAGCACGAAAACGTCGGCAAGGTAGGCGAAGGTGGCGAGGTCCGTGACCACGCGGGCAAAGCCCACCAGGATGCAGTTCTCATAGACGCCAAAACAGAGCGAGCCGCGCAGCGCACGCTCCACTACGGTCTTCGGGATGCCGGCGGCCCAATAGGACTCCGTCAGGAATGCGTGAATCGACGGGACGTGGAGCAGGCGCGGATTGGTGCTGATGAGCAGTGCGCCGCGGCGCCAGGCGGTTGGAATGGGCCGCAGGTCCGGGGGTTGCCAGCCGTAGCGCGCATCGGGATTGCGCACCACGTCATAAGTGTAGTACTCGCGGTGCAGATCTCCGCGCCGCCCATAGGCATTCACCAGCGCGCGGACCGCTTCCATTCCCTCCAGGCCGCTTTCATGGAGAAAGGCGTCTGAGACGTGCAGCCAGAGACGGGTGAGCGATTCATGGTAGCCGCGCTCAAGCGTGGTTTCCACGCCGAAATGCCGCAACAGGTTGTGAATGCCCGCCCGCACCGTGTCCAGGGCCTCTTCCTTCGGCATGCGTTGCAGCAGGCCCGCGGCCATGGCAACGTGGGCGGCGTGAGTCCATTCGGCATGGGGAATGGCGCCGTTGTGGAAGGCGCCGAGAAAAGCTTCAAAGGCTTCGGGGGAGGCTAGTTCGGGGGCCGTCGCATCGTGAATCATCTTGATTCCTTCGATTGTTCCATGAGGGCGGGGTGACGTGGTGTCCGGCTGGCGCGACACGATGGCTTGCGGAGGCCGACATTCTGTCTGGTACCAACGCCGCCCGGGATTTTCGTGTACCGATAATTGAGCCACTTAGCGGTACTCCGGTTCTGGAACACGGCATGCCTTAAAGGGAGGCATGACGAGACGATTTCTACTAGTGCTCACGTTCTCCTTCGCGAATGTTGTTCTCGCCCAGATGACGTCGACCAAAATCAACACCACCTCTCCGAAGATCGCACCTGAGTTGAGTACCACCTCGATGACGTCCAACTCAGTGACGACGATCGACGGCACCGATGGCGCTACTTCCACCAGCACAACAACCTCTACCCGCGATGTTGTCGTGGTTTACAACGCCGGCGTCAACGCCGCCGACGTGATGACAGCGGACTGGCTGGGCGGGACGCGCAAGGCCGTCTATAACAAGGCGGGCGCGGCGCTGTATTCGATTTCCACGTCCCAGTTGAACTCGCTGGCGCTCGATTCGCGGGTCAAGTATATTGCCTCCAACCGGATCGTGAAAGGATCGACCGAATACGCGCGGCCGGCGGTGGGCGGCGAAATGGCGTTCACCTATGGCTGGACGGGCACCAACATCGGCATCGCGATCGTGGACAGCGGCGTGAATGCGGCGGGCGATCTGGTGAGTTCAGGTCAATCGCGTGTCGTCTACAGTGAAAGCTTCGTCGCCGGCGAGAACACCTACGACGGCTATGGCCACGGCACGCATGTGGCCGCCATCGCGGCGGGCAACGGCCTGATGGTTGGACCGGGCGCGACGCGCACCTTCCGCGGGCTGGCGCCGATGGCGAAGATCATCAGCCTGAAGGCACTGTCCTCCAACGGCACGGGAACCGACGCCAGTGTGATCGCCGCCATTGACCGCGCCATCGAACTGAAGAACGTCTATAACATCCGCGTGCTGAACCTTTCGCTGGGGCGGCTGATTCTGGAGAGCTGGCAGACCGATCCGTTATGCCAGGCCGTGGACCGGGCATGGAAGGCCGGCATCGTGGTGGTGGTGGCGGCGGGTAACAACGGCCGCGACGGCCTCATGGGCACCAACGGTTATTCCACCATTACCTCGCCCGGCAATCACCCGCTGGTGATCACCGTCGGCGCCATGCGCGACATGAGCACTTCGGCCAAAACCGATGACCTGATCGCCACTTACAGCTCAAAGGGGCCGACGCTGCGCGACCAGGTGGTGAAGCCCGACCTGGTGGCGCCCGGCAACCAGATCATCTCCAACATCCAGCCTTCCGTGCTTACCAACATGTACGGCGGATCGAACTGGGTGCAGCCCAGCTACTACAATCCTTACTATCCGTATGGATACAACTACTTCAAGCTGAGCGGCACCAGCATGGCGGCGCCGGTGGTGAGCGGAGCGGCGGCTCTGTTGATCCAGAAATACTCATGGCTTTCGCCCGACCAGGTGAAGGGCATGTTGATGAAGACCGCCACCAAGGGATTCCAGACCAACAACTCCTGGACGAATCCGACGAACAACATCACCTATAACGCGAATCCGGATCTTTTCACGGTGGGCGCCGGCTACCTGGACGTATGGGCCGCGTTGAACACCGCCGACATTCCGCCGGCGGGCTACTCCGCAGCCTCACCCCGCGTTGTGTTCTCCGGCAGCACTGCGTCGCTGGTTCACGACACCGCGCAGCAGGCCACCGGCTCCACCAACGTGATCTGGGGCAGCAATGTGATTTGGGGGACCAACGTGGTTTGGGGCACCGGCGTGATTTGGGGAACGGCCAACGTGGTGGAACCCACCAACGTCATCTGGGGCACCAGCGGCCCGGCCGGGTTCAATGTGGTTTGGGGCACCAACGTGGTTTGGGGCACCGCTACTCCGTTCGCCGAGGGCACTTCCGTCCAGGGGGAATAGACTTGTCATCGCACCGAAACAGCGGGCGGGTGAAAATGGTCTCATGGCAAACTCGTTTGACCGGGACCACCGCTCGCTGACCCGATGGCTGGTGTTGGCGATTCTGGGTACGGCGCTGGTGATTGGTTCGCTCACCGCGCAGTCCTCCAGCAGCAATGACTTCCACTTCTCGATACTGGGCGATCGTACGGGAGGGGCGACACCCCAGATCTACGGCCGGGTCTGGCGGGAAGTGGCGATGCTAGAGCCTGACTTCCTGATCAATGTCGGTGACACGATCGAAGGCGGCAACGATGCAAAGGCCGAATCCGAATGGACCGCCATCAGGCCGGTGTGGGGCCGGCTGCAGGGCCCGAAGCAGTACTTCACCGCGGGCAACCACGATATCTGGTCTTCCGAATCCGAACGAATCTACATTGCCCAGACCGGCTTCCAGCCCTACTACTCCTTCGATTATCAGAACGCCCACTTCACCGTTCTGGACAACTCCCGCCAGCGCGAATTGGACGATCAGCAACTGCAATTCCTCGAAAAGGACCTGGCTGCGAATCAGAACAAGAATCCCAAGCTGGTGTTCTTCCACAAGCCGTTCTGGATCCAGCGGTTCAAAGCCGGCGAGACCGATTTCCCTCTGCACCGGCTGGCGAAACAGTATGGCGTTACGTATGTGGTGAGCGGGCATGGCCACCAGTTCGTACACATGAAGCGTGACGGCGTGGGGTATATGGAGGTTGGCAGCAGCGGCGGCAACATGCGCGGGCCGATGATCCGTGGCGAAGGATTCCGCCAGGGAATGTTCTACCACCACATCTGGGCGCGCGTGAAAGGCGACCGGCTGATGCTGACGGTGAAGGAGATTGACGGCGCCATGGGCCAGGGACGCATGTTCCGCGCCGATGATTGGGATGACGACGGGCCGCGGTTTGAGACCGGCGATCCGGCGATCAATGAGAAGCCGGCGACCTAGGAGCGCGCGCTGGATTCCCGAATCACCAGTTTCGCCGCCAAGATGATCTGCTCCACGGCCCGCCCGGGTGCGGCCACCGAATCCAGCGCCAGACGCGCGGCCTTTTCGCCCATCGCTACAGGATACTGATCCACCGTTGTGAGCGGAACGCGCAAAAGGTCTGAGAAGGCCAGGTTGCCGACGCCGGCAAGCGCGATATCCCTGGGAATCTTCAGGCGCCGTTCGAGGATCGCCTTCATGGCGCCCGCCGCCACGGAATCGTTGTAGCAGAACACGGCATCGGGCCTCGGCCTGCGCGTGAGCAGCGCGCTCATCGCCTCATAGCCGCCTTCCACGCCGTCCCGCCCACCGGCAATGTACCCTTCGTTGACCGTGATATGGTGGCTTGCCAGCGCATCCAGGTAGCCTTTCCGGCGTTGGACGCTTCCGGCCACCGGCGGCCCGTGGATATGCCCGATGCGACGGTATCCCTGTTGAATCAGATGCCGTGTCGCCAGGCCGCCGATGGCCACGCCATCACTGCCCACGAAGTTCGCCCGAAAATGGGGAACGCCCCGGCCGGCCAACACATACGGTACACCCGCCCCCCGCAGGCAGCCCATCTCGCTTTCCTGCTCCAGGGCGCCGCTGGAGGCGAGCACGACGGCTTCCACCTGATGGGCAAGCAGTGACTTCACCTGCTCCTGCTCGCGCTCCACGTCCCCGTCGGAATTGCAGAGCAGAAGCTGGTAGCCGCGCGCCAGCAGCACGGAGGAAACTCCGTGCGCGAGTTGGGCGAAAAAGGAATAGGCCAGTGTCGGCACCACCATGCCCATCGTGCGCGAGCGGCCTTCCAGCAACTGGCGGGCGAGTTGATTCGGGCGGTAGCCGAGTTCCTCAGCGCGCCGAATGACCCGCTGGCGTGTTTCGCGGCCGATATCGGCGTGTCCGCGAAGGGCTTTCGAAACGGCCATGATGCTGAGGCCGAGGTCGGCGGCAATGTCGCGGAGCCGGATCCGATCCTTTTGTTCACGCATTGACTATAACGTTAAAGTATGATCTGATTGCCGGTCAAGGAAGGTCTCATGCAACTTCGCCACCTTGGCCTTTGTCCGATTCTGATCGCCGCCGTCTGCTTTGGGCAGACACCCACCGCTCAGATCACAGGCCGCGTCACGGACGCCACCGAAGCCGTGATCGCCGGCGCCGAAATCCTGGTTACGGGCGCCGATACCGGCCTGCAGCGGCGGTCGCAATCAAACGACACCGGCTATTTCGCGATTACGCTTCTGCCGCCGGGAAGCTACCGGATCTCGGTTCGAAAGGACGGCTTTCGCACCTTGACACGCACCGGCCTGACGCTGGTGGTGGACCAGACCGCGAGGCTCGATTTCGCCCTGGAAGTGGGAACGCTCGCCGAAACGGTGGAGGTCACCGCTGCCGCGCCCGCCGTGGAGAGCGGCACATCGGCCATCGGCACCGTGGTTTCCTCCAAGCAGATCCTGGACATGCCGCTGAACTCGCGCAATCCCCTGCGTCTGGCCTACCTTGTGCCTGGTTTCAGTCCAAGCCCCTCGTTCGGGGACCAGTTCAATCGCGCCTCCAGCTTCCGCATCAACGGCGGACGCGCCAACATGAACGACCTGTTCCTGGATGGCGTCAGCAACTCGCCGCCCGCCTCAAACGGGTTTCTTTCCTACGCGGCGTTCCCTTCGCCCGACGCGCTGCAGGAGTTCAAGGTCCAAACCAACAGCTACTCCGCCGAGTATGGACGCACCAACGGCGGCGTGCTCAACATGGTGCTGCGCTCCGGCACCAACCAGTTCCACGGCGTCTTCTACGAATTCCTGCGCAACAGCAAGATGGACGCCAATAACTTCTTCGCCAACCGCGCCGGCGCGGCGCTGCCCAGCTTCAAGCGCAATCAGTTCGGCGCGGCGGGCGGCGGGCCTATCGTGCGCGACAAGGCGTTCTTCTTCATCAACTACGAAGGGCTGCGCCAGCGCCAGGGCTCCAGTTTCACCGGAACGTTTCCCACCGCGCTCGAAAAGCAGGGTGACTTTTCGGCTTCCTCCAAACGCGTCGGCGCCCAATGCCAGCCCACGCAGGTCTACGACCCGCTCACCACGCGCGCCAATCCGGCGGGCGGATTCATCCGCGACCAGTTTCCCGGCAATCGGATTCCAACTTCCCGATTCGATCCGGTTGGTACCAGAGTGGCCGGTTTCTATCCACAGCCGAATCAACCCGGCGATGCGTGTACGGGAATCAACAACTACTTCAGTCAGGGTTCGGCGCGGTTTGATGTAAATCAGCTCGATACGAAGATCGACTGGAATCCCAGTGAGAAAAACCGCCTGTTCGGAGGCGTCAGTTGGCGCCGGTCCGTGCAGACACCGCCCAATCAATACGGCAACATCGCATTTACTGACTTTCAGGTGAACGGCTTTGAGATCCCCAGTTGGAATGCCCGCGCCGACTATACAAGGGTGCATTCGCCGTCGATGATTTTGAATGTCCGCGCGGGGTTCAGCACTGTTACCCAGGATTCTCCGCCTCCGGTGCCGCAGGATTTCAGCTACACTGCGCTCGGCCTGCCGGCCGCACTGGAAGCGCAAACGCTGCGGCCCATCGGGTTCCCCGTCTTCAATGCTGCCGGCTACAACATCCTGGGCCAGGTGTTTTCTTCCCCCCTTGAAACGTTCCAGACCTATTCACTGGCGGCCAGCGCCACCTGGGTACGCGGCAAACACACCTTCAAGTTCGGTCTGGATGAACGGCTGAACCAGGTGGGTTCGAACCTCAAGCAGAACACCAACGGCAGCTATGTGTTCAATCGCGCGATGACGCAGGGTCCGAATCCCAACGTGGCTCAGGCCAATCTGGGCGATGGACTCGCCAGCCTTCTGCTGGGCACGGGCGCCAGCGGGTTCGTGCAGATTCTGCCAAGTGTGTTTACCTCGAACCTCTACACGGCCTTCTACGCTCAGGATGACTTCAAGGTGACGTCGAAGCTGACGTTGAACCTGGGGCTGCGCTATGACGTGGAGAACGGCAAGCGCGACCGCTTTAATCAGCTCACGTGGTTCGATTACGACGTGCAGTCGCCGATTGCGCAACGGGCCGGCATGCCCGATCTCAGGGGCGGCATCCGGTTTCAGGGTCTGGATGCCCCAAGCCACTATCCCACGGACTGGAATAACTTCGGGCCACGCGCCGGCCTGGCCTACAGCCTGAACGCGAAAACCGTGATTCGCGCGGGATATGGCATGTTCTACCCTCCCTACGTCGGCATGGCGGGTAACGCGCGCGCTTCGGAAGGTTTCTCCACGCAGACACCGTGGGTGGCGTCCATCGACGGGCTGCGGCCGGAGAACTTCCTGCGCAATCCGTTCCCGAACGGATTGTCGCTTCCCACCGGCAACCGGAACGGACTGGCCACGAACATCGGACAGAATCATCCGGATTCGATTGACCGCGTCTCCATCCGGTCTTCCTACGCCCAGCAATGGAATCTGAACGTGCAGCGTGAACTCCCCGGCCGTGTGGCGCTGGAGGCGGCCTACATCGGCAACAAGGGCACCAAGCTGACCGACGGCGGCTGGGAGATGAATCAGCTTCGGCCGGAACTTCTGGCGCAGGGGACGGCGCTGCAGCAGCGGGTGGCGAATCCATTTGCCGGCCTTATCCCGAGCGGTCCGCTGGCAGCCGCGCAGGTGACGCGCGGGCAGTTGCTGCGCCCGTTTCCGCAGTATCTGAACGTCACCAATTTCCGGCCCACCTCGGCCAGTTCCAGCTATCACGCGCTGCAGATTCGCGTGCAGAAGGACTTCTCTTCAGGCTCAAGCTTCCTGCTTTCCTACACCAACGGCAAACTGATTGACGACAGCGTGGGCGTGGGCGTAGGCGGGTTGGAGTCAGTCCATCAGGACGCCTACAACCGGCGGGCCGAGCGGGCGATTTCTCCCCAGGATGTCAGCCAGCGGATGGTGTTCAGCTACGTGTATGAAATGCCCTTCGGGCGCAAGCGAAAGTGGGGCGGCAATTGGCCGGCATGGATGGACCACGTGTTCGGCCAGTGGCAGATCAACGGCATTGCCACACTGGCCACGGGAGTGCCGCTGCCGATCACCGCGCAGAACAACAGCGGGGGATTCACGGGTGTGCAGCGGCCCAATGTTACCGGCAGCGCCAAGGCCGACAGCGGACGCCCCACCGCGGCGCGGCTGGCCGAATGGTTCAACACGCGTGTGTTCCTGCAGCCAGCGCCGTTCACCCTGGGCAATGGCCCGCGAACCCTTTCGGACATGCGGGCGCCCGGCGAACGCAGCACTGATTTTTCGTTCTTCAAGAGCGTGCGGTTTTCCGAAGTGCGACGTCTGGAGTTCCGGGCGGAATTCTTCAATCTCACCAACACACCGAATTTCGCCAATCCCGGTCTGGCATTCGGGACGGGCAACTTCGGCGTGATTGGCGCGCAGGCGAATACTCCGCGCCAGGTGCAGTTTGGGTTGAAACTATATCTATGATTGGGATCGCGCATTTGTTGATGTCGGCGGCCATGGCGCAGGTGTCCAGTGTGCCGCTGGACTTACCGAACACGCCGGGGCCGGCGCGAGGCCAGATTCGCCCGGGCGGGCGCGTGGCCTGGATGAGCGGCGTACTGCCCTTGGGAGACACCGCGCGCCACAACGATTTCCCTTCCGCCGCCGCCGCGGCCAACGGGGATGTGTGGGCCGTGTGGGTATCCTATAGCGGGCTGCGCGAGGAGATTCACGCCCGCCGCTTCGCCAATGGACACTGGTACGCCACGTTCCCGCTGCCGGGCGTGCAGGGCGATGTGTGGATGCCGCAGGTGGCCATCGACGCCGCCGGGAATCCATGGTTTGTCTGGGCGCAGCAGACCGGCTATCCCGGCGATCCGGAGCGCCCCAACTGGGATCTTTACACCACGCGCTGGGACGGCGCCAATTGGGATCCACCCACGCGTCTCACCGATCATCCTCTGCCCGACATCAATCACCAGTTCCTTTCCGATGCGAAGGGCACGCTGTGGCTGGTGTGGCAGGGCTTTCGCGATGGCCAGTCCGATATCTTTCTACGGCGCTGCCAGGATGGGCGCTGGAGCGATCCGCAGCAGGTGAGTTCCCACCGCGGCAATGACTGGTCTCCGGTGGTGGCGGTGAATTCCGTCGGCCATGCGTCCGTTGTCTGGGACAGCTACCGCAACGGCAATTACGACGTGTACATGCGCACGCTGCGCAATGGCCAATGGACGGCGGAGGAAGCATTGGCGTCCACGCCCAACGGTGAAGCCAACGCCACCGCCGTTTATGACAAGGATGGGCGGCTGTGGATCGCCTGGGAAGAACTGGGCGTCAACTGGAGCAAAGACTTCGGCGGGCGCAGCCTGGGCGTGAAGCAGACCGGTACGGCAATCGGCCAAACACGCCGCGTCGGAATGAAGGTGTGGCAGGGCGGTGTGTGGATGCAACCGGCCAAACATCCGTCCACCAGCATGCTCGCCTCGGAAGATCAGTGGATGCAGACGCCGCGGCTGTTCACCGACCCTGGCGGGCGGGTGTGGCTGATGTTCCGCCACCGCGTGACTCGTTACGCCACGTGGACCTGGGCCGTGGATAGCGAGGAAACGCCCAACGCCACCAACGTGCGCGGCTTCATGAATACCTACGTCACGCACTATACGGGCGAAGGATGGTTGACGGCATCGGAACTGCCGCGCAGCCGCGATCGTATGAGTTCCACCATGGCCGGCACGGGCACGCCAAACGGCCAGTTCTGGACCCTCTGGCATACCGACACGCGCGACGATTCGGCGGTGTACGTTCCGCAGCAGAATCAGATCTGGTCGTGTGTGCTGACGCCGATGAGCGATCCCAAGCCGTACAAACTGGTACCCGCGCAGGCGGCGACGGTGCAAAGCGCACTGGATCCGGGCCTTGAGGCGGAAGCCGTGCGAGCGCTGCGGGCGCAGCGGATCACGCGAAACGGTTCGGAATTCCGCATCTTCAAAGGCGATCTGCACCGGCATACGGAACTCTCTACCGACAGCGGCGGGCGCATGGATGGCTCAATCCTGGACTTCTTCCGTTACATGATCGATGCCGCTGAGATGGACTACGGCGCCATCACCGACCACAGCGCGGGCGGTGATTCGGAGTACTGGTGGTGGCTGATTCAGAAGGTCACCGAGATGTACCATGTGCCTGGCCGCTATGTGTCGCTATTCGGCTATGAGCGCACGCCGCATTGGCCGAAGGGGCACAAGAACATCATTCACGCCATGCGGAACGTGCCCATCGTGAAGCTGTTCACGCGGCCCGACATGCCGGAGCATTGGTCCACGTATGCGATCATCGCCGGCGACCTGGCGCAAAACGATACGAAGCTGCTATTCCGCAATGTCAGTGAAACAGGCGGCATCGCCATTCCACACACGCTGGCCACCAGCCAGGGGAATGACTGGACCGACACCGATGAGAAAGTGCAGCCCGTGGCCGAGATCTACCAGGGCGCCCGTGATTCCTACGAGCACGAAGGCGCCCCCGCGGCGCACAAGCAGGGACCCGCCGGCACGGGGTTCGGCAATAACTTCAATCCCGGCGGCTTCATCTGGAAGGCATGGGAGAAAGGTGTGCGCATCGGCGTGATCGCCAGTTCCGATCATGTTTCGACGCACCTTTCCTTCGCCATGGTCTATTCGAGCGATCCGACGCGGAAAGGCGTGATTGAGGCGATCCGCAGCCGGCGGACTTACGGCGCCACCGATAACATCGTGCTGGAGTATTGGATGGGCGATCACTTCATGGGCGAGGAGTTTACCGCCGCGCGTGTGCCGGAACTGCGCGTCAAGGTGCGGGGCGCCGGCCCCATCTCCCGGCTAAGCATCATCCGCAACGGGAAGTACATTTCGCAGCAGGCGCCGAACACGCAGGATGTCTCGTTCTCGTTCCGCGATGCGAGTCCGGAGCCGGGATCGAGCTACTACTACATCCGGGTGGAACAGGCGGACGGGAACCTCGCCTGGAGTTCGCCGATCTGGGTGAACGTGCGGTAGGTGGGAGTAATCCTCACTTCACTATCTATTCTGATTCGCGGATGGTGACGACGCGGTCCGCCTTCACGCTGGTTTCCCGGGTTCGTTTCCCACCCGGCCACTGGACAGTGATTTCCTCAGCCTGCGTGGCCGCGCCGAGTCCAAAGTGCTGGCGCGGGTCGTTGGCGCCGGCGTAGCTGCCGCCCGCTTTCACCTCTCGAGTCTGCGTGACGCCGCCCGCTTTCACCGTGATGCGCGCGCCGATACCGAAGCGGTTCTTCGCGCCTTCCAGTTTCACCATCAGCCAATGGGAATCGCCGGCGGTCTGGTTCATCAGCAGGGAAGGCGATTCGTCCATCTCCACCACGGCGATGTCCATACGGCCGTCGTTGTTGAAGTCGGCGAAGGCTGCGCCGCGGCTCGATTTCGCGGCGTCCAGGCCGGGCGCGCGCTGCAGCTTCACTCCTCCGGTGTTGAGGTACAGCTTGTTCGCCTGTTTGTAGGTGATGCGGATGGGGTGGCGGTCCACCTGTGGATAGATATGGCCGTTGGCGACGAAGATGTCTTTCAACCCGTCGTTGTTGAAATCGAAAAACCCTACGCCCCAACTGAGGTCGCGCCAGGAATCGGTCACCAGCCCGGCGGCGTGCGAATCGTCGCGGAAGACGCCTTTTCCAATGTTGCGGTAGAGCGTGTTGTAGTCCTCTGAGAAATTGGTGACGAACAGATCCAGCAGGCCGTCGTTGTCGATGTCCTCGAATTCCACGCCCATGCAGGCCTGCTCGTGCCCCTCTTCGCCGAAGGCCACACCGGCGGCGATGGCCACGTCGGCGAACGTGCCGTCGCCGTTGTTGCGATAGAGGTAGTTGGGCGTGCTGTCGTTGGCCACGAACAGATCGGGGTCGCCATCGTTGTCGTAATCGCCCCAGGCGGAACCGAGGCCGTAGTAGCCCGCCGCATCGTCCACGCCGGCCTGCTTTGAAACATCGGTGAACGTGCCGTCGCCATTGTTGCGGTAGAGCGTGTCGCCGGCGCCTTTCAGCCCGCGCGGGCCGCAGGCGACCGGGATGCCCTGGTAGAGGCAGAACTTGCCTTCGGTGGGCAGGTTGTGGAGGTCGTAGTCCAGGTAGTTGGCGACGAACAGGTCCAGGTCGCCGTCGTTGTCGTAATCGGCGGCGGCGGCGGATGAAGACCAGCGCGGGTCTCCGGTGGCGGACCTGGCGGTCACGTCTTCAAAGGTCCCGTTGCCCTTATTGCGGTAAAGGACGTTGCGGCCAAAATTGCAGATATACAGATCCTGATATCCGTCGTTGTCAAAATCGAAGGCCAGGGCGCCCTTGCCCCATCCACGGTGCGTGAGCGCTGCTGCGGCAGTTACATCGCTGAACGTGCCGTTTCCGTTGTTCCTGTACAACGCCCCGCGGGCGGTGTTGCGGCCGGCGCGGTAGGCGGCGATGGTGGAGCCGTTGGGGATATAGAGGTCCATCCACCCGTCGTTGTTGTAGTCAATCACGGTGATGCCGCCGCCGATGGATTCAATGAGGAACTTCTTCTCCTTCGGATCACCGTTGATGACGGTGAGGGTGAGGCCCGCCTCGCGGGCTTTGTCGACGAAGGTGACCGGCGCGAGCGCGGCCAGCAGCAGGAGGATTCTCATTGAAAGCGGATTTCACCCTTGGCGGCGGTGCGTTCCTTCTTTGCCAGATCCGCGGCTTTCCGTGCCAGCGGCGCGGCCTCATCCTGACGGCCGGATTGCAGCAGCAGGCGAACCAGCGCATTGAGCGGGGCCGGATCGCCGGGATTGAGTTCGATGGCGCGCCGCAAGGCGGGTTCGGCATCCTTTTCGCGCCCCAGGCGCAGCAGGCAACGGGCGCGCGTGTAATGCGCCTTGGCGTCATCGGGCAGCTTCTGAGCGGCGGTTTCGGCGTCGGGCATGGCGGCGGCCCAGTCGCCCTTGGCGATGAAGGCGAGCGCGCGAACCAGATAGGCGGGAGCGTAACCGGAAGCGTCGATCTCCCGCGACAGTTCTTCGACGGCGGCATCGGCCTCGCCAAGCGTGTGCAGCGTGAGACCGCGGTGAAAGCGGGCCAAAGGCATCTGCGGATTCAACTTCAACAGCCGGTCAAAGCTGGCCAGCGCTTCCGTGGAGCGATGCAGGTTATGCTGGGCGCGCCCCAGGTTGAGCAGCGCCTCGGCGTCATCGGGCGCCAATTGGACGGCGCGGCGCAGGCTCTTTTCGGCGCCCGTGTTGTCGCCTTTGTCCAGCGCCTCCATGCCCAGCCCCAGAAACGCGCTTGCCGCCAGCGGCCGCAGCTTCACCTCATCGGGCCACTTCGCCAGCGCGCGATCCAGCACTTTTGCCGCCTGGGAGAACTGGCCCTGACGTCCGGCGTAAGTGCCCGCGGTGAGATAGAAGCGCTTCTCTTCAGGGAACCGGTTGACGCCGTCAAGGGAGGCGGCCAGCAGGGCGGCGGCGTTGCCCTGAAGCTGGTAGACGCCGCAAAGCATCAGTTGCGCCTCCAGGTTCGCCGGCTGCAACTTCGTACACTCGCCGAGTGCGGCTTCAGCGGCCGCCAGGTCGCGCCGTTTGACTGCCTCAATGCCTGTGATGCAGGGATCGGCCGCCATCGCCAGCAGGACGAAGTAGATCACCAGCCCGCAACGTAGCATACAATCATGGTCGTGTGGGCCGATAGCTGCGAAGAGTTGCTGGCGCGGGGCAGACAGGCGTTCGAGGAGCGCCGCCTGCAGGAGGCCGTGACTGCCTTTCAGTATGCGGCGGCTGTCTGCCGGCCGGATCCGCAGTTGCTGCTGACGCTTGCTCAGACGCAGTACCTGCTGGGCAAGGAGGCCGAAGCCGAGCAGACGATGAAATCGGCGCTGGAACTGCGGCCGGATCATGAAGCCACGCTTTATGCGTTGGGGCGCATCTATTATCAGCAGCATCGGTATCCGGAAGCCGAGCAGCTTCTGCTGGCGGTGGTGAAGAAGGATCCGAAGCACCATCGGGGGTGGGACAACCTGGGGTTGTGCTATGACGCGATGAATCGCGATTCGGACGCCCTGCGCAGCTTTTTCCGCGCGCTGGACCTGGTGATGAAATCGCATCCGGACTACGATTGGGCGCACGCCAACCTGGCCGAGTTTTTCCTCAAGCGAAACCAGGCGGAAAAGGCGTTTCAACTCGCCGCCGAGGCCGCCAGGCGCAATCCGCAATCGGCGCGCAATGCGCTGCTGACGGGCAAGGCGCTGGTGAAGCTGGACAGGCACGAACTGTCGCTGCGCTGGCTGGAGCGCGCCACAACGCTTGACCCAGCCGACAGCGCGGCCTGGTACCAGCTCGCGCAGGCCTATCGCAAACTGGGCAGGAAGACGGAAGCCGCCACGGCCCTCGAACGGTTCCGTGAAGCGTCGGCGGCACAGCCGCCCCGCCGCTGAGATATACTTTTCGAAGCACTTCTGCTCAAAAGAGGGGGACCGTCATGCGGGTTTTTTCCGTTCTTGCGCTCGTGTTCTTGATTTCCGTTGGCGCCTACGCTCAACAGACCACCGGTACGGTCACAGGTACGGTGACGGATCGCTCGGGCGCGGTCATCGCCGGGGCCGAGGTGAAGCTCACCAACCCAAGTACAGGCATCACGCGCGCGGCGCAGAGCGACGAAGGCGGAAACTTCCGCTTCCTGCAATTGCCGCTGGGCGTCTACTCGCTGGAAACCTCCAGCGCCGGATTCAAGGCTTTCCGGCGCGAAGGCATCGTGGTGGAAGCGGACCGCTCGCTGGCGGTGCCGGTGGCTCTCGAAGTAGGCAACGTCACCGAAGTGATTGAAGTGCAGGGCGGAGCCGAGCTGCTGGAACCGAACACCTCCGCGCTGGGAACCGTGATGGAGCAGCGTAAAGTCGATGAGCTTCCCTTGAACGGACGTAATCCCACCGGCCTGGCGAACCTGGTTCCCACCGTGCGCGGCATCGGCTACTTCGGTGGGCAGGTGCTTTCCTCCTGGCGGCTTTCGGCCATCTCAATTGGTGGCGGGCAGCCGCTGTCGAACGGCTTCATGGTGGACGGCATCGCGTCGGAGAAGATGTTCACCTCCGGCACACAGGCGTTTCCCACTGTCGACTCCACGCAGGAGTTCAAGATCCTCACCAACGCCATGTCAGCCGAGTTCGGACGCACCGGCGGCGGCATCGTGAGCCTCGTCACCAAGTCCGGAACCAACGAATTTCACGGCAACCTCTTCGAATTCGTGCGCAACAGCGCATTCAACGCCAATGACTTCTTCTCCAACCGCGCTGGCCGCGCGCGGCCGTTTCTGGCGTGGAACCAGTTTGGCGGCTCGCTGGGCGGACCACTGAAGCGCAACAAGGTCTTCTTCTTCACGAATTACGAAGCCTTTCGCGAACGCCGGGTTTCGCAGTCGATCGTCACCTCGCCAACCGCGCTGCAGCGCGCCGGTGATTTCTCGGACACGCGCACGGCCAACGGGAATCTCATCAACATCTACGATCCTTTCTCCACTCGCGCCAACCCGGATGCTCAGGGCCAGTTTATTCGCGATCAGTTCCCGGGCAACCGCATCCCCGCCTCGCGAATCAATCGTGTTGGTCAGGAAATCCTGAAGTTTTACCCCCTGCCGAACCTGCCCGGCCTGGCCAACACTCAGGCGCAGAATCTGTTCCTGCAGGCCGGCGGGCCCATTGACCGCAACACCTTCACGGCCAAAGGGGATTGGAACATCACCTCCTCGCGGCGTCTTTCCGGCCGCTACACATGGGACGATCTGGACTGGCAGTTCCCGAAACTGTTCGGCACTCCGGCCGAGACCGATGGCCGCACTGTTTTCATCCCGCGCCATGGCGCTTCAGTGAACTACACCGATACGCTGCGGCCCACGCTGTTGCTGGACGTTAAGCTGGGCTTCAACCGGGAGAACGAAAACTTCTTCACGCCGAGCCAGGGGTTCGATATCGCCACCCTCGGGTTCCCGGAGTCGTTCAAGCGCGTGGCCTACGTCGGCCGCGGTGCTGATACGGGCCGTTTCCCGCGCATGTCAGTCGCCGATTTGAACACGTTTGGCGGCCTTGGCTCGCGCGGCAATCCGTCCATGACAACACTGGCCAGCGCCGCGGTGACGAAGATCTTCTCCAAGCATACGGTGAAGACGGGCGTTGAGCAGCGCTTCTATGCGCGCAACGACTATGGCCGCGAATGTTCGGTGGGCTGTTACACCGTCAACCGCGGTTTCACCCAGGGGCCAAACCCGCAGGTGGCCAACGCCAACGCCGGCTACGGCACCGCTTCGCTGCTGCTGGGCACGGCTTCGGCAGCCAACACTACGCTGGTGACCGACGCCACCGCCAGCCTCCGCTATTACGCCCTGTTCCTGCAGGACGACTGGAAAGTAACTCCCAAGCTCACCTTGAACCTTGGACTGCGCTGGGATTACGAGGGTCCGATCACCGATCGTTACAACGTGTTGTCGAACTTCGATCCCAATGTGGAATCGCCGCTCCGCGTGCCGGGTATGAATCTGCGGGGAGGGCTGGCCTTCCCAGGCGTTGGCGGACTGGACCGGGGCGTCAGCCGGCGGCAATTCACCGACTGGGGACCGCGATTCGGCTTTGCCTACCAGTTGCATCCCAAGACCGTGTTGCGAGGCGGCTTCGGCATCATTTACATCCCCACCACTCCCAACGGCGATGTTGCCAAAACGGGCTTCACCAACAATACCCTGATGGTAACTTCCATCGATGGTGGACTTACTCCGCGCGACCTGTTGACCAACCCCTATCCCAACGGTCTGGACCAGCCCACTGGTAGCAGCCTGGGAGCGCTCACCGGCGTGGGGACGGGCATCATCGGCCAGCTTCGCGACATCAGCCGCGGCTACACGAAACAGTGGAACTTCACCATCCAGCACCAGCCATGGAACAATTGGCTGCTGGAGGCGGCATGGGTTGGCAACCACGGTATCAAGCTTCTCGGCTTCAGCCGGAACCTGAATTTCCTCTCCGATGACAGTCTGGCCCTGGGCGCGGCCTCGCTCGCCCAGCCGATCGCCAATCCCTTCCGGGGCATCATCACCACCGGTCCGCTCAGCGGCGCCACCATCACCCGCGCCCAAAGCCTGCTGCCGTACCCGCATTTCAGCGGCGTCAGCGGCGGTTACTCGTTCCTGAACAACTCGATCTACCACGCGCTTGCGGTGAAGGTGGAACGCCGCTTCGCCTCCGGGTTCTCTCTCATCGCCGCCTACACGGCATCGAAGCTGATCAGCGACGGGCAGAATACCGGCCAGATCCGTCCGGGCGGAAACGGCGTCACGGGTGTTCAAAACTGGAACAACCTCCGGCTGGAGCGCGCGCTCGACGCGCAGGACGTGGCGCAGCGGCTGGTGATGACCGCCTTGTACGAACTGCCGTTTTTCAAAGACGGCAGCCGCCTGAGCCGTGCGCTGCTAGGCGGATGGCAAACCAACGCCATCATGACCGTGGAGAGCGGACTGCCGCTGGCGCTGAGCGCGCCGGGCGTCGGCGTGGGCAACCGGCCGAACGTCGTCGCCGGGCAGGATCCGAAAGTCGACAACCCGACGCTCGCGCGCTGGTTCAATACCTCGGCGTTCACCAACATCGCTCCTTACACCTTTGGCACGGTCTCGCGCACGTTGCCCACGGTACGCAGCGACGGCCAGTTTAATCTGGATTTCAGCCTCTTCAAGAATTTCCAGATCACCGAACGTTACCGCGTGCAGTTCCGCGCCGAGGCGTTCAACATCACCAACACTCCGACGTTTGAAGCGCCCGGGACGGCGATCAATGCCGCCACCTTTGGCGTGGTAACGGCTACGGCCTTCAATCCCAAGCCTCGCGAGGTGCAGTTGGCGCTGCGGCTGACCTTCTAGAACCTCGCCTCAGGCGATGATCTTTTTCCTTACGGCGTAAAGCACGATGTCAACAGCGCTATGCAGGTTCAGTTTCTGCATGATATGCGTGCGGTGCGTCTCCACCGTGTAAGGGCTCAGTGCGAGCATCGCCGCGACGTCCTTGTTCGTCCTTCCTTCGGCCAGAAGCTGCAGGATCTCCTTTTCGCGATCGGTCAACAGATCGTAGGAGTCTTCCAGGCCGCGATGCCGCAGCGTGGCCAGGTAGTCTTCGAGCAAAGTCTGGGCGATTTCCGGACTGAAGAACGATTTGCCGGAGGAAACGGCGCGCACGGCGTGAGTGAGGTACACATCGGCGGTGTCCTTGAGCAGATATCCCTTGGCGCCGGCCGAGAGTGCGCGCACCAGGTACGCCTCGTCGGAATGCATGCTGAGGATGACGATGCCGCACCTGGCATTTTTTTTCAGAATCTGGGCGGCGGCGTCGATGCCGTTGAGATTGGGCAT
This sequence comes from Bryobacteraceae bacterium, assembly GCA_033762895.1. GTDB lineage: Bacteria > Acidobacteriota > Terriglobia > Bryobacterales > Bryobacteraceae > CADEFT01. The sequence continues at coordinate 8,528 of JANRLE010000157.1, read as the reverse complement.
CGCGATGTCCATGATCACGGCGTCGGGGCTCAACTCTTCGGCCATGCGCACCGCTTCTCTGCCATCGCCGGCCTCACCCACCACCGTGAAGCCTTCCTCCTGCTCAAGTTGCAGGCGCAGGCCGCGCCGCACCACGCCATGATCATCGGCGATCAAAATTCTAATGGGCATGCGCAACCTCGCTCTCAAGCGGAAGCTCCACTATCAGCATGGCGCCCCGGAAGGACTGCGACGCCACCTTGAACACTCCGCCCAGTTCGTTCACGCGCTCCTTGATGCCCAACAGGCCCAGACCCCTTGGCGCTTCGCCGTTCGCCGGGAAACCCACGCCGTCATCCTGCACGGTGAGCGAAACCCGGTTGGCGCCGCCGTGAACCGTCACCCGGATGCTCTTGGCGCCGGCGTGCCTTGCGCAGTTGGTGAGCGCTTCCTGTACGATGCGGAAGATGCAGGTGCGATGCGCCTCAGGCAGATGATCGAGCGTGCCGTCAATCTGCACGTCCACCGCAATGCCGCCGCGGCGTGAGAAATCCCGCCCCAGCCATTCGAGCGCGGGCGCCAGCCCGATGTCATCCAGCATGGAAGGCCGCAGGCCCATGGCCAGATCGCGGACGTTGCGGATGGTTTGTTCGATCAGAATGCGCGCCTCCGCGGTCCGCTCCTCGAACTTCTCCGGCGGTCCGGAACGGATCGCGCCCAGGCTGTTCAACTCCATGCGAATGCCCGTCAGCAACTGGCCGATCTCGTCGTGCAGCTCGCGCGACAACGCCTTGCGCTCCTCCTCCTGCGCCTTCACCAGGCGCTGAGACAGGCGCCGGAGTTCCGCCTCGGCTTCCTCCACTCGATGCTTTTCCTCCTGGCTGCGCCGCTCCAGCGCGAATACACGCCGCATGGTGAGCAGCATCACCGCGATGCCGATGAACACCGCGACGCCGGTGAGCCTCAGCACCACCCGTTCAAACTCCGTCTGGCTCTGGCGAAGGCGTTGCTGCGCCCGCGTCAGATTCACCGCCTGCAGCGTGCCCATCTGATTGGCCAGATCGAGGACGGCATTGCGCCTGGGAAGCACTGTTTCCCGCAGGAATCCGTGGCCGAAGGCAAAACGCTGCTGCGGCGTCCATCGGAACACCGGCTCCATCGATTCCCAGTAGGCATCGATTTCCTTTCGCAATCCGGGAATCGTAGCCGCCACCTCGGCGTCGGCGGATTTCTGCAGCCGCAGCAGCCGGGTGGAGAGCGTGGAGCGCAGCCGCACGATCTGATCGCGATACCAGTCCCCCGCGATGCCCGCCGGATCCAGCAAATAGTCCCGCACGTGGATTCCCGAAAGATGAAGGTCTTCGGGGATGCTCTGCAGCAGGGATTGCGTCTCCTGATAGGAAGTGTGCGTCTCCAGCGTCTGCTGGTAAAGGGCGCTTCCGCGATCAAGCGCGCTAAAGCCCAGCAGCCCGCAAAGCGCGATCAGCGCTCCAAGGCCCAGGATCGTTACCAGCGAGGATCGTAACGGCATCGCAGGATCAGAGTGTGGCGCTATCGTAGAAACAGCCCATGATTCTTATCTTCTCCGATTTGGATGGAACGCTTCTCGACAAGGACACCTATTCCTGGCAGGCCGCCCGTCCCGCGTTGGATCGCGTGCGCAAGTTGGGCATCCCGCTGGTGCTGGTGAGCAGCAAAACACGGGCCGAGATGGAACACTGGAGAGCGCAGATCGGCAATCAGGACCCCTTTATCGTGGAAAACGGCGGAGCGGCCTACGTCCCTCACGAGGATGGCTACCGGACGCTGGAATGGGGAACGCCTTATGCGATGCTGTGCGCGGCGCTGCGCGCGGTGGAAAGCGACTGCGGCTGCCGCCTGGTGGGCTTTCATGAACTGACGGCGGCCGAGATCGCCGAACTGACCGAACTTACCCTCGAGCAGGCGGAGATGGCCCGCCGGCGCGAATACGATGAGCCTTTTCTCGCCGGCGGCGTGTGCGATCCCCAGAAGCTTGAGGCCGCCGTGGCCAAGCTCGGCCTGCGCTATAGCTGGGGCGGCCGCTTTCCCCATCTCCACGGCAACAACGACAAGGCGGTGGCCGCGGCCGCCCTGATCGATCTTTTCCGCCAGCGCGATTCCGGCGTGACAACCATCGGATTGGGCGACGCGCCCAACGACCTTCCCCTGCTGCGCCTCGTGGATCAACCGGTAATCATCCGCTCTCCGCATTCCGCCGAAATGTTCCAGCAACTGCCCAATGCCATGGTCACCACCCAGCCCGGCCCGGCAGGCTGGAATCGGGCTGTGCTGGAACTCCTGGATCAAAGCTGATTCCACAGGGACTTCCCGGCCGGTTCGCCCTTCTCCCGCTGGTCGGAAATCAGCCTGCGCAACTCGCCGGCCGCCACCGTTCCCAGCGCGATGCTGATAATGACCGCCACGCCCCCAACCAGGATCACGAAGGCGGAAAGAAAGACCCGCGGCGCGAAATCGAGCTGATCGGCCGCCACCACCACCGACACAAACACCACTACGACGCGGCAGATCGCGGCCATCCGGCGCGGCCCGGGCAGTCCCTCATTCACCGCCCATACCAACAGGCTGCGGCCGAAGTACTGGCTGGCCCAGACTCCCGCCACGATGATGATGGCGGCCACCGCCAGCCGGGGCAACAGCAGGACAAAGCCCTGGATCAGTTGATCCCCCACCTGGCTGTTGAACGCGCTCAAGCCGGTGAGAAAACCCGTAAGCAGGATGGCGAAGTACGCCGATTCGGCCACCAGCCGCGTGGCGCGCAGCCGGCCGGACCGGTCAATGGCGTAGGCAACTCCGCTGCGGCGCAGGAACCGGTCGATAGCCAGTCCCTTGAAGATGCGGTAGAGCAGCGCGCGCACCAGCAAAGCCACAAGGAAGGACACGGTGACGATGATGATGGCTGCCAGGAAAGCCGGCAGAACCGTTGTGGCCTGATTCTGCAGCCGGTCCAGCACACCCTGCAGGATCTGCTCAAATGCCCTGATCATTGGTTTACCTCCCCGCGCGGCTCGCCGCGCCATTGCGACACCAGCATGGGTTTCAGCGCCTCCATTTCCAGACAGAGGCGCTCGATGCGATCGTCCACTTCCGAGGCGATCATCGTCTCGGTTTCCCCGACAAAGGAAGCGACGCGGCCAAGATAGAGCGGCGTGAGAGACCGCAGCAGGACGCTCTTGCTCACCTTCCGGCGATGATGGGCGCAGGCGAAATCGAAGATCATCCGCGTCCACAGCCCATCCTCCAGCCGGAAACCGTCCAGCCGGAATCCCGCGCCACTGTTCGAGGCAAGCGCCGTCAGCAACCGGATCTCGCGATAGGTGTCCGGGCTCAGCACCACACGCAGAATTTCGTCCAGTTCGCGGCAGCCACGTTCGAACGCCGAGATCAGCCGCCGCACGTTCACCTCCACCGGATCAAGCCCGACATCGAAACGGAAGCCGAAAGTCTCCACCGGCTTGCTGCCCGTCACGGACTGCCACACATCCTGGTAGCCGTCCATCAGGGAAAAAACGCTGCCCACTACCTGCTCCAGCATGGAGCTGAGATCGGCCGCCGGGTCCTTGGCGTCGTGAAGCTTCGCGCCCAGGTAGCTTTGACAGACGCGGAATCCTTCGGCGATGGCCACCGTGGTGAGCCAGATGTCCACGCCGAAACGGGCGATATCGGTCTCCCATTCCGCCAGTTCCAGATAGCGCTGAATCAGGCGCCCGGACAGTCCGAATTCGCCGCCGATCGGCTGGCGAACCCGGCGGCCATACAGAGCGCGCGTCAGCGGATAAACGATACTGTTGGTGATCGTGCCGTCATACTTGTGGCGGTGATAGTTGGGCGCCACGAAATCGTAACCCGCCACCAGAATGGGGCGCAGCAGCAGGTCGATCCACTCCGGCGTGATGGAGCGAAGGTCGGAATCGACAACGGCACAGGCTTTGGCTTCCAGCCGTTGCGCCATTTCAAACACCAGGCGAAAGGCGCTCCCTTTGCCTGGAATGCCGTGGTATGGGATCGACAGCAGGTGGGCGGCGGGCAGGGGAGTGTCCAGCAGCAGTAACTGCGCGTCTTCGGTGCGCGCGGACAAAACCTGCTGCCGGGTGCCGTCGCTCGATCCGCCGTCGGAGTTGATCACCACCGCGCGGAACTGCGGAAAGTATTTGGCAAGGCCAAGGTTCACTGCGCTGGTCACGCGGCCGATCGTGCGGGCATTGTTGAAGCTGGGGATGCCAACCACCAGGTCAGCGTGGCCTACAGTTTCAACGGCGCGTTCGGCCTCGGCGGGCAAGGTTGCGGTCATGCCGGGTTACGCAGCGCGGCCTCCCACTTCTTTCATATCGCGGTCCACCGCGTCCATCATCAATTCGAAATACTCCGGAATCGCCGCCAGCACGCGGTTCCAGTTGGGGATCAGCGGCACACCCAACGGCTCTTCCAAAAATTCGGCGGCGGCCGCACGCAGGCTCTTCACAAATGCCGCCACCGCCAACTCCTCGGAATGCCGGTCAAACTTCAATCCGTTCAACACCGCATCGGCGTAGTAGCGGGATATGGTGTCCTGGGCCATGCGCACGTAGCGGACTTCCAGGCTGCGGAACTGGTCAGTAGAAAACGACACACCCTCGGCCGCCATGGTTCCGAACAGCGATTTGGCGATATCGGCCGTCATGCGGCTGAGTCCCTTGCGCGGATCGTCCTCGGACAGCACCTGGTGTTTGTGCTCGTAATTGTCGGTCAGGTCCACCTGGCAGGTGCGCGACACCGCGCAATTGCGGAAGATCTCGGCCAGCACGCCCACTTCCAGGCCCCAGTCACTGGGAATGCGGTTCACGCGCGCCAGGCTGATGTTCATCGCGAATTCACCGGCTAACGGATAGCGGAAGCTGTCCAGAAACCGCAGGAATCCGGTGCCCGGCGCCATGCCTTCCAGCGCGCGGATCAGGGGCGTCATGAAAAGGCGCGTGACGCGGCCATGCATGCGGTCAGTGATGCGCGCGTAGTAACCCTTGCAGAATTCAAACCCCAGGTGCGGGTGCGCCACGGGGTAACAAAGCCGCGCCAGCAGTTGCCGTTCGTAGTTCACGATGTCGCAATCGTGCAGCGCGATCACATCCACGTCCCCCAGGGCCAGCATCAGTCCATAGGCCAGCCAGCAGGATCGCCCTTTGCCGTCTTCTCCGGCCGGCAGGCCGCGGTCATCCAGCAGCTTCAACAGGCTTTGCGTGCGCGGGCTGTTCACCCACAGAATCGTCACCGGCGTGTAAAAACCATCAAAAAAGCTGCGCGCGCGCATCGCCTGTTCCAGCGTCGCCCGCCCCAGTGCCACCACAATCCGGTTCAAATAGCGAACCTGTTTCAACTCCGCCACGATGCGCTGCATCGCAACGTTTTCAAACTCCGTATAAAGCGCCGGAAGCACCAGCCCGATCGGTTTCGATCGCGAGAATTTCTCCAGGTCGGCTTCCAGGCGCTCCAACTGATTCGGGCGCAGGCGGTGCAGCGTGGGGACAATTCCGGTTTGGTAAAAATCGGCCATGCGTGGGTCTCCAGTCTTTAGCCTAGCCACCCCCCGGCTGAACCACCATACAGCCCGCAGGGTAGGGCCGGGGCAAAAGCGGTGTAGACTTTGCTTCATGAGGATTTTTGTCCTGCTTGCCGCCGCCGCGGCCGCCTATGCGGCCGGCCCGGATCAGAAAGAATGGATCCAACTGTTCAACGGCAAGGATCTGACCGGCTGGGCCCCGAAAATCCGCGGCCATGAGTTGAATGACAATTTCGGCAATACCTTCCGCGTGGAGAACGGCCTGCTCAAGGTGGCCTACGACGGTTACGACAGGTTCAACGAGCGGTTCGGCCACATTTTTTACAACCGCAAGTTCTCCCACTACATCATCGCCGTGGAATACCGCTTTGTGGGCGAACAGGCCACCGCGGGCCCGGCGTGGGCGCTCCGCAACAGCGGCATCATGGTGCATTGCCAGGACCCGGCCACGATGGGCAGGGATCAGGATTTCCCCATCTCGATCGAGGTACAGCTATTGGGCGGATCGGGCTCCGGCACACGCACCACGGCGAATCTCTGCACGCCCGGCACTCACGTGGTGCGCAACGGCGCGCTCTTCACCACCCACTGCGTCAATTCCACGTCCAAGACCTATCACGGAGAGCAATGGGTGCGCGTGGAGGTGGAGGTGCGCGGCAGTGAGCGGATCAGGCACATCGTGGAAGGCGAGACCGTGTTGAGCTATGAAAAGCCGCAGATTGGCGGCGCCGTGGTGAGCGGCTTCGACCCCGCCGCAAAGCGCGACGGCACTCTGCTGGAGGAGGGTTACATCTCGCTGCAGAGCGAGAGCCACCCCATTGAATTCCGCAAGGTGGAGTTGCTGAACCTGGTGGGATGTATGGATCCGAAGGCATCGAATTACAAGTCTTACTATGTGAAGGCCGATAACTCCCAGTGCCGCTTCGGGAGTGCGGGCTGGCCCCGTTTTCGCGGACCGGACGGATCGGGCGTGGCTGATGCCGGCGCCCTTCCCCGCGAGATCGCACCGGACAAGAACGTGAATTGGAAAGTGTCCGTGCCCTATGGGAAATCGTCGCCCGTCATTGCCGCCGGCCGCATCTTTCTCACCGGACATGAACAGGGGAAGCTGCTGACCTTCGCCCTCGACCGCGGGACAGGGAAGGAACTGTGGCGCAGGGAGGCGCCCGGCAACGTGGAGGAGAAGCGGCACAAACTGAACGACGCCGCCGCGCCCTCGCCCGTCACCGACGGAACGAACGTTTATGTTTTCTTCGCCGGCTACGGGCTGCTTTCCTACACCGCCGATGGCGCCGAAAGATGGCGCCTGCCGATGGGCCCTTTCACCAACTTTCATGGCATGGGCGCGTCGCCCGTGCTGGCCGATGGAAAGGTGCTGATGATCTGCGATCAGGATCAGGATGCACACCTGCTGGCAGTGGATCAGAAGACCGGCAAGCCCGTCTGGAAAACGCCCCGTCCGGAGATGGTGCACAGTTTTTCAACACCCCTCGTTCATGGTGGGGAACTGATCGTGCCGGGTTCCTATCAGATGACAAGTTACGACATCGCGACAGGCAAGTTGGTTTGGAAGGTCCGCGGATTGACTTACCAGGTGAAGTCGGTTCCCGTGGTGGTAGGCGACACCCTCTACTTCAACGGATGGGCGCCGGGCGGCGAGCCCAGTGAGCGCATCGAACTGCCGGAATTTCCGGCCATGTTGAAGGACTATGATGCCGATCGCGATGGCAGGCTTTCCAAAACCGAGGTGCCAAAAAACTGGCTGCCCGGGAATTGGGACATGCAGGATCTGGATAAGGATGGATTGCTGAACGCCAAGGACTGGCAATATTACAGCATGCGCCGCACGTCGACGAATTCGGCAATGGCGATCCGGCTGGGCGGGCGCGGCGATGTGACCGATACCCATGTTAAGTGGCAGTATCAGAAGTCGCTGCCTGATGTCCCGGCGGTGCTGGTCTATCGCGGTGTGCTGTACCTGATTCGTAACGGAGGAATCCTGCAGACGCTTGATCCCGGAACGGGCAAGATGCTGAAGCAGGGCCGCCTGCCGCACGCATTGGATGAGTATTATGCCTCGCCGGTGGCGGGCGATGGCAAGGTGTATCTGATCAGCCGCAATGGCAACGCTTCGGTGTTGGAGGCGGGCGCTGATTGGGGCATCGTGGCGACGGGCGATTTCGGCGAAGAGGTATTCGCTACCCCGGCCATCGCCGATGGCCATATCCTGGTCCGCACGGCGACGGCGCTCTACGATTTTGCCGGCGCCGGAGGCGAATCCCGCCAGTAGCGGTCAGAAAACGCCCAGCGCGAAAAGGCTCACGGTGAACCGGAAATTCGCGCAGCTTCCCAAGCGGATCCGGAATTGCCCGCTGAACGACTCGTTGACGCTGATCACGCCGTCCGGGGTCTGGTTGATCGCGCCCTCCACCAGCGTATCGCCGGGCGAGAGGTCCACCAGTTTTGCCGCCACATTGGTCAGAATCGCCGGCCCCAGGTTGCGCCAGGTGGAATTCACGCGGAAAATCTTGCCCGGCGCGCAAAGCCCGTCTTCCATCTGCCCGGTCTGCGCCGTGAGCACCACCGAAGTGTCCGCGCTCGCCAGCGGCTGTACGAATACCGTTGCGGTGGCCGACAGCCCGGAAGAATCGGTTGCCGTATAAGTGAAGGAGTCCGCTGCCGTAATTGCCGCGGCGGTGTATGTCGCGGTGCGCGCCACGCTGTTGAACGTCACCGTGCCAAATCGCGGCGGCGTCAACATCGTAAATGCCAGTATGTCGCCGTCGGCGTCGCTCACCCGTAGAGCGATATTTTTCGCCACCCCCGGAATGACGTACTCGGTCTGGCTTGAGGCGAGCGGGCGCCGGTTCAGCGGCAGCTTGAAATAGGCCACCGGCTGGTCATGATCGGTCAGCCGTTCCGGCCGCGAAGCATCGCCGCGCAGCACTTCCGGAAAACCGGCGTTGGCGTGCGTATA
>JANRLE010000156.1:0-12338 GCA_033762895.1 Bryobacteraceae bacterium | reverse complement strand
TCAGGGGCGTCTGCGGATCGAGGATTCGCCACGGCCAGCGCGTTGGCGCGCAACTGTTTGTCTCCCGGCCTGAGGACATCGTCGTGGAGGAACCGGCGCCGAAGAACCCCCTTCTCATCCCGGAAACACCCGCCGGAGAGGACCTGGTCCGCATGTCCGGCCTGCCCTACGTCCGCCGGGTACGGATTCGGGGTGAAGTGACATACCGCCAGCCGGGTGTCGTTTGGGTGGAAAACCGCAGCGGAGCCACCCCTGTGATGGTGAGCGAAGAGCCAACGTTGGCCCCGGGCGATGCGGTGGACGCCATCGGATTCCCCGCGCAAACCAGCTACGGAGTCGGGCTGCAGGATGCCCACCTCACCAGGCGGGAGGCATCCCCTCCATCCCAGCGGCCCCTTCATTCCGCCGAACAGGTGATCGCCGGAAAAATGCACGGGCGGCTGGTGCGCCTGCGCGCACAGGTGATCGAGCAATCCGCTGGAGCCGGAGCAGGCACGCTCTTGTTAGGCTCGGGAGCCGCCCGCTTCACCGCCAAGCTGTCGAAGGGCATCGGCATGGCGCTGCCTCGCGATACGGTAGTGGAGATTACGGGCGTGGCGATGCTGGTGGAACGCCCTGGCGATGCCGTTCCGTCCTTTTCCGTCCTGGTTCGCGATCTGAAGGTTCTTCATCAGGCCGGAGCGATGGCACTCGAGCAGGTGATTCTGGTGGTTCTCTCGATCTCCGTCTTCGCCGTGGCTGCCGTGGCCTGGCTTACCCTGCTGCGGCGGACGGTGCGCAGGCAGACGGCGCTGATCCGCGCCCGGCTGGAACGCGAGGCGCAGTTGGAGTCAGACTACCGCAGGCTGTTTGAGCGCAATCCGGCTGGTGTTTTCCGCTGGCGCCCCGACGGCATGATCGTGGACTGCAACCCGGCCTTTGCCGCAATGTTGGGAGCCGGCTCCCGTGACGCGCTGCTGGGCCGGTCCTACTGGGAGTTCGAGACCGATACGGACACAAGGGCCATCCTGCTGAATCTGAAGGCCGGCGATGCCGTGGCCAGCCGCGAAGTGTGCCTTCGCACGGTTGCCGGGGGTGAGCTATGGCTGATCGAGCACGTGTGCCTGGTGGAAACCCCGGATGGCCTGCTCTATGAAGCCACCGCCGTCGATGTCACTGACCGGCAGCGCTACCGGGAAGAGTTGCGCAACGCCAAGGATGAACTCGAACGGCGCGTGCGGGAACGGACCGCCGATCTCGAGTCGGAAATCATCCGCCGCGAGCGTATCGAACAGGAGTTGATCGCCTCCAAGCAGCAGGCCGAGGGGATGAGCAGGGCCAAAAGCACTTTCCTCGCCAACATGAGTCATGAGTTGCGCACGCCGCTCAACGCCGTCATCGGCTATAGCGAAATCCTGGCCGAGGACGCCCAGGCGGCGGGAAAGCCCGAGTTCCTGCCCGACCTGGAGCGCATCCGCGGAGCCGGAAAACACCTGCTGGCGCTGATCAACGATGTCCTTGATCTTTCCAAGATCGAGGCAGGGCGCATGGAAGTGCGCAAGGAACGGTTCACCGTGGATGCAATGGTGAAGGATGTTCTGGCCACCGTGGAGCCGATGGCCCGCAAGACCGGCAATACACTGCGCGCCGACTATGCTGCCGCCCCGCTCGATATCGTAGCCGACGCAACCAAGTTCCGCCAGTCCCTGCTGAACCTGTTGAGCAACGCCTGTAAGTTCACCGATGGCGGGGAGGTGAACCTGACCGTAAAAACCGTGCCTGGCGAAGGACAGGATTGGGTGGAGTGGGCCGTCTGCGACACGGGTATCGGGATCTCACCGGAAAATCAGGCGCGCCTTTTCCAGGCCTTCAGCCAGGTCAGCAACGCAACCTCCCGTAAGTTCTCCGGAACCGGATTGGGGCTCGCCATCAGCAAACGTTACTGCCAATTGATGGGCGGGGATATTACGTTTTCAAGCGAACCGGGCCAGGGGTCGCGCTTTGTCATCCGTCTGCCCGCTAGTCCACCAGAATCATCGGCGCACGGGCAAACAGAAACTTCTGCCCCCGCTCATCCACCAGATTAAGCTGACAGGTGTAGCGCCCGGCCTTCATTGACTGCAAGGGCACCTGGAACCGCACCGGCAGAGCTCCGGGACGCCCAGCCAGCGGCCGGTCCACGCGAACTTCCTTCGTATCGAAGGCTTTCTGGCGGCCGCGGAAAAAGCTCAGGCTGGCGGCCACATTCGGCGCCGGCGTCTCGGCCGCATCGTAAACCTCCACATAGACATACAAGTTCTGATCCCGCCGGTAAACCCGCGTAATGCTCGGCACCAGTTTCTGCGCGCCCTCCACCAGCGGGTGGCGCGAGGCGAGCTTCTTATCCTTGTTCGCCGCCCCCACCGCGGCCGACAGCGGCTCGCGCTGGTTGGCCCAAACGACAGAGCTGGTGCGCAGCCACCGGGACTCGCTGGTCACATCGGGCACCGTGAACTTCGTCTCAAACGTGCCCATCTTACCAGTGACATTCTCCCTCGCCAGAAAGCGGATCGAATACTCCCCGGGACCGAGCGTGAATCCCGAGTCGTAACCCAGGTTTCGCCGCCCCAGCTTTCCCGCGTTCTCCCCATCCAGCTTCACCTTGATCATGTCTCGCACCGAGCCGGCCAGCCGCCCTTTGGAATCCCGCACCTGTCCGATAAAATCAAGTTCCGCCTGCTGGGCCTTGCCGCTGCGCGCTAGTTCCACCGCCGAACCGGGAATCTTCGCCGCCACCGGCACGAAATACTCATCGCGCGAGATGCGGAAGTAGTTCACCTCCAGCGCGATCGGCAGGTCAGTCAGCGGATCGCCCAGCATGAGCGCTTCCTCCAACTGCCGTTCCTTATCGGAGGAGTTAAAGTCCTTGAAATCCTTCCCTGCAAAGTAGCCGGAGCGGTAATCGAGCCTGGCCTGCAGGTTCTTCGCCACCGACACCTTCACGCGCCGGTAGCGGCCGTCGCGCGCCTCATTGGTGCTGTAGTAACCGAGGATGTAGTAACTCGATATGTCGCGCTGCGCCTGGCGGATACCCTGCGTCAGGTCGTTGGTGTCCAGCATCGCTTTGCCGCCGGTATCGCCGGCCAGCGTGTGCAGCGTCTCCTGTTCGTCGTTGAATTTGACGCGGGCCGAACGCTGGGTTTCGCCGGAAAACAGACCCTGGCCCTTGGGCGCGCCTTTTGAGGCATCGCCCGCCGGCGCCGACGCCATCAGGCCTCGCGCATCGATGGGATAGAACGCCACATTCGCCCGCACCGCGGCGTTTACGGTGGCCCGCAACTGGGACTGGTTCTCGGCGCCCGTCTTCCCCACCCCGCTCGAAAAATAGATCAGCGCCTTCTTTTCCGGCAGCGCCGAGAGCATCTTTGCCGCCGATTCCAGCGCGCCCAGCTTGCGGTCAGTATTGAAGATGTTGAACTCGCCTTCATCGGCGCTGAAAGCATCGCCCGTGTCTTCGGCGTTGTCGTCGCCCTCCACCAATCCGGCCGCCGCCAGTTCGCTGCTTTCACCGATGCGGAACCCGCCAATGACCTCGCGCAGCCGGTCACGGTCGGACGTGAAGTCTTCCAGCACCTTCAGGCTGGTGGAAAAGCTGAGAATCGACACCAGGTCCGCCGGGCTCATCTGCTGATCCACAAACTTGAGTGCCGCCTCCTGCGCCCGGATCTGATCGGCCGGCGGCATGGAGGAAAAATCGAAAAACAGCACCATCAGGCGGCGGTCGCGATAGCGCACACTCCCCGGCGGCGGAGAGGTGATCTGCTCACGGGAGGGCGCCGCGGCGGCGATGGCCGGAGCCGGTTCGCCTTCGGTTTCCAACTCCTGGTATTCGAACACCGAGATCTTCTGCGGCTTGCCGTCTTCGGTGACCACGAAGTCGGCGGCCTTCAGCCCGGGAATCGGCTTGCCCGACTTATCCCGCGCGTCGACGTTGACGATGACCAGGTTCGTGGTAACCGAGATCCGGAAGTCCGTCTCCTGGCTCCCAGCCGTCAACGTAAGTGCCAATATCACCGCAAGTAAGCGCATGGTTAGAACCGTATCCGCAAGTGTGCCTGTATCTGCCGCATCCGGCTGGCGTTGAGCGGCCATCCGTAATTGATTGCGTTCACTACCGATCCGATGCGTGTGATGTTCACGCTGTTCAACAGGTTGTCCGCCTCCACCCGTATCTCCATGGAACGGCGGGAATCGCCGAACGGGATCGCGCGCCCCAATGAGAGGTTCAGGGCGAAGAATCCGGGGCCGGGAATGGTGTTGCGCCCGGCGTTGCCGAATCGCCCTGCCGGCGGGATAGTGAAGGCCAGCGGATTGAAGAAGCCCGTGGCGGAACGAACCTGAGCGCCGGTCGAATCGGCCCGCCCATTCCCTACCGCGCCGGTGCCTCCCTGGTCGGCGCGATTGCCCAACACCTGCGCCGTGAACGGGGATCCGGAACGGATAATCGCGTTGCCGGCCAGCGTCCAATCCTTCAGCGCCGCCGAGTGCAGACGGCTGCCCCCGCCCCGCCGCGCCGAGGTGCTGAACACGTAGCCGAGGTTGAACATGTGACGCCGGTCGAAGCTCGACAGCCCGCGTTCGGCCCGGAGGTCCCGGTCATTCTGCGCCACCACCGCGCCACCGCCGCCCAGGGTGGAAGCATTGTCGATGGACTTGGAAAACGTGTAGAGCGCGTTCATCGCCACGCCCCCGCGGAAGCGGCGTGAAAGCCGCCCCTGCGCGGCATGGTAGATCGAGTTGCCATCGGAGCTGTCGAAGGTGAAGCCCACCGCGTTGCCAATCAACCTCCGGTCCTCGGCGGTGAGCGGTGAGCCCGGCGCGGCGCGATTGGGCAGGCGCTGGATGTCCAGCCGCGTGCCTTTGGTTCCCAGGTAGCCGATTTCCATCACCAGCGCGCGCGGCAGTTCCTGCTGCACCGACAGGCTCCAGGTCTGCGCGTAGCCGACGCGATAATAGCGGTCCACGGCGTAGGTGTTGGCAATCCGCCCGGTGGGCACGGCGCTGAAGCCGCCTTCGATCGTCAGCGGGCGGTCCAGGGAGGTGTTCAAAGTCCCGGTCTGCGCAAAGGGAGGCTGCTGCGCCAGGCGGAACGCCGCCTGGTTCGAAACCGGTCCGTTGTAATACCAGCCGTAAGCCCCGCGCACCAGCGTTTGCCGCTTTTGCGACGGCCGCCAGGCAAGCCCCATCCGGGGCGAGAAATTGTTCCTGTCCGTCTCAACCAGCGCCTGCGGAAAGGCACCGGTATAGGGTCCGGAGGCGCCCGCCGTTACCGGCGCCACCGCCAGGAATCCCGGCGCGATGTCCAGGTTCGCGATGCGGCCATATTTCTCCCTTAGTGGGCGCAGCACTTCATAGCGCACGCCGAGGTTGAGCGTGAATCCCGGGCTCACCCGCCAGTCATCCTGCGCGTAGGCCGACATCACCGTGCCCCGGAAGTAAGTGTCCGGATTGCCAAACCGGATGGAGGAAGACTGCGGCCGTCCCAGAAGAAAGTCAGCGAAATCGTAGCCGGTGCCCGACAGCGGCAGCCCGCGTTCATCGAGCGCGCTGGTGGCTACGCCGCTGAACGTCATCGTCCCCCGCGCATTCTGCTGGCTCAGGTTGTTGATCTGGGTCCGCCGGTATTCCCCGCCGAACGAAAAATTGTGACTCTTGCGGATGTAGGTGATCCCCGGCGCGATAGCCGCCGCCTGGTCCCGCCGCCCCGTAGGATTGCCGTCGCGCAGGTCGCCGAAGTTGGTGAACGAGAGGTTCGGCGGGCCATAGTTCAACGGATCGGTGGAAGTGCCGCGGATTCCCAACTCCCCGGCCCAGTTGCGGCCGAAGGCGAAGAAGGGCGTTGTGTTGTTGGTATTGCGGCTGAAGACGATGCGTACATTGCTCATCAGCCGGGCGCGGAAGGTGTGGTTCCAGCCGATGCTGGCATTCAGCCCGCCGCCATCGGTGAGGTCGCGAAAGCCGTAAAGCTGCAGATCGGCCGCCTCCCTGCGCTGCAGGGAAAGTGTTCCCGAGAGCCTGTCCTTGGCGCCGATCCCGCGCCCCAGCCGGAGATTAAAGTCATCAGAATCCCGCGGCACGCTGCCGAGTAACTGGTAGTTCTGCACGCCCCCAGGCTGGTTCGGCAGCGGGAACAACTCCAGCAATCCCCGCGCGGCGGCGCTCTGGCGGCTGGCGGGAATCAGGTTACCGGCAAAGGGAAGGCCGCTAAGCGGATCGTAAACGGGCGGCGCCGAACTCAGGTCACCGGCGCGCTCGGCCAGAGCCGGCATCGTCGCAATCGAATCGAAAGGATTGCGTCCCCGCCTTCCGCGGTAATCCACGAAGAAGAACGTGCGTTCGTCCTCCAGCAGCTTGGGAATACGCAGCATCCCGCCAAGCCCGATGCCAAAGCGTGTCTGCGAGTAGGAGGGCTTCATGATGCGCTGGCCGCTGATCGAATAGGGTGTGGCGTCGAAGGCGGAATTGCCGATGGTGAACGACGCCTGCCCGCGCAGCGTATCGCGCCGCCGGCCCGCGCGATTGCCGAAAGCAGCCCGGCCGCGGTCCGTCCGCCGCTCGGCCTTGCGTTGTTTGCCGGCGCGCTCGCGTGCCGCGGCTCCTCGCGGCCCCCCCGAAGGTCCGCCCACCGCTCCGGCAAAAGGTCCTCCCCCCGCTCTGCGTTCCCCGCCCGCGCCCTGCGGCCCGAAGGCCCCGGGCATACCCTGTGGCCCGGCGCCAAGGCCTGGTCCCCCGCTCATCAGGAACGGGTCTTCGCGAGCCGCCTCCTGCAGTCCCCGGCTCAGGCTGCCGTTGACCAGGAACGATTCGTTGGCGTTCTGACTGAGATTCTCCGCCTGCTCGCGAGGCGGTTCGGCCATCGCCGCCTGCAACTCCCGCTCGACTACCGTCACCTGCTCAAACCCCTGTTGTCCTTGAGCGGCGGGCGGGCGAGGCGCCACCGCGGGCGCCGGCCGCAGTTTTAGCTCGAAGTTCGTCGTCCCGGGCGCATCGGCAACGGTCACATCCAGGCTCACCGGTTCAAACCCGAACATCTCCACGCCAATCCGCCAGACTCCCGCACTGAGGCCGGGAAATTCGTAGGAGCCGTCTTCGCCTGTGTAAACGGTGATCTGGCTGGCCCCCTGGCGCGCGACGACGGCAGCTCCGGGAATGGGCAGACCGGCCGACCGGACTGACCCGCTGTGCGAGGCTGCCCACACCGGCGCCACGCCGACACAAAAATAGAGGATCCACTGGACCAGGAACATGCGGTAACTCTTTGTGAACCCGGCTGGCCGGACAATGTTCCGGTTTTCGGAAACATCGGGCAGATGATGGCAGCGCGACTGCACAGTTCAAAGCCGGAGGCACCCATGACACACGCTTGCTTGCTGTCCGCGGTCTTGCTGTCCGGTGCACTGGCAACGGACGCCCGCGACCGGATGATTGCCCCGGAAGTGCCCTATTGGACGAGCCCCGTGTACTTCCAGGACGGCCCGCCACCGGCAGGTAAGGCCGACGGCCGAAGCGCGACGCGATCGGCGCCTCTGGTGCTGGTGTCCATCACTCCGTGCCGGCTCGCCGATAGCCGCATCAACGACACGCTCCCCTTTGGAGGGCCGATGCTTCAAGCCGGGGAAGTCAGGACCTACCCGCTGCTGGCGAGCCCGGCCTGCGCCATTCCGGCAACCGCCAGAGCATATGCTCTGAACTTCACCGTCGACATGACCGGACTCGCTGGACTGGTGTTTCTCACGGCCTGGCCCGCGGGAGAATCGTTCCCGCCCACCTCGATTCTAAATGCGCCGAATCCCGCAGTCAGGTACCTCGCAAATTCGGCCGTGATACTGGCCGGCCGGGGCATGTCCAACACCGCGCCGGGCGCGATCAGCGTATTCGTGACTGATCCCGTGCACCTCATTATCGACGTGAACGGATACTACGTCGAAGCCGCGGAAACTCTGCCGTCAGTAATCCACGAGGAACCCGTAAATGCCCCGGGCTCCCAGATCGCTCCCAGACTTGTGCCCACCCGAGTCGCGCCCGCAATTCACACGCTTGACACAGACAATGCTGTCTCTACGGCTCCCGCATGGACTTTTCGCGCCCCACGCAGTTGCGTGTATCAGGCGTCGGCGACAGTACGAAGCCCTCTTGCGATACCGGGGTACCATTCGATCGACTTGGTGGTACAGAGGCCCGGAGCCATGGGGCAAACGATCCTCCAGGAGATTCAGCATACATCCCAGTCCGGTGTTCCGGCATCTGTGAGCTTATCCACTTACGTGAACCTGCCCGAGGGTAGCCTGCCATGGCTGAATTACACGCAGGGATTCTCCCAATCAAGCGGGATGCAGTCGCGAGTGGCGATTCAATGTGTCCGAGCCTTGCCTTGAGGCCGCCCCTGTCAGCCAGCCCGATGAGCCGGTTCACCGGCGCCGCACTCGGTTTCCCTGCCCCGGACCACGCGTTGCCCCACCAGCGCCCCCCGCGTCGCGGTCACCACCGTCCACTGCCGCTCCGCTCCCGGCTGATCCAGATACACCACCACCCAATCGTTCGTCTTGCCAAGCTGATGCGCGCGCGCTGTATTGGAATAGAGCGCCGTGTAGTGCCGCCCGCCGCGCTGCGTATGGAGAATCGGCAGCCAGGCCGCTCCAGTGGGATTCAATCGCTTCGGGGCGATCCGGCGCAGCAGGCCAGAGGCGGCGCGTTCCCGGTATTCCCTGTCGACATCCAGTATTTCCGCCACCGGTGGCCTCGGCGCCGCCACCGTCCGCCGGTCCCGCACCCTGCCCAGCCTGTTCGCCAAAGTGTCACGGATCGCCGACAGGCGCTTGGGACCAAACCCCGCCGCAGCCAGCGTTCCGTTCAACGCGGCAGTTTCCAGATCCTCCAGCGTTTCGATGGCGAACTCCTCGTGCAGCCGGCCGGCCCAGGTTTTCCCGATGCCCGGCACACTCGCCAGCAGCGCTTCCGGGTCGATGCCACCGCGCAGACGGTCGAGCAGCGGGATCCTGCCCGTCCTGACAAGCACGCGGATGGTCCGCTCGAGGCGTTCGCCCACGTGCAGCCGGTCGCGCAGTGACTCGTCGTCCCGCTCCACCAGATCGGCCAGCGGCTGGTCCAGTTCATCGATACCGCGGGCGGCATCGCGATAAGCCTTCACCCGGAACGGATTCCCGTCCTGTTCCCGCAGTAGGTCCGCTACTTCGCGTAACCGGCGCGCGTAGTCCTCGTTGGCGGAGAGCATGATCCCCCCTTACTAAGACCGTGCAGGTAAAGGGCCACAAGCGGCACCCGTACTAAAGGGAGATGGGGGGCCGCCAATAAGGCTATCGAGCCTGTACAGTCTGCACCCCAGTGTCCGATAGAAAGAGCAAAGCCGTTACGAAAGAGAGCTGTTCCCCGATGTCTATGCAATCAAACATCGCCGCGATGTCCTGTGACTGGTATGCGGTGGTATCGGCCATGCGCCGCCAATGCCGGGCGTTCACCGTTCAATCCATCTCCCCCTTGTGCGAAGTCTCCGCGTCCTGGCTGGACGAACACGGCGTGGAGCTGCGATGGAGTACCGGAAGGATTCATCGCAATCTGCAAATCACATTGGAAGGTGATGCCTGGCCGCTGGATGTCCGCTTCAGCGGATCGGCGTGGGTGGAGCCTCCCCGCGGCCCTCAGGATTTCAAGTGGTGGAGCGCGCCGAAAGTGCAAACGGCGGAGACCACCGATTACCTGGAAAGCGTCATTGCGGAGTGGCTGCCCCGGGCGCACCGGGAAATCGAGGGGCTGGCGGCCAACTGTTAGTTCATTCCGGCCAGCCAGCGGCGCAAAGAACCAAGCCGCTTCTCGATGTCGGCGCGGTCCTTCGCCTCCGGGCAAAGCTGCAGGTAGCGGTCAAAATCGGAAACCGCGTCGCGGTAGTACTTCATCTGCAGGTTCAGAGAGCCGCGCTGGCGGTACTCAGTGGCGTCGCCTGGTGAAGCTTCCACCAGCAGATGCTGCACCTGCAACGCCTTCGGCCACATGCCGCGCCGCAGATAGGCCGCGCGCAGGTTGTTGAGCATCCGCAACGCCATCTGGCGCTTGCTCACCGGTTCCAGCGCCTCCCGGCTGTCAGTAAGATCCACACCCGTCACGCGGCTGGCCAGCGCCAGGCATTCTTCGGCCGTCAACTCGCGTCCCGCGTGGAAGGGATCCAGGTAGGTCTGATAACGGCCGTCGTCGTATTCAACAAGGAAGTGGCCTGGCATGCCGATACCAACCACCGGCCGTCCCAACCGCCTCCCGATCTCGATGTAGACCAGCGAAAGCGTGATGGGCAGCCCGGTGCGGTCAATCAGCACCTGGTTGAGGCAGCTATTGAGCGGGCTGTAGTAATCGCCGTCATTGCCCCGAAACCCCAGTTCCTCGAACAGGTATTCGTTGCAGGCGCGGATGTAGGTGGGGCCATCATCGGAGTCACGAATCCGTTCAGCCAGTTCAGAAGCGTAGGAATCGAGCAGGGAAAGCCACGGAGCAACGTCAAGGCCGGGAAACTCAATGCATGCCAGTTCCAGAGCGGCGACATCGAGCGGGATGTCTTCGTTTCCCTGGGAGAGAATCTCCAACAGACGTTTCACTCAACCGCTAGAATAGCATGGCATGCAGAAGGGCACGTTGTGGCAGGCTCACCCCATCGCGTCGCCGGAAGGCCTGCGGGGTGCGGCTTTGCGTGAGGGCAACGTTTACCTGTGGGGCGACGGGCTGTACCGCGTGCCTGTGAATCAGGGCCCCTCACAGCGTCTGGCCTCGGGCAGCTTCGGCCCGGCCGGCTGCCTCTATGACGGCGGCATCGTCCTGCAAACGGGCGAGGATCTGGTCTTCCTGGCCGCACCCCGGTTCGACCGGCCCCGCCGCATCGATTCCGGCGTCGACGCGGCCGATTGCCAGGCCGCCCGGCTATTGGGCCACAACGGGGTGCTGGTAACCCATCGTGGGTTGCAGGTGCGCCATTACACGCCCCCTGAGGATTCCGCCACGCGCTGGCCCTACCGCGAAATCTACTCCTTCTACACGGCTTCCTACCAGGCCGGACTCATCGTAAGTGATGTGGATGGCGATGGGCATCCCGATCTGTTCTGCGGCAACTACTGGATCCGGTCACCGGAAGCCTATGAACTTCCCTGGCGTCTGTTCGCCATCAACACCTGGAACGAGGAGCCGCTTTCGGCGCGCGTGCGGCTGGCGCTGATGGGCCGGTCGCTGGTTGTGGCGCAGGGCGCGATGAGGCAAGCCCGGCTGGCAGTCTTCGACCGGCCGGCCGACCCCACACAGCTTTGGAAAGAACACCGCCTGGAGAGCGAACCTCCGCCGCGGCAGCCGCAGGCACTGGCCGCGGGCCCCGATTTTTTCGTCCTGGGCGAGAGCGCGGGGCCCGATCCGCGCCTGATGTTGTGGCAGCGCCACTCCGCCGGCGGCTTCCGTATGAGCGTGATTCATCGCGGCAGACCCTTCACCCACGCGTGGGTTCTAAACCGCGGCCTCCTCGCCTTCGGACCCGGCGGCCTGATGCGGTTCGAAGGCAGCCCGATACAATAGAAGAGCATGCCTTGGTATCGATCGCCTGCCGTCAACTGGCTTGCGGCACTGTTGCTGCCGCCCGTAGGACTGGTCCTGCTGTGGATCCGGCCCACCGGTTTCGCAAAGAAGATCCTGGGGACCGCGGTCATCGGCCTGATCACCCTGGCCCACCTGGTGCTGCTGTTCGGACTGCGCGTGGAAGTGGATGGCAGCGGAACGCGGCCCATCTTCAGCTTCCGCACCCCGGAGAAGCAGTTTGAGGAGATCGAAAAGAGCCGCACGGCGCCCGAACCGCCGTCCGCGCCCGCCGAGCCTGCAGTGGTGGCCGCCGCCGCGCCGGATCCCGAGCCCAAGCCCGCCGCGCCAGCGAAGCCCGCGCCCTACTGGACCGAGTATCGCGGCCCCCTGCGCGACGGCCATTACCGGCAGACCGGCATTCTCACCACGTGGCCCGCCGCGGGGCTGAAGCGGCTTTGGAAGATTCCCATCGGCCTGGGGTATTCCTCCATGGTGGTAGCCGACGGGCGCCTGTACACCATCGATCAGCGGCGCGACAAGGAAGTGATCGCCGCCTACGACGTGAACACCGGGCGGCAAATCTGGGCGCACGCCTACGCGGCCTTCTTTCAGGAAGGCATGGGCGGCGATGGACCACGCGCCACACCCACCTGGCATGAGGGAATGCTCTACTCCATGGGCGCCACCGGAATGCTGAAGGTGCTGGACGCCGCCACCGGCGCCGTGAAATGGGAGAAGGACACACTCAAGGACAACGGCGC
>JANRLE010000155.1:0-24173 GCA_033762895.1 Bryobacteraceae bacterium | reverse complement strand
CAGCGGCGGGCTTTGAGTTCGGCGCGCGGGAGGCTGCCGGAAGGCGCGGTCGCCACGGGAATGCGCAGATTGAAGGCGGTCTGAAGCGCCTTCTCCACGGCGGCGACGAGGGCCGCGGCGTTGCGCACCGAATCGCGCGGTTCGATCACGAGGTGCATCTCGGTCATCGCCCCTTTTTGCCCGATGTGCGCCTGGTACTCCGCAATCTCGCCGAAGCCGCGAACGATCTGCTCCACCGCGGTGGGATAAATGTTGACGCCGCGCACCACCACCATGTCATCGGTGCGGCCCACGATGCCACCTTCCAGCGCCATGTCGGAAGAGCCGCAGGCGCAGCGATCGTCCATTGACTGCCGCACCACATCCCCGGTGCGGTAACGCACCAGCGGCCTGCCCAAACGGCCCAGGTTGGTCAGCACGAGTTCCCCGCGATCCCCGCGCGGCACGTGAACTCCGGTTTCCGGATCGATGATTTCGGCGATGAAGGCCCGCTCGATGACATGCAGCAATCCGGGCCGCGCCGGGCAGCCGTAGCTCACCGGCCCGATCTCGGTCATGCCGTGATGATCCACCACGCGCGCGCCGGGCCATAACCGTTCCATCGTGGCGCGCGTTCCAGGAATGCTGCCGCCCGGTTCGCCGCCAACGATGATTCTGCGGACGGGTGAATGGGATAGATCAATGCCCTCGGCGGCCGCCGCTTCGGCCAGATGGATGGCATAGGTCGGTGTGCAGCACAGCACGGCCGCGCGCATGTCCAGAATGGCACGCAGCCGAGCGGTGCTTCGCATGCCGCCGCCTGGAATGGCGAGGCAGCCCATCCGCACGGCCGATTCGAAGGCAGTCCAGAATCCGAGGAACGGCCCGAAGGAGAAGGCGAAGAAGATGCTGTCTCCCGCCTCCACGCCCGCGGTTCGAAAGACCACCTCCCAGTTGTCCAGCATCCACGCCCAGCTTTCCGGCGTATCCAGCCAGCGCATGGGCATTCCACTGGTGCCGCTGGTTTGGCTGAAGCGCGTGTAGCGCGAAAGCGGATAGGTGAGGTTTGATCCGAAAGGCGGGAACCGCCGCTGGTCTTCCATCAGATCCTGCTTGCGGGTGAACGGCACGGTCTGAAAAAACTCCTCCAGGCTGTCCACGCGGCCGGGAAGCTTCGATCCGTAGAATGGGTTGGCTGGTACGATCTGGGCCAGCAATGCCTGCAGCCGTTCAAGCTGGCCGGTCAGCGGCATGACTCCATGACGGATTCTCTCAGCAGCGGCGCGCCATGCGGGACAGGCGCGGGAACATCGGCGAACTTGGACATGGCGTTGAAGAGCGGATCGAAATCCTTGAACAGGTGGCCGATCAGGCAATCGGTGAGATCGCCATGCAGGTGCGGAAACTCCGTCAGGAACTCGCGGAAGCTGAAGTTGGGATTGTAGAAGGCGTACACCAGCTTGCGCATCGCCTCAATGCCCTCGCAAAGCTTCGCGCCATACTCCTGGAATCGAGCCGCGGAAACATCGCCCGCCGAAAGCGCAGCGTCCACCGCATCGGCTGCCAGTTCCCCGCTGCGCAGCGCCAGGAAGACGCCGGAAGAGAACACCGGGTCGAGAAAGCCGAACGCGTCGCCGGCCAGCACCAGTCCGTCGGCCGCGCAGTGGCGGGAGCGGTAGGAAAACTCGGCTGTCACGAAGTATTCGCCGGTCTGTCGGCCGGCCGCCAGATGGCCGGCGATCCAGGGGTTCCGGCTCACTTCGCGATCGAAGATGGTTTTCAGGTCGCGGGAATCGCTGTAGAGATAATCCTTCTCCGCCACCACACCGACGCTGATGACATCGTCGGGCAGCGGGATATACCAGAACCAGCCCTTGTCGGGCACGAAGGCAACGGTGGTGGCGCCCTCATCCAGGCCCGGATCGCGCATGGCGCCCTTGTAATATGTCCAGACGGCGATCTTGTTCAGATAGCCATCGCGCACCTTCCAGCCATTGCGGGACACGGCGAAGGCGTCGCGGCCCGTGGCGTCGATGGTCATGGGCGCGTGAAACTCGCGCGTTTCTCCGTCCTTTGTGACGGCCCGCACGCCGGTCACCGCGCCGCCGTTCCACAGCAGTTCACGGGCGGTGATCTCTTCAATCACCTCGGCGCCTTTTTCGCGCGCGTTGTCCAGCAGCATCTTGTCAAACTCGCTGCGCAGCACCTGCCAGGTGACCGCCGCCGGATGATCGAAATGCTTGAAAAAATAGAAAGGCACGGAAAGCTTGCCTTCCATGGTGACGAACTGCACGCTATACTTCCGGGGGAAGTGCGACGCGTTCATGCGTTCAATCAGCCCCAGCCGTTCCAACGGGAAATAGCAGTACGGCAGCAGCGATTCGCCGATGTGATAACGCGGGAACGAAGTTCGTTCCAGCACCACCACGCGGCGCCCCTTGGCCGCCAGCACAGCCGAGGCGGTGGCCCCCGCCGGACCTCCGCCCACCACGATCGCGTCGTATTCGTTCGGCATCGAAAATCCTCCGCTAAACCCGCCGGGCCACCCGATGCTCCGGCTTGAAGAATTCGGCCAGCAGGCGGTCCACCTGCAGCAGGCCCTCGCGGTTCAGCCGGGGCCCGGCAGGTTCGATTCGCAGGTAACCCTCGTCCTGCAGCTTGTGCAGGGGCTGGGCGAAACGCTCCTTTATATCGATGCCGAACTTGTCCCGGAAGTAAGATTCATTTACGCCACCAAGCTTCATTTGCAGGATCATCTCGCGAATCAGCCGGTCATCCTCGCTGGGCGTCAGCGCGCGGAAAATCGGGAGTTCGCCGCGGGCGATCCTGGCGCGGTAGGTCTCGAATTCATGCTCGTTTTGGAAATGCGTGCCCTGCACGTGGGAGAACGAAGCCACACCGAGGCCCAGCATGTCGGCCCCGCGCCAGAGCAGATCCCGATAGAGGAACTGGGTGTTGGAACCTTTTTTCACCGCCGTGTAGGCGCTGCCGATGGCGTAGCCCGCCTTCTCCAACTCCGAGAACGCGTAGCTCACCCACTCGCGCTTGGTTTTCCAGGTGGCCACGGGCGCCGTGCTCTGCCCGTATACCTTCATCTCCTTGAAGATGGTGGTGTTGAAGGGCACCTCCATCTGATAGATGGTGACGCTCTCGGGCGCCATCTCAATCACCTTGCGCACGCATTCGCGCCAGTTCTCCGGCGTTTCACCCACCATACCCGCGATCAGATCGATATTGATCTGCGGGAAGCCGGCCTGGCGCGCCAGTTCGTAGGCACGATCGATCTGTTTTGAGCCGTGCGCGCGACCGTTGGCCTGCAGGATTTCATCATCGAAGTTCTCAATGCCCAGACTCAGCCGCGTGATTCCCAAATCCCGGATGGTCTGGATTTTGGTCTCGGTCAGCGTGCCAGGCTCGCATTCAAAGGCCACTTCCTTCGCTTCATCCCACGGCAGCAGGCGCTTCATGCCTTCGGCCAGCTTGGTCAACTGCGTGGTGGAGATGTAGGACGGCGTTCCGCCGCCGAAATAGATGAAGGTGGGCTTGCGGCCGCCGATAAACGGCTTCGCCGCGTACAACTGCAGTTCGCTGATCAGCGTATCGATATAGCCGTCCACTTCCGATGCGTTCTTGTCGGTATAGACCTTGAAATAGCAGAAGTGGCAGCGTTTGCGGCAGAAGGGGATGTGCGCGTAGACGCCCAGCGGGCTTGCTACCGCGGGCGGCCGGTTGATCACCGCATGGGCATCGGCTACATGCTCAGTGGACCAGAACGAATAGGGCGGGTAGTTTGAGACAAAGTAGTTGCCGGCTCTGGTTTCTTCTTCCCGCTCGATCGACGTCGGTTCGGTCATGCCCAAAATGCTTCTTTGGGTCAAGTATACCAACCCGCGCGTGCTACTCGTCGATATCGCCCAACCGGCGCCGCATGCTGACCATGCGTCCGCGCAGGCGTTCCAGCGTGTTCCGCAGGGCCGGATCGCCAGCCAGGTTCTTCAATTCATGGGGATCGGCCAGGGTATCGTAGAGTTCCTCGCGGGGGTGGCGCTCAATGGCTTCCACCAGGCTGGCGGCGGAGGAGTCCGTTTTCGCCTTTTCCGTCCACGTATCGTAGACATCCCTGTGGCTGCCGGGAATGCCGCCCACCTGGGTGAAGTGCGTCGTCCACCTGCGTTCCGGGTGCAGGTTGAACACGTACTTGTAGCGCAGATCGCGCAGCCCGCGCTGGGGGAACATGTTCATCGTGCCGTCGCCCGAATGGCTGGCGTAGATTTCAGACCGGAATGTCTTCTTCCCGGCCAGGACCTCCCGGAAGCTCGATCCGTCCAGACCCTTGGGCGCCTCCCCACCCGCCACGTCCACGCAGGTGGGAGTGACATCCACCAGCGAGATCATGGCTCCAGTGACGGTCCCCGGCCTGATCCTGCCGGGCCAGCGGGCGATAAACGGCACACGCAGCCCGGCATCGTAGACTGTCCACTTTGACCGCGGCCATTCCGGCCCCTGATCGCTGGTGTAGAGAAACAGCGTGCTGTCTTCAAAGCCGTAGCGCTTGAGCGAGGCCGACACGGCGCCTACGTTGCTGTCCATCGTCGTGATGTCCTGGTAATAATTGGCCAGGGCGCGGCGCGTTACCGGCGTGTCCACCATGATCGGCGGAAGCGGCAGCTTTGCCGGATCATAGTCGCGGTTCTGTTCCCAGACAACGTGCGGGCTGGAGTCGGCGACCACCAGACATAGCGGCTGATCCATGCGCCGGGCTGCATGATCCTTCAGGAATCCATCGATCACGGAAGTGTCCAATCCTTCCAGGCGATACTTGCGGTCGCGATCCGGCCGGCGCGGCAGCGTCGCTTTCAGATATTCGAAGTCGAATACCGTTTCCGGCTTCACGTGCGTCTTGTTGGCCAGCACCACACGGTAACCAAGCGGCTTCAGGTAGTGGGTGATTGACCGGATGTCGGGCCGCGTCCCGGTGTGGTTGCCCATCAATCCATTGCGCGCCGAATGAAGCCCGGTATAGAGAATCGCCCGCGAAGGGCTGCAGGTGGGCGATCCGGCAAAGGCGTGCGTGAA
This sequence comes from Bryobacteraceae bacterium, assembly GCA_033762895.1. Classification (GTDB taxonomy): domain Bacteria; phylum Acidobacteriota; class Terriglobia; order Bryobacterales; family Bryobacteraceae; genus CADEFT01. The sequence continues at coordinate 19,118 of JANRLE010000155.1, read as the reverse complement.
GCGCATCCCCTCTCTGGCCAACCGATCGATGTGCGGCGTCTGAATCGCCGGATTGCCGTAGCAGCCGGTGAAGTTGACGCCGTGATCGTCGGAGACGAACAGCACGATGTTCGGCCGCCGCGGCTTCTGCGCGAAGACCGGCGCCGAGGCCAGAAACGTCCGCCGCGTCACCGCCGCACCGCCTGGTATTGCGGAGTCCAGATCCAGGGAATCGCATTCGTGCGGCGCGCCCAGGTCTCCCATTGCGACGCCATTTTTCTTACGCGGCCGGGCTGCGCCGCGGCCAGGTTCGACATCTCCGTGCGGTCCTTCTCCATGTCGTAAAGTTCCCACGGTCCGGCGGGCCCTACCGCCACCAGTTTCCACTTGCCGTCGCGAACGGCGCGGTTTCCTTCGTGCTCCCAGTAGAGCGGCGCGCGGTTCATGCGCCTGCCCGCCAGCGCCGATGTCAGACTGACTCCTTCGGCCACAGCCGGCTTGTTCGCGCCGGCCACCTCCGCAAAGGTCGGCAGGACGTCAATCAGGTGGGACGGCTGGTGGCTGATGGCGCCTTTGGGAATGCGCCCCGGCCAATGTCCGATGAACGGCGTGGTGATGCCGCCTTCGTGGTTGTAGTGCTTGTAGAGCCGCCACGGCGTGGCACAGGCATTGGCCCAGGCGGAACCATAGCTGTGATAGGTGCCGGGTTGTCCCATCTTGTCCAGGTCCGCCCCGCGATGCAGGATATTCAGCGGCCCGCTGCGAGTGTCAAAGCCCATCGGATCCCACTCCGCGCAGGCGCCGTTGTCGGAGAAAAACAGGATCAGCGTGTTGTCCATCTCGCCGGCCTTCTCCACGTCGGCAAGTACGCGTCCGATGTTCTGATCCATTGAGTCCACCATGGCGGCGAAGGTGGCCATGCGCCGAGCCAGGTCCTTGCGGCGATCGTCGGGAAGCCCGGACCAGGGCGGATTATCCTTGTCCGCCCAGCCGGTCTCGGGGTTATACCGGTTGGCGGGAATACGGCTGCGGGGCGTGAAGCGCCACCTGCGGTCAATGAGTCCCAACTCGCCAAGCCGCGCAAAGCGCGCTTCCCGGATCGCATCCCAGCCCTTCTCATACACCGGGGCGTACCTGTCGATCAGATCCCTGGGCGCATGCAGCGGGAAGTGCGGCGCGTTGTAGGCGAGGTAGAGAAAGTGCGGCTGCTTGCGGCGGCGCGCATCGCCGAGGAAGTCGATGGCGTGGTCGGTAATCGCGTTGGTCGAGTAAAAGCCGCCCTCGGGATAGACGCGCCCTTTGCGGCCGGCAGGCAGGCGTGTGTACTTCGACGCATCCCAAAAACTGTCGAAGCCATGCACCATGCCGTAGAACTCTTCAAAACCACGTTCGGTGGGGCCGGGCTGGCCAAGGTGCCATTTGCCGGCCATCAAAGTGGAATAGCCAGCCTCGCGCAATACCTGCGGAACGGTGACACAATCCCGGCTCATCTGGCCGCGATAGCCCGCCGGCGCGTCCGGCCGCGGCGGCCCGCCAATCATGTTGCCAACGCCTGTCTGGTGCGGGTACAGCCCGGTGAGCAGCGAAGCCCGCGAAGGACAGCAGCGCGCCGTGTTGTAGAACTGCGTGAAGCGGATGCCGCCCCTGGCCAACCGGTCCAGGTTCGGCGTGGCGATCTCGCCGCCAAAGCATCCCAGATCGGAATAGCCCAGATCATCGGCCAAAATCAGGATGATGTTGGGCCGCCCGGCAGGCGGCGCGGCGGCGCCCAAGGCGCCGGCCAGCAGTTCTCTTCGTGTCACTTCAGAATGTCCTTCTCGCGCAACGAACGCGGCAGTGGCTTACTTGAGAGCGCAAGCCGCAGGTAGACCTTGCCCTTCAGCACTTTCGAATTCAGGTCGGCCATCGCCTGCATCTGTTGCGGCGGCCATTGAGTCTTGTGGCACCGGATGGCGGCCTGGGCCTGGTCCAGATACCTGCCCGCATCCACTACGGTGGTGACGAAGGCGTCACTCACCACGCGCGAGGAGATGGCGGCGGCCAGCCCTTTCAGGATCTGATTGTCCGATTGAAAGTTCGCGAACAGGGATTCGGGATAGGCCACGTAATAAAGCTTGCGCGCCTTGTGAGGCAGCAGTCCCTGGCGCTGAAAAACCTGTGTTGCCACGGCGCCCGCAGCCCGGTGATCGGGATGCCCGGTCAATCCGTCGGGCCCCCATGTGATCACCACATCCGGCTTCGCCTGCTCAAACATCTGCCGGACCTTCTGCGCCATCTTCTCGAGCGCTGGGCCGGTATTCACACCGCCGTCCATGAACCGCCCCAACTCTGGTTCACCGATCCCCAGCCCGCGGCAGGCGCACCGCAGTTCTTCCTCCCTCGCCGCGCCCAATTCGTCACCGGCCTTCAGTTTCGTGTTGGCCGTTCCGATCTGACCGGAGGTCAGCGTCAACAGCCGGACCGTGTGACCCTCGGCCGCGTACCTGGCCAGTAACGGGCCCACCGTGGTCTCATCATCGGGATGCGCGAAAACCGCGAGAATGGATTCCGCCGAAACCGGCGAGGCCAAAGCAAGCCACAGAATCAGAAACATAACCCTCACCCGGCCATCGCGGCCACCTTGGCAGGCGCCGTGGACTTGCGCAGGCGCAGTTCCACCGGGAGGGCCGGAGGCGCCACGTCCAGTTCATCGCCTTCAATCTGGGAAACCAGGACGCGCACGGCCTCCTGCGCCAACTCGCGCTTGGGCTGCACCAGCGTCGTCAGCGGCGGATTAAAATGCTCGGTCCAGGGGTTGTCGTCAAAGCCAATCAGGCTGACATCTTCCGGGCAGTTCAACCCATGTTCCCGCACGGCCCGCGCCGAGCCGAGCAGCAACAGGCTGTTCGTGCTGAGAATGGCCGTTGGTGGCTGATCGAGCGCAAGCATCTCACTGGACGCCACAAAGGCCTCATCGGCGCCGCTCAGGTCAGACCGCAGATATTCCATCGGCACGGCCAGCCCCGCTTCCTCCAACGCGCGGCAGAAGCCTTCCAGCCGCAGGGTGTTGCTCGACAGCGTGGGCCGCGTGATGAGGAACGCGATGCGCTCATGGCCCAATTCCAGAAAGTGGCGCACCGCGACGTAGGAGGCGCTCGCGTGATCGGTGGCCAGCACGCGCAGGTTGCCGCTCATCGGACCGCGTTCCATGAACACGGCGGGCAGTTGCAGGTCTTCCAGCCAGTCATAGGACGCCGTGGTGTCGCACGAAGTCACCAACACGCCGTCGGCGCCGCGGCCATGAAGCACCTCGATCTGGCGCCGTTCCTCTTCGCGGTTGTCGCGCGAATCGCACAGCATCACCGAATATCCGCCCAGACGCGCCGCCGCTTCCACATGGCGAAGGAGTTCGGGGTAGAAGGGGTTGGTCACGTCCGGCACCACCACGCCGATGACGCCGCTGCGGCCCGTGCGCAGGGACCGGCCCCGCTCATTGCGCCGGTAATTCAGTGCCGCCATCGCCTCACGCACCAGTTTCGTGCGTTTGGGACTGACGGGAACGGAACCGTTGATTACCGCCGAAACCGTCGCGATGGAGACACCCGCCAGCTTCGCGACATCTTCTATCGTTGCTCTACCAGATTTCTTCATCCCCGGCTTTCAGAAGGTCGCAATCGGATTCATGGGAGATCCCGTTCCGCCTTCCACTCGCAAAGGCGCCGCCGACAGCAGGAATTCCCACCGCTTCATCCGGCCGGCCGTCGCGCTCACCTCCGTTAGATCCAGATTATCCAGAATGGGCATGCCCATGGCAACCAGGCAAAGCTGGTGGATCGGCTGGTTGACCCCATCCACTCCCGAAGGAGCGACGTCGGAAGCCGAATCGGATCCGATGATCGCCGCATCGCGCTGCTTCAGCCACCGGGCGCAGGTGCCGTATAGTCCGGCGGCCTGCTTTGCCAGATCCCACGGTCCTTTTTCGGCGCGCCGCAGCCAGCGGCCGGTGTTCAGCAGCACGGCATCGCCGGCGCGCACGCGGGCCCCCGATTTCTTTTCCCAGGCCTCCAGTTCTTCCGGATGAATGGCTTCGCCGGGCTCCAGATACTTTTTCCCCTTCAGCGCGGGGATGTCCATCAGCACGGCGCGCGTGAACAGGCCGTTCTGAAACGCGGTCACCGCCAGTTTGCCGGCGCCCTGCCTGGTTACCGTCTTGGCGTCGAAACCGTTGTACATTTTGCCGCCAATGAACATGTGGCAGAGCGCGTCCATATGGCTGTGCGCGAAGCCGTGGTAGTTCACATGGTAGGAGTCCATCACGTAGGTGCTGGCCCAGACACCGGCGTCTTCCATGCGGTGTTCGAAGGGGTTGCCGTTGTCCACGGCCTTTGCCTTTTCCACCGGCCGCGACATGGATACGGAGACTCCCTCGCGCACCAGCGCGGCGGCCTCCTTCCGCTTTGCCGGGGTAATCAGGTTGACCGTGCCGGCCTGATCATCCTTACCCCAGCGGCCCCAGTTGGAGAGTTCCTTCATCCAGCGGTCGACATCCGCCTTGCTCAGTTTCTGCGGGGGGTTGGCCAAGGCGGCGGCGGCGGCAAGTGAGAGGAACTGGCTTCGTTTCATTTCGAACCTATCGGCCTCACTGTATCATTTTTGCCCGCTCCTGTTTGGCTGGCGGCGTGCATTCTGAGTGACCATGAACGAAGTCGCGTATTTCTCCATGGAGATCGCTCTCCATCCGTCGATGCCGACTTATGCCGGAGGTCTGGGCGTGTTGGCCGGAGACACGCTGCGCGCTGCGGCCGATCTCCAGATCCCCCTCGTCGGCATCACGCTGCTGCACCGAAAGGGCTATTTCCAGCAGCACCTGGACGTTTACGGAAACCAGTCCGAGTCTGTGCCGGAATGGCAGCCCGACCAGTTCCTGGAACTCATGAAGCCCACCGTCAGCGTACGGATTGAAGGTCGCGAAGTCCGGATCCGGGCGTGGCGCTATATGTTGTCCGGGGCGAACTCAAACCTCGTGCCCGTCTATCTGCTCGATTCGCTGCTGCCGGAAAACAGCGAGTGGGACCAGACCCTCACCGATCATCTCTACGGCGGCGACGCGCGCTACCGCCTCTGCCAGGAGGTGATTCTGGGTAAAGGGGGCGTGGACATTCTTCCGAAGCTCGGGCATACACACGTGGCCCGCTACCACATGAATGAGGGCCACTCCGCACTACTGACGCTGGCGCTTCTGGAGCAGCGGCTCAACGGGCGCCCGCTGATCAGTGCCACCGGCGGCGACCTGGATGAGGTCCGCAGCAAATGTGTCTTCACTACGCACACTCCCGTGCCCGCGGGTCACGATCAATTCCCCCGCGACCTGGTGGCGCGGGTCATCGGTCCGGAATGTTCGGCCGCCTTCGAACACACCAAGGCCTGCCTGGGCGGGGTCCTCAACATGACCTATCTGGCGCTGTTCGGCTCGCACTACGTCAACGGAGTGGCCATGGAGCACGGCCTGGTCTCCCGAAGCATGTTTCCCGATTACCCGATCCATGCCATTACCAATGGCGTGCATGCGCACACCTGGGTGACTACGCCCATCCGTGAGTTATTCGACAAACACATTCCCGAATGGCGGCGCGATAATCTATATCTGCGCTATGTCATCGGCGTGCCCCTGGAAGAGATCCGCGGGGCGCATCAGCAGGCCAAGCAGCGGTTGTTCGCCGAGATCGAGAAGCGGACAGGCGTGCGGCTGGATCCTGGCGTAATGACCATCGGGTTTGCGCGCCGCGCGGCCACCTACAAAAGGTCGGGCCTGTTGTTCTCCAACCCGGAGCGGTTGCGGACTATCGACGACCGAATCGGCCCTCTTCAGATCGTCTACGGAGGAAAGGCGCATCCGGCCGATGAGGGAGGAAAAGCGATGATCCGCCGCGTCGTCGAAGCCGGCGAGGCGTTAAAGGGGGCGATTCCCGTCGTCTACCTGGAAGACTTCGACTGGAACATCGCCCCGCTTCTCTACGCGGGCGTTGACCTTTGGCTTAACACCCCCAAGCGGCCCGAGGAAGCATCGGGCACCAGCGGCATGAAGGCTGCCTTGAACGGCGTGCCGAGCCTGAGCGTACTGGACGGTTGGTGGATTGAAGGCTGCCTGGAGGGTATCACGGGCTGGGCGATCGGGGAGGGGACCGAGACGCCCGAAAATGAGCGGGCCGAAATCACGTCCATGTACGACAAGCTGGAACGGGTGATCGTTCCCTTGTTCTACGGCCGCCCCACCGCCTACGCGAAGGTGATGCGCGATGCCATCGCTATTAACGGATCGTTTTTCAACACCCAGCGGATGCTTCTGCAATATGTCGCCAACGCTTACTTCCGCGAACCCGGATCCTGGTCAAGGTCGGAGATTTGAGACGGTGGAATCGCCGCCCGCAGTGCGTTGAGGATGGCCGCCAGATCGATCACCTCCTGCGCAACGGCGCCGGCCAGTGGCGGCAGCAGGCCGGCTGCGGCGGCGATCATCCCCGCCATGCTAAGCGCCATTCCCCCCACGGCGCTCTGCATGGCGATGAGACGCATGTGGCGGCCGATGTGGATCAGTTCGTCCACCTTGCGCAGCGACGGATCCAGCAGCACCATGTCGGCAGCATCCACAGTGACGTCACTGCCGCGGCCGATGGCGACGCCAACCGTGGCCGCGACCATGGCCGGCGCATCGTTAATTCCGTCGCCGACAAACAGGGTCTTGGCCGTGCGCGACGCCTCCCGCACAATCGCCACTTTCTGCTCCGGGCTCTGGCTGGCATACACTTCCCGGATGCCCACAACACCGGCCAGGTAACGCACCTCCGATTCCCTGTCGCCCGATACCAGCAGCACACGGGTCATCAGGTGCTTCGGGCGGAGGTGCGAAATGAAGCCGGCGCTGTCCGGCCGCGGCTGGTCATGGAAACGGAACGTGGCCGCGTATTGCGAGTCGATCATCACCACACATTCCAGGCCCGAAACCTGCGGCGGGAGGCCGGCGGCATCCACCTTGGCACGGCCCGTAATGCGGACCTGGCGGGCGGCCACCGTTCCCGTCAGCCCCTCGCCCGGCGGTTCACTGATGTGGCTGGCCTCCTCCAGATGCATCCCGGCCGCCGCTTCCATGATGGCCACGCCCAACGGATGTTTGGAGTAGCGCTCCAGGCTGGCCGCCAGCCGCAGCACCTCGTTTTTGTCGAGAGGCGGCGCCACCAGCACCTCGGTGAGAGAAGGCCGGCCGTAAGTGAGTGTTCCGGTCTTGTCCAGGATCATCGTACGGCAGGAATCGATCTCCTCGAGCGCGCCGGGATTGCGGACAATGATGCCGCGGCCCGCCGAGAGCGAAATGGCGCCGATGATGGCCACCGGAATGCCGATCAGCAGCGGGCATGGCGTAGCGATCACCATCACCGCCAGAAACCGTTTCGCATCGCCTCCCAGATACCATCCGGCCAGACCGACGGCCAGCGCCAGCAGCGTATACCACGCACCCAGGCGGTCCCCGATGCGGCGGATCTTGGGGCGGCGCTGCTCGGTCTCCCGCATGACGCGCATGATGCTGGCGTAGCGGGAATCGGCGGTGAGCCTGGTGGCCCGTATGGTCAGCGCGGAGTCCCCGTTCATGGCGCCGGAAATCACCTCGCAGCCCGGCGTTTTCGACATCTCGTAGGGCTCGCCGGTGAGGTAGCTCTCATCCATGCGGCCATGCCCTTCGCTCACCTCGCCATCAACGGGACAGATCTCGTGGGGAAAAACCACCAGTGTGTCGCCGATGCGGATTTTCTCCACGGCAATCTCGCGGAGAGAGTGATTTTCCCGGCGGTGAGCCGCCCGCGGCATACGGCGCGCCAGCGCATCCAGCGCCGAAGCCGCCCGGCGCGCCGCGTAGCTCTCCAGCGTGGCCCCACCCGCCAGCATCAGCACAACGATCGCCCCCACCAGGTACTCGCCGAGCAGCGTCGCGCTGAGAATGGAGATGCCGGCAAGAATGTCCGATCCAAACTCGCGCATCCGCATGCGGCCGATGAGGTCCCACACCAGCGGCAGCCCCCCACTGATCAGCACCAGCCATAATGCGTAGACACGGATGTCCGATGGGAGCAGCGGGTAGGCCGCGATGCCGGCCGCGGCAATGATGCTGATGTAGGTTTCCTTGGGCCTTCGGTACAAGGTGTTCAGAATAGCTTACTCGAACTCCTCCGGCACCTTTGTTTTTTCCTTCGGCTCCCTGGCCTCGGTCAGCGTCGCCTCGGTCAACAGCAGCGTGCTAGACACCGACACTGCGTTTTCCAGCGCCACACGCACCACCTTGGTCGGGTCAATAATGCCGCGCTCCAGCAGATCCGCGTAATCGCCCATCTGTGCGTCAAAACCCACATTTCCTGCCGAGCGCCGCATGCGGTCCACCACCACGCCGCCGTCCACCGCCGAGTTCTCCGCAATCTGGCGCGCCGGCGTCTCCAGCGCCTTCTTCAGCATCCGCACGCCGGTGCGCTCATCGCCGTCACAGGCCGCCTCTACCTTCTCCACCGCGCTGATACAACGCAGCAGCGCCAGCCCGCCACCGGGCACAATCCCTTCGGTGATCGCGGCCTTGGTTGCGCTGATGGCATCGTCGAAGGCCTCCTTCAGGCTCTTCAACTCAGCCTCCGACGGCGCGCCGACGCGAATCACCGCCACGCCGCCGGTCAGCTTGGCCAGCCGCTCCTGCAGTTTCTCGCGGTCATAATCCGAGGTCGTCTCCTCAATCTGTTTGCGGATCTCGGCGCACCGCCCATCGATAGCCGCCTTCGCCCCGCCGCCGCCGACGATGGTGGTGGTCTCGCGGTCCGCGATCACACGCTTGGCGCGGCCCAGATCCCCTACCGTGACGTTTTCCAGCTTGATCCCGATCTCCTCGGCGATCAGGTGGCCGCCCGTCAGAATCGCGATGTCCTGCATCATCATTTTGCGCCGGTCACCGAAACCGGGCGCCTTCACCGCCACACACGCCAGCACGCCGCGCAGCTTGTTCACCACCAGCGTCGCCAGCGCCTCGGCCTCCACCTCCTCGGCGATGATCACCAGCGGCTTCACTTCCCTCGCCACCTGCTCCAGCAGCGGCAGCAGGTCGCGCATGTTGGTGATCTTCTTTTCATAGATGAGTATGTAGGGATCATCCACAATCGCCTGCATCTTCTCGGCATCGGTGACAAAGTAAGGCGAGATGTAACCACGGTCGAACCGCATGCCCTCCACCACTTCCAGTACTGTTTCGGTGGTCTTGGACTCCTCCACCGTGATCACGCCGTCCGAGCCGACCTTCTCCACCGCGTCAGCCACTAACTGACCAATCTTCAGATTGTTGTGAGCGGAAATCGCCGCCACCTGCGCCTTTTCCAGGCGCGTTTTCACCGGCTGAGAGATCTGCCGCAGCGCCTCCACCGCCGCTGCCCGCCCGCGCTCCAGACCGCGCTTGAGATCCACCGCGCTCGCTCCGGCGGCCACGTTGCGGATGCCGTCGGCCAGGATGACGAAACTCAGAATGGTGGATGTTGTGGTGCCATCACCCACCGCCTCGCCCGTTCTTTCCGCGGCCTGGCGAAGCATCCGCGCGCCCAGGTTCTCCTCCGGGTCCGGCAACTCCGTCTCCTTGGCGATGGTCACCCCGTCGTTACAGACAATCGGGCTGCCGAATTTCTTCTCGATCAGTACGGATTTCGATTTCGGCCCCAGCGTCACGCGCACCGCGTCGGCCAGGGTGGCCGCCCCCGCCAGGATCTTCTCGCGCGCCGCCGAGTGAAAGAGAAAATGCTTGGCTGGCATAAAAACACCTCCGCCCCGGTATTTGCAACGCGAGTGCCAAATGTGGCAGCCCGCTTGCTGCTGTTACAGTGGACACCGGAATGGCTGAAGCCGTCTTCCGAATGCGTGGAGTGTCGAAGGTCTATCACATGGGCGATGTCGATGTGCATGCCTTACGCAATGTGGACCTGGATCTCTACCCCGGTGAATTCGTGGTGCTGCTGGGCCCCTCGGGCAGCGGAAAGTCCACGCTGCTGAATATTCTTGGGGGACTGGACACACCCAGCAGCGGCGAAGTCCACTATTTGGATCACAATCTCACCGCCGCAGGCGACGCCGCACTCACCCTCTTCCGCCGTCAGCACGTCGGCTTCGTCTTCCAGTTCTACAACCTCATCCCGTCACTCACGGCGATGGAAAACGTCGCGCTGGTGACGGAAATCGGCGACGACCCCATGAAACCAGCCGACGCGCTGGCCCTGGTGGGTCTCCAGGACCGCATGCACCATTTCCCGGCCCAGATGTCGGGAGGTGAGCAGCAGCGCGTCGCCATCGCCCGCGCCATCGCCAAGCGCCCCGACGTGCTGCTGTGCGACGAACCCACCGGCGCGCTGGACTACGCCACGGGCAAGGTAGTGCTGGAGGTGCTGGAAAAGATCAACCGCGAACTCGGCACCATCACTGCCGTCATCACTCATAACGCGGCCATCGCGCGCATGGCCGATCGCGTCATCCACATCTCCAGCGGCGACATCGCCGGCGTGGAGCGAAATGAGACCAAGGCGGCGCCGTCCGCTCTTTCCTGGTGACCCACATGAGCCCGCTGAACACGAAACTGTTTCGCGACCTGATTCACCTGAGAGGGCAGGTAATCGCCGTGGCGTTAGTGGTGATGTGTGGCGTCGCCACTTACATCACCATGTTCAGCGCCTATCACGCGCTGGTGGCGACGCAGGCGGAGTATTACCAGCATTACCGCTTCGCGGATCTGTTCGCCGCCGCCAAGCGCGCACCCGAATCCATCGCCGCGCGCATTCGCGAGATTCCCGGCGTCGCCGCCGTGGAAACGCGCGTGGTGGTGGACGCCCTGCTTGACGTGCCCGGATTGGACGAGCCCGCCACCGGCCGCCTGATCTCGATCCCGCCAGGCCCGCGCCCCATGCTCAACGATATCTTCATCCGCAGGGGCCGCTACGTGGAGCCTGGCCGGCGCGGAGAAGTGCTGGCCAGTGAGGCGTTCGCCTCCGCCAACAAGCTAAATCCCGGCGATGAGATCGGCGCGGTGATCAACGGCCACTGGGAACGCCTTCGCATCACAGGAATCGCCCTTTCGCCGGAGTATGTCTACGAAATCCGCGGCACGGAGGTACTGCCCGACAACAGGCGTTTCGGTGTGCTCTGGATGAGCCGCGATGTTCTGGGCCCAGCCTATGACATGGAGGGCGGATTCAACGACCTTTCCGTCGCGCTTGCGCCGGGAGCCAATCCCAACGCCGTCGCCGCCGGCCTGGACCACATCCTGGAACCCTACGGCGGGCGCGGCGCCTACGATCGCGAAGAACAGGTGTCACACCGCTTCCTCAGCGATGAAATCTCTCAGGACCGCGTCACCGGCACGTTCATTCCCGCCATCTTTCTGGGTGTGGCGGCACTGCTCATCCACATCGTACTGTCACGCCTGGTCAGCACGCAGCGCGCCGAAATCGGGGTGTTGAAAGCCTTCGGCTACACGCACGCCGCCATCGGATGGAGCTACATCAAGTTCGCCATGATGACCGTGGCTCCCGGCGCCGGAGCCGGCATTTTGCTCGGCGCATGGCTTGGCCGCGGTTTGGCGAACCTCTACGCCGAATTCTTCCGCTTCCCCGTTCTCCACTTCCGCGTCGGTTGGGAACTTGCAGCCAGCGCCGTGTTGATCAGTTGTGGTTCGGCCGTGATCGGGGCCTGGCTTGCGTCAAACGGGGCTGCTTCGCTTCCACCTGCCGAGGCCATGCGTCCCCCCAGCCCGCCTCGTTTCCATGCCGGCCTGCTTGAACGCTTCGGGTTCGCGCTCTACTTCCCCGTCCCGGTGCGAATGATCCTGCGTAACATCAATCGCCGCAAAGGAAAGTCTGCGCTGACGGTCATCGGTATCGCCTTCTCATTGGCCATCCTCATTCTGGGCCGCTTCTTCGTGGACACCATCGACTACATCCTCGACGTGCAGTTCACACATGCCATGCGCCAGGACGTATCGCTGTGGCTGAACAATCCCTCCTCGCCGTCGGCCGGCTTCGACATCGGGCGCTTGCCCGCCGTTTTGCAAATGGAGCCGTTCCGGCTGGTGGCCGTGCGGCTAAAGCATGAACATCGGAAACGCCGGCTGGCCATTTTCGGACTCCCGGCGGGGGCGCAACTCAACCGGGTCCTGGACCGGAACCTCCAGGTAATCACCCTGCCCGAACAAGGCCTTGTGATCTCCAGGAAACTGGCGGAGATCATGGCCGTCCGTCCGGGCGATCGTCTCACCGTCGAAGTCATCGAAGGGCAACGGCCCACCTGGCAGGCGCCTGTCGCGGCCACCGTGGACGACATGATCGGCCTGTTCGCCTACATGGACATGCATGCGCTCAACCGCCTGATGCGCGAGGATGGCGTGATCTCGGGCGCCTATCTGGCAGCCGACCCGGCGGGCCTGCCCGAACTCTACCGCCACCTCAAAACGACGCCCTCCATCGCCGGCGCGCTGCTGCTGGAAGCCATGAAGAAGAGCTTCCTCGAAACCATCGCCGAAAACATGATGACATCTACCATGATTCTTGTGTCCTTTGCCTGCGTGATCGCCTTCGGCGTGGTCTACAACTCCGCCCGCATCGCCCTTTCTGAACGCGGCCACGAACTCGCCAGCCTGCGCGTGCTCGGATTCACACATGGCGAAGTCTCCAGGCTGCTGCTGGGCGAACAGGCCATTCTCACCTTCGCCGCCGTGCCCGTGGGCTACGCCATCGGCTACGCCATGGCCGCAATGCTCATCTCCGCCATGGCCACTGAGCTTTACCGGATGCCGCTCATCGTCAGCGCCCGGACCTATGCTTTCGCTTTCCTGATCGTGTTGGCCGCGGCGTGCCTGAGCGCCTTACTGATTATCGTGCGGTTGCATAAACTCGACCTGATTGGGGTACTGAAAACCCGGGAGTGAAATGCCCAAACTCAACGGAAAGAAGATCCGCGCACGGCTGCTGGCCGCATTGGCCGTAGCGGGAATTGCCGCGCTGGTGTGGGAAGCCTTCCAGCCAAACCCGGTGCGTGTGGAACTGGGCGAGGTGAAGGAAGGACCGCTTGAGGCGAGCATCGACGAAGACGGTGAAACCCGCGCCGTGAATCACTACCTGATCTCGGCCCCGGTGGCCGGAAGGCTGGCGCGCATGCAACTGGACGAGGGTGACGCCATTGGCGCAGGACAAACCGTCGCCACCATTTATCCCACGCCGCTCGATCCGCTGGCCCGTAAGGAAGTGGAGGAGAAACTTCGCGCAGCCCGCGCCGTGGTTGCACAAGTGCGCGCCACCAGCGCCCGCGCGGAGGCCCAGTTGCAGCAGGCCGCGCGCGACCGCGAGCGAGCCGAGTCTTTGGCCAGAACCGGCGACATTGCCGCCGAGTCCGCCGAACGGGCGCGCGTTGCGGAAACCGTGGCGGCCAAGGACGTCGCCGCCATTGAGGCGCAATTGTTGGCCGCTCAAGCCGACGTGCGCGCGCTTGAGGCAACGCTCGAAAGCCAGCAGACCGCCACCAGCCAGCCCGTTCCGGTCCGTTCCCCTGTCTCAGGCCGCGTCCTGCGTATCCAGGAAAAGAGCGAACGCGTCGTGCGCGCCGGCGATCCGCTGGTCACGCTGGGAAATGCCGGCAAACTGGAGGTCGTCATCGACGTTTTGTCCACTGAGGCCGTGAAGATCCGCCCCGGAACACCGGCCCGGTTGATCAATTGGGGCGGCGGCCACGCAATCGCGGCCCGCGTGCGCCGCGTGGAACCTTCCGCGTTCCGCAAGGTCTCCGCGCTGGGCATTGAGGAACAGCGCGTGAACGTGATCCTCGATTTTGTGGACCCTCCCGGGCCGTTGGGCGACGCCTATCGCGTGGAGGCGCAGATCATTGTCTGGTCGGCGGCGAAGGTCATCAAGGCGCCGGCCAGCGCCCTGTTCCGCTGCGGCGAAAAATGGTGCGCCTACACCATCGCCAACGGAGCGGCCCGCCGCCACGAGGTGGAAATCGGACACCGGTCTCCGCTGGAGGTGGAAGTGGTCAGGGGACTGGAGCCCGGCACGCGTGTGATCGTACATCCGCCTAACACGCTTACAGAAGGTACGCTGGTGCAGCCGGTGCCGTGAGCAAGCCCAACGTCGGCGCAAACGTTTATGATGAGGTGATGCTGCACTACCATGTTGCCTATTACATGCCGGGACCGAAGGGGAAGATGGTTGTGGCCGAGGCTCTGGACTTCCCCGGAGCCGCCAGCCAGGGTTTTGATCTTGCCGACGCGCGACTGATGATCGCGAGTGCGCTGGAGGATCTGGCTCAGGCAATCCTGGAGGAAGGAAAGCCTCTGCCGCCGCCGAATCCAGCGATATCGGCACCCGACGCTGACCTCGTGGAACTTGTGCCTTTTCCGGGCGCTCACCAGCAGTAAGTTCGCTCAAAACGAATACGTGTGAAACAAATACGCGAACCACGGCGTCGCCCCCGGTGTCGTCGCCTTCACGAACCCGCCCTTCATCACATAACCCACGCCGGCCCCGAACTGCCAATGCTTGATCCGGTAAGTGGAATAGACGTCAAACTCCCGGCCCAGATAGCGCCCCGCTGACCCATCGGCCGCCTGCGCAATCGGCCGGTTGTTGATCGCATAAGCCGGGTCGCGCTTGGACACCAGCCAGAACTCGTCATACATCAGGTTCACGGTCAGGGCTTTGCTTACCGGCGTCACCAGCAGCGCCCGCGCGTTGTGCAGATTACGCCAGGCGAAGGCGTCGATGTGGCCGTATTTATCGTGAATCGCCGGGTACATCTGGTCGAAATCCTTCGACGCAAAGTTGTATTCCAGCGATAAGTCGGCCGCCCGGCCCGCCACATTCACCTTGTGCGTAAACGCCGAATGCCAGGCCGCGCCCTTCATTTCCGCCGGTCCGCGGCGCCCGTTCTGCAGTGCGCCTTCCAGGCTGTAGCTCCAGCCGGCAACCAGCTTGCCCACCCACCTGCCGCCGAACGTGTTCACTCCCAGCCGGTCCGTCCCCGCCGCCCGGTTGCCGCCCACAAACCCGCCGATGCGATTCTGGTCGTGCCGCAGGAGATACAACTCCAGCAACGTCTTGCCAATCAGATTCGGAAACACGTTGTACATGCCCCAGATACGATCCCCGAACACAGGCACGTTAAACTCGCCGATCCGCACTTTGATCGGTGAAACCACCAGAAACTCGAACTCGGCCTTCGCCAGGCGGTAACGCACACGGCCCGCATCCCAGGTCCTCGCCAGCGCCGCCCATTGCGGCGACCCGATCAGCCTTCCTTCGCCATAGCCCAGCATCTGCCGTCCCGCCACCACCTGCCACCCGGTCTTGCGGTTTCCGAAAAGCTCCACGTAGCCTTCCTGCAGGTCCAGCGGATCGCGGATATTGTTCGGCGCATTCGGCCCATACCACGGCGACCGGCCATCCTGCGCCAACGCCGAAATCTTCAGCCATGGCACGGGATTCGCTGTCACGCCGAAGCGCGTCCGCACCAGGTCCGCCGTCACATCCGGATTGCGCCCGAACAAAGGCCCGTCGCGATGCTCATAGCGAGAGCGGAACTCGAAGCTGAACTTCAGCTTCTCATGCGCCGCCCGTCCGATCGCCGCATTGATGCGATCTCCCGGGTCCCACGTTTGCCCGGCCAGCGGCACGATCAGAAAAATGGCAAGGAACGGACGCAACTCTCTACTATACTTGGGCTTTATGAAACTGCGCAGCAGCGAGTGGTTCGACACCCCGGAATACTACGGATTCTCCAGAAAAGCATGGCTTCGCTCAGAGGGTCTGGGCCGCCACATCTTCGACGGCAAGCCGATGATCGGCATCTGCAACTCCTGGAGCGAACTCACCAACTGCAACATCAGCCTGAAGCAGGTGGCCGAGGCCGTCAAGCGCGGCGTCTGGGCGGCCGGCGGCGTGCCCTTTGAATTCCCCACCATGTCGCTGGGCGAGATGTTCATGAAACCCACCACCATGCTCTATCGCAACCTGATGGCGATGGACGTGGAGGAATCCATCCGCGGCAATCCCATTGACGCCGTCGTGCTGCTGTGCGGCTGCGACAAGACCGTGCCCGCGCAGATCATGGGCGCGGCATCGGCCGATCTGCCCGCCATCGTCGTCACCGCGGGCCCCATGCTCAGCGGTCTGTGGCGCAATCAGAAAATCGGCGCGGGCTCGGATGGCCGCAAGCTCTTCGATCAATATCGCGCCGGCCGCATCACCGGGGAGCAGTGGGTGGAGTTGGAAGGCTGCATCGCCCGCAGCGCCGGCACCTGCACAGTGATGGGCACGGCCTCCACCATGGCCGCCATGGCGGAAGCGCTGGGATTGGCGCTGCCAGGCTGCGCCGCCATCCCCGCGCCCGATTCCCGGCGCCTGGAACTGGCCGAACGCTCCGGCTTCCGCATCGTCGAAATGGTGCGCGAAGACCTGCGGCCGTCCCGCATCCTCACCCGCCAGGCGTTTGAGAACGCCATCAAAATCGACATGGCCATCGGCGGATCCACCAACGCCGTCGTTCACCTGCTGGCCATCGCCGGACGCGCCAACGTGCCACTGGCGCTGGAGGACTTCGATGCCATTTCGTCCCGGACACCTTGCCTGGCCAACGTCAAGCCGTCGGGTGAATTCCTGATGGAGGACTTTTTCGCCGCCGGCGGCCTGCCCGCCGTCATGAATCGAATGCTGCCCATGCTCCATCCCGATTGCCTCACCGTCACCGGCTGCTCCATAGGGGAGAACGTCGCCTCCGCCGAATGCTGGAACGACGATGTCATCCGGCCGCTGGACCGGCCCCTTTCGCCCGAGGGCGGAACGGTGGTGCTGAAGGGCAATCTTGCCCCGGATGGCGCCGTGATCAAGCACACCGCCGCCTCGCCCCACCTGCTGCAGCATCGCGGCCGCGCCTACGTGTTTGAAAACTACAAGCAGATGCTCAAGGAGATTGACCGCCCCGACCTGCCCGTGGATGAAAACACCGTGCTGGTGATGAAGAACGGCGGACCGAAAGGCGCGCCCGGCTTCCCCGAGTGGGGCTACATCCCGCTGCCCAAAGTAATGGTGGAGAAAGGCGTGAAGGACATGGTCCGCATCTCCGATGCCAGAATGAGCGGGACCAGCTTTGGCACAGTGGTGCTGCACGTGGCGCCGGAATCGGCCATCGGCGGGCCGCTGGCGCTGGTGCGCACCGGCGATGAGATCACGCTCGATGTGGCGGGCCGCGCGCTGCACCTGCACGTCGGCGAGGAGGAACTCGCCATCCGCCGCACCGCGTTTTCACCGCCCGCGCCGCATTACACCCGCGGCTTCGGAAAGCTTTTCCTCGACCACGTGACACAAGCCAACCTCGGCTGCGATTTCGACTTTCTTGCCGGCGAAAGCGGCAAGCTACCATGAAGAGTGTCTGAAGCTCCCTTCAATGAACCCCGCCTGGCGCTGAATCGCATTTACACGCGGCGCGGCGATCAGGGCAGCACCAGCCTGGTGGGCGGCCAGCAGGTGCCCAAAGACTCGCTGCGCATTGAATCCTATGGAACCATCGACGAGTTGAATGCCGCCATCGGACTGGCCACCGTCACCCTGGACGAACTGACAGGTCATCGCAAGGACATGGGACGCATGCTGGCCATTCTGCGCCGCGTGCAGCATGAACTGTTCAACCTCGGCAGCATCCTGGCCACGCTTCCCGAAGACGTGCATCCCAGGCAGCCGCGGGTCACGCAGGGCGAGATCGATCAGTTGGAACGCGAAATCGACGAGATGAATCAGCCGCTTGGCCCACTGCGCTCCTTCGTCCTGCCGGGCGGCAGCCGCATCAACGCCGAACTGCATCTGTGCCGCACCATCTGCCGGCGAGCCGAACGCGGACTGGTGGCGCTGGCCAGGCAGGAAACCGTCCCGCCGGAAGCCATTACCTACCTCAACCGCTTGAGTGACGCCCTCTTTGTCTGGAGCCGCTGGGTGAACTGGAAGACAGGCGCGCCGGAAGTTCTGTGGGAGCCCAATCAGGCCGCCTCGGCGTTATAGTCTGATAGGGAAGAGAGCATGAATCGCGCCATTGCGGCATTGAGCCTCGTACTGCTGCCGGCCATCGGTCTCCGTGGCCAGGACACGCCGCGCCGTCTTGCGCTGCTGATCAACAACTCGGCCTACCAGCACCTGCCGCCGCTGCCCTCGGCCGCCCAGGATCGCGCCGTCACCGAAGAGGCGCTGCGAGCCACGGGCTTCGATGTCACCGTCATTGACAACCGCCGTCTGGTGACGTTGTTCGAGGAACTGAACAGCCGCTTCCTCTCCCGCGTGAGGCCGGGCGATCAGTGCGTGGTCTACTTCTCCGGCTACGGCGTGCAGGCCAACCAGGACAACTTCCTGCTGGCCGTCGATTTTAACCCGGCTGTCAACGACGATATTTCCACCATCAGCCTTTCCCTCACGCGCCTTCAGGAGGAACTCGAAGAACGCAAGGCGGGGTTGAAGCTCATTTTCGTGGACGGCGCGCGCGACGCGCCCGCACTGGCCGCCAAGTCCACCGCTCCCGGACTCACGGTGCCCGAACTCACCGGCTCCACGGAAATCGCCGTCACTCTCTCCACCGCGCCCAATCTGACGGTGCCCGATCCGGGCGCGGCCGCCGGTCTGCTGGCCAGTTCCCTCGCGCGCGCCGTGCGCAGGCCGGGACTGAAGATACTGGAGAGCCTCGCTGAAATCCAGCGCGAAGTGCTGGCCGCTTCCAATCAGCGCCAGCAGCCGATCTTCTTTCCCAAGATTTCCGCGCCCCTCACACAGTCGTTCTACTTCACCGCTCCGCTACCGGTGAAGAAGGCCGTGCCGCCACCACCGGTAGACCTGTTCACCAAACTCCCGCAGACGCATCGCACCGACCGCCAGGAGTATGTTTTCGTAACGCCGGGCAAGTTCCAGATGGGCTGCGTCCCGTCCGATCAGAAGGACGACAAGTGCGACCCTGAAGAGAATCCGCGTCACGAAGTCACCCTGAGCAAAGCCTTCTGGATGGGCGCCACCGAGGTCACCATCGAGGCCTTCAGCCGCTTTGCCGACTCCGGCGACAAGAAGCG
The DNA here is from genome assembly GCA_033762895.1 of Bryobacteraceae bacterium. GTDB lineage: Bacteria > Acidobacteriota > Terriglobia > Bryobacterales > Bryobacteraceae > CADEFT01. The sequence continues at coordinate 13 of JANRLE010000155.1, read as the reverse complement.
CAAGCTGCCGAAA
>JANRLE010000154.1:0-24848 GCA_033762895.1 Bryobacteraceae bacterium | reverse complement strand
CGGCTGCGCCTGGACCGCCGTGCCTTCCCAAACCTGGATCACCGTCACCGCCGGCAACACGGGGAACCTCAACGGTTCCATCTCCTACCGCGTGGCGGCAAACACATCGCAACAATCGCGCGCCGGAGCGATCAACGTGAGCGGCCAGATTTTCCAGGTCCGCCAGGCGGGCTCCGATAACCCCGTGATCACTTCAATTACCAACGCCGCCAGCTTCGTGCGCAACTCCGCCGCCCCGGGAACCATCGTTGCCGTCTTCGGCTCCCGGCTCGGCCCGGCCGAATTATCCGGCGCGCAGCTTACCGATGACGGGCTCTTCCTCTCCAAGTCCGTGGCCGGCGTACGCGTCCTGTTCGACACCACGCCGGGCGCCATCGTCTTCACCCGCCAGGACGTCACGGCGGCGATCGTTCCCTACAACACGGCCGGCAAAAGCAGCGTCAAGGTGGTGGTGGAAGCGCAGGGCGTGCGGTCCAATGAATACGAGTTGCCGCTGGCGGCCGTAGCCCCGGGCCTGTTCACCACCCAGGCTTCGGGCTCCGGTCCGGGCGCGGTGCAGAACAGCAACTTCAGCCTCAACGGCGTGGGTAATCCCGCCCTGCGCGGAGACTTCGTCATCATCTATGCCACCGGCGAAGGCCTGCTCACTCCTCCCGCCGAAGACGGTAAGCTGACCGGGGCGGATCTGCCCCAGGCTGTTGCGCCCGTGGACGTCTTCATCGGCGGCGCGCGGGCAGAGGTGCTCTACAAGGGCGGCGCCGTCGGCGCAACCGCCGGCTTGCTCCAGATCAACGCCATCGTTCCGCTGGCCGCGCAGCCCGGCACGGTATCGCTGGACGTTCGTATCGGCAGTGTGCCGGCGCAGTCCGGCGTCACGATGGTCATTCGCTAGAACCCGGTCCCGGCGACGGCCACACGCTGCGAACCGAGGACGCCGTAATTGGAGTCCCACAGGACCGTGCGCCCGTTATCGGAGATGCAAGCGCGCGGCTGATCATAGTAACTCTGGATCACGCTGCGATGCATGGCGAGGCGGCGGAATTCCAGTCCGTTGCCGCGCATCACCCAAATCTCGCCGTTATAAGGAGCGCCGTTACGCACCGGTTCGGGAAGCACCGGCTGGTTCTCCAGCGTAACGGCGCAATAAGACGTCTCCCGCGCGCAGCCGATGTGCATCGCCGGCCACGGCGTTGTTCCGCAGAGCGCCAGCAGCGCCACGTCCGTCCGCCCGCTAGTGGCCATTGCCGGCCCTGCCGCCATGCGGAATGAACTGAGCACCCAACTGCACGGGCTTCGTAACTGCACCGCGCGCAACAGATACTGATTTCCCTGCGCATCCTCGAAAGTATCGGAATGCGATTGGCCCATGCACGATTCTCCGGGCTCGCATACGCCGTCGCCGTCGCCATTGCCCATCAACTCATAAGGCATTTCGGGGCCGCGGAAGAGGAAAGTGAGCCGCCCGCGCTGCGCGTCAAGCTCGAACATGGCGTTTGAGGGCTGGCCCTGCATCATCACGTAGTGCTTGCGCGTCGTCCGCTCCCGCCCTTTTGAGATCGAGACGAAGTCGATGAGAGTCCACGGAAGCCCGCCGGCATTCGTGTAAGTGGCGCAGATTGTCCGGGCATTTCGCACATTCACCACGCAAACCTGGTCTGGAGTATAAAACGGCAGCCAGCCGTCCCGCGACATGTCGCCCGTGCCTCCGCGCATGATCCACGGGAAATAGTAGGGACCCTGAGCAAAATCGCGGATGAGCGTCTCCGTGTCAGCCAGGATGTCGTACCGCATTAACCGGTCATTGATCCAGCGGACGCCGTTCCAATAACCGGAAAGATAGTACAGGATGTGGTCGTATGCCGTATCCCATACCACCTCGCCTGAGCTCCAGGTACGCTGCGTGCGCAGCATCTGGCGCACCGGCGCGCCCGTGGTGGTGTCGAGGATGGCCGTGGTGGTGCTATTCAGCGTCACCAGCGCATACTTTCCGGTGGTGGAGAGGACGGAAGGCGAGGAATAGGCGTGGCGATTCTGGCCCGCCGCGGTCAGAATCCGTACCGTCGCGCCGAAGTTGGGATCGATGTAAGTACCGCCGGGAGAGGGCAGGGGGAACGAACCCAGAGGCACTTCTCCGGGAGCGGTACAAAGAGCGGGCGCCGGAAAGCCCGGCGCCGCTGTGCAGTAATTTGGTCCGTTGAGATAGGAGAAAAACGAGCCCGGAACGCCGGTCTGCGCGCTGACTGGAAGCGAAAGCGCCAGAACGACGAGGAGTCCGACAGACCCGCTACCGGGGAGTAGAGGTTGGCGGGGCACGACTCCAGTATATGCCAGCCGCTCTAAAATACAAGCCTCAGCAGTTGGCGCATTCCGCTTTCGGCCACCACTACCCGGTAGGAGTTCGGTACTCCAAAGTTCGAGTCCCAAAGCACCTTGGCTCCGGTGTCGGAGATGCAGACGCGCGGCTGGTCATAGTAAGTCTGAATCACGCTGCGATGCATGGCCACGCGGCGGAACTCGGCTCCATTGTCGCGCATCACCCAGATCTCGCCGTTATACGGGGCGCCATCGCGCAACGGTGACGGCAGTAGCGGCCTGTTTTCCAGGCTGATGGAGCAAAACGGCGATTTACGCGCGCAGCCGACGTGCAGACCCGGCCAGGGGGTGCTGGCGCAGCGGGCCAGCAGCGCCACGTCGGTCCGGCCTCCGCCTTCGGCCACACCTTTCACCATCCCCAGCCCGGCGCTCATGCGCATCGTGGTCAGCACCCAGCTACACGGGTTGCGTAACTGCACCGCGCGCACCAGATACTGATTCCCCATCGAATCTTCGAACGTGTCGGAATGCGATTGCGCCAGGCATGATTCCCCCGGTTCGCACACGCCGTTGCCGTTCCCCCAGCCCATTACCGCCGAGGGCATCTCCGGCCCGCGGAACTGGAACGTCAGCGTCCCGGCCGCCGGGTCGAACTCGAACATCGCGTTGGCCGGCTGGCCCTGCATCATCACGTAATGCTTGCCGGTGGAGCGGTCCGGCCCCTTCGAAATGGAAACAAAGTCGATAAACGTCCACGGCAAACCGCCCACATTCGAATAGGCGGCGCAAACTGTGTTGCCGGAGGCCACCTGCACCACGCACACCTTTTCGGGCGTGTAGAACGGCAGCCACCCGTCTTTTGACATGTCGCCCGTTCCACCGCGCGCCACCCACGCGAAATTGTACGGCGCAAGCGCGTAATCCTGAACCAGCGTCTCCACATCGGCCGCCACGTCGTACTTCATCAGCCGGTCATTGATCCACTTCACCCCATTCCAATAGCCGGAAAGGAAGTAGAGCACCGTATCGCTTCTGGTGTCCCACACCGCCTCGCCCGAACTCCAGGAACGCTGTTTGCGCGCCATCTGCCGGACCGGGACGCCCGTCGTTGTGTCGATGATTGCCGTAGTGTTGCTGTTCAACGTCACCAGCGCGTACTTTCCGGAGGTGCTCATCGCCGTGGGCGAGGAGTAGCTGTGGCGGTTCTGCCCGGCCGGGGTGAGTATACGCACGGTGGAGCCGAAATTCGGATCGGAGTACGTACCACCCTGGGCCGGTACGGGAAACGAACCCAGTGGCAGTTCACCGGGGGCGGTGCAAACCGCCGGCGCCGGAAAACCCGCAACGGTACTGCAATTTGCGGGCTGGCCGTTGGCGGAGGAGAAGAAGGAACCAGGAACGCCGACCTGGGCAAAGGCCGGAAACGCCAGTAGCAGGGAGATAAGGAATCGCATCCACCCCAGACTAGGGATTGGGACTGTTCCGGTCAGTGGACTAGTATATTCAGTACTATCTAATAAAATACTAGCCTTAGGGTTTTTCTAGGGTCGCGGCTTCAAGCTCGGCCACTTTTCGCTCCAGCGCGCGTACCGTTTTCACCAGGTCGCCAAGTTTCGGCAGGGCGGTGATGGTCCGCAGCCACTGGCGCACGTCATAAGCCGGGGAGCCGGAAATAATAGAGCCGGCCTCCACGTCGCCGCCCACGCCGCTTTGCGCGTACACCACCACGTTGTCATGAATGGTGAGGTGCCCGGAGATTCCCACCTGCCCGGCCAGCAACACGTTTTTTTCCAAAATGGATGAGCCGGCCAAACCCGCCTGCGCGCAGATGATGTTATCTTCGCCAACCACTGAGCCGTGCCCGATCTGCACCAGGCTGTCGATCTTCGCCCCTCGCCGGATGCGGGTCTCGCCGATCGATGCGCGGTCCACCGACGTGATGGATTGCACCTCCACGTCGTCCTCCACCACGACGATGCCCGACTGGACGATCTTATAGTGACTTCCATCCTCCCGCTTGGCGAAACCGTAGCCATCGCCGCCCAGCACCACTCCGTTCTGCAGGATGACGCGGTTGCCAATGCGGCAGTGCTCGCGGACGACGGCGTTTGCATGCGCCGTAAAATCGTCGCCGATGTGCGTGCCGGCATAGATCACGACGTGCGGGTGAAGGATGGCGTTGTTGCCGATGACGACATCCTCACCGATCACCGCGTACGCTCCGATCGAGGCGTTTTCGCCAATCCGGGCATCGGCTGCGATTACCGCGGTGGGATGGATGCCTGGCGCGGGTCTGGGAGGCTGATAGAACAACTCCAGCACGCGGGCGAAATCGAGATAGGGATTCTTTGAAAGCAGGAAAGCGCAGTTCAGCCCCTCAACCGGCTTCTGGGCCAGCATCGCGCCGGCGCGCGTCTGCCTGGCCTTCGGGCCGTACTTCGGGTTCGAAAGGAATGTCAGATCCTGAGGACCCGCCTGCTCAATCCCCGCAACGCCGGAGATCGTGACGCCGCCGTCGCCGGCAACGGCACACCCCAGACGCCCGGCGAGTTCATCCACACGAAAGGTTGGCACAGAGTCCAGGATACCGCTATCGAGGTTCACCCCCGGAATCCAGTAAGATCGTAAGCAGATGACAATCCTTCGCGTCGCCGCCCTCGCGTCGGCCGCGCTGCTGTGCCCGGCCGCGGACTTTGAGCGCGAGGTTTTCCCGATCTTCCAGCGCGCCTGCTCCGGCTGCCACGGGCCGAAGACGCAGATGGCCCGGCTACGGGTCGATTCCAGGGCTACGTTCCTTGCCGGGGGCCAAAGCGGTCCCGCCATCAAGGCCGGCGACAGCGCCAACAGCCTGCTCACAGCCCGTCTCACGGGGGCGGCGGGTGTGCCCCCTATGCCTCCCGGCGGCAAGCTGGGCGATGAGGAAATCCGCCGCATTCGTGAATGGATCGATGCTGGCGCAATATGGCCGGACCACGTCGGCGTGACCAATGCGGAAATTCGCAGGCATTGGGCCTACATCGCGCCCAAGCGGCCAGCGCAGTCCGGCATCGATACGCTGATCCGTGCCCGCCTGGCAGCCGAAGGGCTCTCGCCGTCGCCCGAAGCCGCAAAGGAAACGCTGCTCCGGCGTGTTTCGCTCGACCTCACAGGGCTTCCTCCCACCCTCGCTGAGATTGATGCTTTTCTCGAAGCCCGCTCCCCTGACGCCTACGAAAAGCAGGTTGACCGCCTGCTGGCGTCTCCGCGCTTCGGCGAAAGATGGGCCCAGTGGTGGCTTGATCTGGCCCGCTATGCCGACACCAACGGCTATGAAAGCGACGAGCCCCGCTCCATCTGGCCGTGGCGCGACTGGGTGATCAACGCCTTCAACCGCAACATGCCGTTCGACCGGTTCACCATCGAACAGATCGCCGGCGATCTTCTGCCCGGCGCCACCGAAGACCAGATCATCGCCACCGGCTTTCATCGCAACACGCTCATCAATAGCGAAGCCGGATCCAAGGACGACGAGTTCCGCGACGCCGCTGTGAAAGACCGCCTGGAAACCACCGCCACCGTCTGGCTTGGAACCACCATCGGTTGCGCCCAGTGCCACAACCATAAGTACGATCCATTTACTCAGAAGGATTACTACCGCCTCTATGCCTTCTTCAATTCCACCGCCGAAAGCTCCATCCAGATTGACCAGGAGTTGAAGGTGTTCCGCGGGGACCGTGAGGAACTGGATCGCCGCCGCGCGGCCTACGCCCCCCTTGCAAAGCTTCTGGATACGCCGTCGCCGGAGTTGGACTCCGCTCAGCAACTGTGGGAACAGGACATGCGTGCGCGGCTGCCAATGATGGAGCAGTCCTGGACGAAGCTGGGCTCCACGCAGGAGCAGCAGGTGGAGTTCGCCGCCGCCCGGCCAATCTCCGGCCTGCGGCTGTCCGCCGCCGCCGAACTGGAGATCGAAGCCTGGACCAGCGCCGACCTGAAGCAGCAGGAGGAACTTCTGGCATCGCAGCCGGCCTGGGGCGATTGGCACATGGCCGGGCCTTTCGAAGCCGCGAATCAGGAGGAAGCACACCGCACCGCGTATGCTCCCGAGCGCGGGGTCACGCTGGACGCATCGTGGAAGAAGCGCGCCGATCTGCCCGACGGTGCGTTCTACCAACTGGATGGATACAACTGTTCGGTCTATCTGTACCGCACGGTAACGGCGAAACAGGCGCAGCGGATTCGCGTGGGTCTCGGCTCCGCCCAGGGTGTGAAGCTCTTTCTCAACGGCCGCCAGATCTTCGCCACCGGCGCGCTGGAAGAGTTGAAACCGGAGGACGGCCTGCTGGACCTGGATCTCAGCGCCGGCGTCAACCATCTCCTGCTGAAGTACACCAATGGCCCGGGTTACTACCGCTATTACTTCAAACGCTTCGTGGGACTTGATCGCAAGGTGAAACCAATCGAAGTCTCGCAGGACAGGCGAATCCTGCGCTTTGAGCCCGCCATCGCGCCCGGGACGCTGCGTTTCGGTTTCCGCCAGAAGCCGCGGGAGGCGGTGACCGTGGACGCCAGTTCCATGACGGCCGGCGATATCGCCGGGTATCTTCGTATGCCGGCGGGGATCGCCGCGATTGTCCGCAAGACAGAGCGCACCCCGGAAGAGCAGCGGCAACTGGCGCAACATTACCGCTGGAATTCGCCTTTGTTGGCGGACGTCCGGCTCCGGCATGACCGCCTGAAGAAAGAGGCAGATGAGTATTTCGATCGGCACGCGGTCTCCACGCTGGTGATGAAGGAATTGGAGAAACCCCGCGAAACGCATGTACAGAATCGAGGCAACTTCCTCGACCTTAAAGAGCGGGTGGAACCCGGCCCTCCGGCGATTCTGCCGCAGTTGCCGGGCGGGGCGCCCGCGAACCGGCTTGCTCTCGCTCAATGGCTGGTAAGCCCGCAGAATCCGCTTACCGCGCGCGTGATCGCCAACCACCTGTGGCGCGCGATCTTCGGCGCCGGGCTGGTCAAGACCGGCGAGGATTTCGGGGCCCAGGGCGAACGGCCCAGCCACCCCGAACTGCTGGATTTGCTCGCCGTCGAACTCATGGAAGACCGCTGGGATTTCAAGAATTTCGTCAAAAAGATCGTGATGTCGGAAACCTACCGCCAGTCATCCCATGCCGATTCAACCCGCCTGGCGAAGGACCCTGACAACCGGCTGCTTTCCCGCGGACCCCGTTTCCGTCTGGCGGGCGAAGCAATCCGGGACGTCACTCTTGCCTCGGCCGGGCTCCTGAGCGCCAGGATCGGCGGTCCCAGCGTCTTTCCTCCCATGCCCGCCTCGGTCTTTGAGAACCTGTTCATCGAGGGCGGCATTCAGTCCTGGAAGGTGTCCGAAGGCGAGGACCGTTATCGCCGCGGCATGTACACGTTCTATAAGCGCGCCGCGGTGTATCCCACATTCATGACTTTTGACGCGCCGGAACGGAATGTCTGCACGGTGGAACGGCCGCGCTCCAACACGCCGCTGCAGGCGCTTACCACGCTGAACGACGAAGCGTTTGTGGAAGCCGCGCGAGCCCTGGCCGCAAGGCTCGAAGGCGCTGCCAGCCGTGACAGGCTTACCCACGGCTTCCGCATCGTCACCGCCCGGCGGCCGTCGGAAAAGGAACTCGCCGCGCTCGAAGCCCTGCTCGAAAAATCCGCGGCGCAGTACCGTTCCGATCCCGCCGCAGCGAAGAAAATGACAGCGGGTGGTGATCCCGCATTGGCGCCGTGGGTTGTAGTGTCCAATGTTCTGCTCAATCTGGACGAAGCCCTGACCAAGGAGTGACCCGATGTTATCCCGCCGCGCTTTCCTGCGTAATTCCACCACCGGCCTTGGCTCGCTGGCCCTTGCCCATCTTGCCGGCGCGGCGCCACGCCAGCCGCATTTCCCGCCCAAGGCGAAGAACGTCATCTTTCTCTGTATGACCGGCGCGCCTTCCCAACTCGACCTGTTTGACTACAAACCGAAGCTCAAGGAACTGAACGGGCAGAAAGTGCCGCAAAGCCTCATTGAAGGCGAGCGTTTTGCCTTCCTTTCCGGGCAGCCTTCGCTGCTGGGCACGCCGTTCGAATTCAAACGCCGCGGCCAGTCCGGCCATTGGATCAGCGAAATGCTGCCTCATACGGCCAGGGTGGCGGACGACTTAAGCTTCATCTATTCGCTGAAGACCGATCAGTTTAATCACACCCCGGCGGAATTGATGTTATTTACCGGCCACTTCCGTCCGGGGCGTCCTTCGATGGGAGCGTGGGTGACTTATGGCCTTGGCTCGGAGTCGTCCGAACTGCCCGGTTTCGTCGTCCTGCAGTCGGGCAGAGCCGGCCGCTGCGGCTCATCCTGCATCGGTTCGGGATTTCTTCCCACGCACTATCAGGGCGTGCAGTTTCGCTCCGGCGGCGACCCGGTGCTTTCACTCTCCAATCCCGAAGGCATGTCCGGCGCGCTGCGCCGCGCCTCACTGGACACGTTGAAGGAGTTGAACGAGGCGAAGCTCGAATCCTGCGGCGATCCGGAGATCGCCACGCGTATTCAGGCCTTTGAGATGGCCTACCGCATGCAGGCCAGCGTGCCGGAGCTGATGGATATCTCAAAGGAGCCCGCCTCGGTACAGAATCTCTACGGCACCCAGCCGGGCAGGAAGACATTCTCCAACAACGCCCTGCTGGCCCGCCGTTTAGTGGAGCGCGGCGTGCGGTTCGTGATGCTGACCCATGGGGAATGGGATCATCACGGCGGTCCGCGCATTAACCTGGTGAAGCATTTCCCCGAAATTTGCCGCGAGGTGGATCAGGGCTCCGCCGCGCTGATCGCGGACCTGAAGCAGCGCGGCCTGCTGGATTCCACGCTGGTGATATGGGGCGGCGAATTCGGCCGCACGCCGATGCTGCAGGGCAGCGCCAGCGAACCCCTGGTGGGGCGGGATCATCACCGGTCGTTCGCCATGTGGATGGCCGGCGGCGGCATCAAACCCGGTGTGCAATACGGCGCCACCGATGAGCTTGGATACAAGGTGGTGGATGGCGCGGCAACCGTGCATGACTTACAGGCGACGATCCTGCATGCGCTGGGGATCGAACATACGAAGCTGACGTTCCGCTTCCAGGGCCGCGACTATCGCATTACCGATGTGCATGGCGAAGTGATCCGGAAGTTACTGGCTTAGATGGTAGCCCGGATCTTCAGACCCTTGGACGCCGCCCGCCCAGCCGGGGTGTAGAATGTCGGGAGATGAAGGGCATACTCCTGCTGGCGATGCTGGTGCCGACTGCGGTGGCGCAATCCCCGGCCGCGGCGCTGTTCCACCAACACTGCGCCGCCTGCCACTCAGCCAGGACCGCCTCCGGCGGGCTGAACCTGGAAAGCCTCTCCGCCTCCGTTGGGGCGGACCGGGACAAGTGGGCGCGTATTCTGAAACGGCTGGAAGCCGGCGAAATGCCTCCGGCGGGCCGTCCGCGGCCCCATCCGGCCGAGTTGCATCGCATCACCACGTGGATTGCCGGGGAACTGGATCGCGGCCGCACCCATCTTAAGGCGCGCCGCCTCAATCGCGTGGAGTACAACAACACGGTCCGCGATCTGCTGGGCGTCGACCTCCGGCCGGCCAGCGATTTCCCGCAGGATGATTCGGCCTTCGGCTTCGACAACATCGCCGAGTCCCTCTCCGTCTCCCCGCTGCTGCTGGAAAAGCAGATGGCCGCGGCGGAACGAATCGCCCGCGCCGCCTTGTTCGGTCAGGACTTGAAGCCGCAGACGACGCGGATTGAAGTGGCCATCCCGCGGCGCATGGAAATCACCAATCCGGTGAAACTGACGGTTCCGGCCTACTATTCCATGGCCGACTACGACGTCACGGGACTTTCTCAACCTGGCGCCTTTCACCTCACGCACCGCTTCCCTGCCGAGGGCGACTATGTGATCCGGGTCATCGGCGCGGGCAACCGCCCCGCCGGATCCCAGGACGGCGAGATCACGTTCTGGATCGACGGCAGGCTGGTGCAGCGATTCCCCGTGCCGGAGGTGATGATGTCCGGCTTTGAACGGCGCCCCGATTTCTGGGAAATCCGCACCCGTCTTACTGCCGGGCCGCACGAAATCATTGCCGCGTTCCCACGCCAGTTTGAAGGCCTGCCGCCTCGTTTCCGGGGCCCCAACCCTTCAAAGAAGCAGGAGCCGCCGCTGCCTGATCCCACGAAGGCATTCCGTGAACTGCCGCCCGATGCGCCGCCGGGCAAGATCGAAGAGCGGCGGTTGGCGATCGCGCGCGCCAAAGATCAGCTTGCCAATCCGCGCTTCGAAGGTCTTGCGGTCATGGAGGTGGAGATTACCGGACCGCACTCCCCACGCAAGGGGCCATCACCAGAAAGCCTGCGGCGCGTGCTGGCCTGCGGCCACCTGGACGGCCGGCACCAGGCGGGTTGCCGGCGGCTGATCGTCGGCACGCTGGCCCAACGCGCGTTCCGGCGGCCTGTGACGGCGAAGGAAGTGGACCGGCTGGAGGCGTTGGCTGCCTCCACCCAAGCCCGTGGCGGGCCGTTCGAAGAAGGACTGGCGGTGGCGGTGCAGGCGATGCTGGTGTCGCCCGATTTTCTCTTCCGCCTTGAATCGCAGGGACCGCATGCGCTGGCATCGCGCCTCTCTTACTTTCTATGGAGCACGATGCCGGACGACGAGTTACTGCGGCGGGCCGGTGATGGCGCTATCGTGGCCGCCAATGAAGCGCCGCGGATGCTGGCGGACCCGCGGTCGCGCGCGCTGGTGGAGAACTTCGCCGGACAGTGGCTGGAGATCCGCCGCCTGGAATCCGTGCAGCCCGATCGTGACCGCTTCCCCGATTTTGATGAACACCTGCGCGCGTCGATGATCAAAGAGACCGAACTGTTTTTTGAGAACCTGATCCGCGAAGACCGCAGCATTGTGGACCTCATTGATGCGGACTACACCTTCCTTAATGAGCGGCTGGCGCGCCACTATGGCATCGCCGGCGTGAGCGGGACGCAATTCCGCCGCGTGGATCTGAAGGGCACCCGGCGCGGCGGCGTGCTGGCCCATGCAGGCATTCTCACCGCATCATCCTATGCGACGCGCACCTCGCCGGTGCTGCGGGGAAAGTGGATCCTGGAGAATATCCTGAACGCGCCGCCGCCCCCGCCGCCGCCCAATGTGCCCGCCCTCGATGAACAGGCCGTGGGATCCTCGGCGTCACTAAAGGCGCAACTGGAGCAGCATCGCATCAATCCCGTGTGCGCCTCCTGCCACGCGAGGATGGACCCGCTGGGATTTGCGCTGGAGAACTATGACGCGGTGGGCGCCTGGCGCACCCAAGACGGTAAGTTCGCCATCGACGCCAGGGGCGCGTTGCCCGACGGCCGGGTGATGGAAGGGTTGGGTGGCCTGCGATCGGTGCTGCGGCAGGACCGTGATGCTTTCGCGGCCTGCCTTGCGGAAAAACTGATGACCTACGCGTTGGGCCGCGGACTGGAACGCGCCGATCAGGACGCGGTGAAGGAGATCGTGGCGCGCGCGGCCGCGGCAGACTACCGGTTTTCCAGTCTGATTCTCGGCGTGGTCAACAGCCGGCCGTTTCAGCAGCGAGGTGGACAATGAGGGTAATTACCGGAAAGTATCTGCCGCGGCGCACTGTGCTGCGGAGTCTCGGCGGCTCGATCGCGCTGCCGTTTCTGGACGCGATGATGCCGGCGCTGGGGCGCGCGGCGCAGGTGAAACCTCCGGTAAGGCTCATCTTCGGTTACGTTCCCAACGGCATCATGATGCGCGACTGGACCCCGAAGAGCGAGGGTGGCGCCTTTGAAATCACGCGCATCCTGAAGCCGCTGGAGGCCCATCGTCAGGACATGCTGGTGCTTACCGGACTGGCTCATCGCACCGGAGAAGGACCCGCGGGCGATCACGCGCGCGCCGGCGGCACTTATCTCACCGGCGTCTCTCCCAAACGCACCACCAGCGCTGATGTGGAGGTGGGCATTTCCGTGGACCAGGTGGCGGCGCAGGTTTTGGGAAACCGGACCCGGCTGCCATCCCTGGAGCTGGGATGCGAGGCGACGCGCATGGTGGGAAGCTGCGACGCCGGCTATAGCTGCGCCTACGTCAACAGCATGTCCTGGCGCAGCGCTACTTCACCCAATCCCCCGGAGACGAATCCGCGTTCGGTGTTTGAGCGGCTTTATGGCAGCCTGGACATCGACACCGATCCGGCGGTGCAGGCGCGGCTCAACGCCAATCGCAAGAGCGTGCTGGACTACGTGCGGGACCGCACCGGGGAACTCGCCCGCACGCTGGCGCCCGCCGACCGGCGCAAGATCGATGAATACCTCACCGCCATCCGCGACATCGAGAAGCGCATTGCCCGCGCCGAAAACGAGAACCGCGAAATCACGCCTTCGATGGAGAAACCGGCCGGGATCCCGCTGCTTTTCGCCGATCACGTGCGGCTGATGCACGACCTTCTTATCGTTGCGCTGCAGGCCGACATCACGAGGATCTCCACGCTCATCTACGCCAAGGAAGGCAGCACGCGGTCCTATCCCGAACTGGGATTTTCAGACCCGCATCACCCGCTCACTCATCACCGTAACAACGAAGATTGGATGGAGAAGGTAACCCGTATCAACCTTCATCACATGGAGCAGTTCGCCTACCTGATCGGCCGTATGAAGTCGATCCGCGAAGGAGATGGTTCCCTGCTGGATCATTCGATGGTGGTCTACGGCAGCAGCATCAGCGACGGCAACGTGCATGCGCATCACAATCTGCCGGTGGTTCTTCTCGGCCGCGGCGACGGGAGTATCAAACCCGGCCGCCATCTTACTTATGGCGAAAAGCCGATGACCAACCTCTACCTGACGCTGCTGGATCGAATGGGTGTGCCCGCCGAAAAACTGGGCGACAGCAGCGGTAAGTTAGAGCACCTTGCGGGAGTTTAATTGGGATTGGAAGGCGGTATGTTCTTCCGACTCGATTCCGCGCCGCAGCACGGCTAACGCACGCGCGCCATCATCGGCCAGCGCGGCCTCCGGATCGAGCCACAGACCCGGAAATACGCGTGACCGCAGGATTCCGTCCGGATCAGGCGGAACGGGACTGAAACTGTCGCCGGCGCGTTCACGCCAGATCACCCGCCGCGCTTCAAGCGCCACGGTGATGTACTCGCGCACACCCGCCCGCTGGTACAGCGCCAACTTCGCACCCAGGTCGTAACCCGGGGTTGAAACGGCCACTTCCACCACGAGTTCGGGCGCCCCGGCGCAGTACTTGTCCATCCGGCCTGACTGCCCGCCACACTCGGGCAAAATGCAGAGATCGGCATCCGGCTGCGGAGCGCTTTCCAGCATGAACCATGTTCGATTGTTGCCAGCTTTGCAGCCTGGCGTGGCGGAGGCGTATGTCATCAACCATCCGATCATCGTGGTATCGTGGCTGCCGCGGTCAGCCGATACAGGCGAGGGCATATAGACAAGTCCGTCGATCAGTTCCGCCCTTTTCAGGTCCGGCAGAACTCCCCAGCGGCGCAGGAACTCTTCGCGTGAGAGCCGTTGGCCGGGATAGAGCGGAGATGTGAGGCTCATGCGAATTGCCCACCTTCCGGTTTCGGAAACGGCGCGGCGTCGATCATCCGCGGCCACGACCGCAAATGAAACGACTTGGGCCGGGTCAACTGCGCATATCCCAACACGCTCAATGCGCAGCCGCGGCCGGAGTCCTTCACGCCGGTCCAGGCCAAAGCCGGGTCCAGATAGTCGCAGCGGTTCATAAACCATGTTCCGGTCTCAATGCGCTCACCGATGCGGATGGCCTCGGTTTCGTTCGATGTCCAGATGGCGGCGGTGAGTCCGTAGGCGCTGTCATTCATCAACGCGATAGCCTCGTCATCGGAATCCACGGGCATGATGCCCACCACAGGGCCGAACGTTTCCTCCCGCATCACTCTCATGCGGTGATCGACGCTGGTAAGGATCTGCGGACCCAGGTACGGCGTGCCGCGGGTACCTTTGGGGTCGAGGTGGGCCACCGCGCCTTGTGCCACGGCTTCGTCGATTTGGCCGCGCACAAAATCGGCCGCGGACGTCCGCACCAGCGGCCCAAGCGTAGTCTGCGGGTCGAGCGGATCGCCCAACATGTAGTCGCGGGTAAGTGCCACGGCACGCTCCACGAACTCCGCGTACACCTCGCGGTCCACATAGATACGTTCGATGCCGCAGCAGGACTGGCCGGAGTTGAACATTGCGCCATCCACCAAATTCTCCACGGCGTCGTTCAGGTCGGCGTCGGCGCGCACGTAGGCCGGGTCCTTGCCGCCCAACTCCAGAGCCGTGCCGATGAATCTGCGGCTGGCGGCGGCCTGCACGGCGTGCCCGCCCGCCACCGATCCGGTGAAGGCGACGAAGGAGATCCGATTGTCTCCAATCACCCGGTCCGTCGCGGCGTGGCTTAAGTGCAGGAACTGAAACACTCCCTCAGGCAGACCGGCTTCGCGGAAGCCTTCGGCATAACGTTCGGCGCAGAGCGGCGTTTGCGCGGAGTGCTTCAGCACAACGGCGTTTCCAGCCACAATGGCCGGGACAATGGAGTTCACCGACGTCAGATAAGGATAGTTCCAGGGAGCGATGGTGAAGACCACTCCCAACGGCTCGCGGCGGATGAATCGCGTGAATCCGGCCTTGAACGGCGCTTCGACGTCCGCCAGCGCCTGCGGTGCAACGCCGATCATGTAGCGGGCGCGTTCGGCGAATCCGCGCCGGATTTCGAAGGGCGAATAACGGATGGGGCGGCCCATCTGCCAGGTCAACTGCTCACCGATCGCATCCGCTTTGGCTTCCATCCATTCCACGAAGCGGCGGCAGACCTCCATGCGATCCGGCAGTGGCGTTTCCCTCCAGCGCTTCTGCGCGGCATGGGCAGCCGCCAGCGTGGCTTCCATCCGCGCGTCCCCGGCCAGTTCGCGTTCCACCAGCACGCGTCCATCCACGGGCGATATCGTCTTCTGAATGTTCATAAGGGTGTTGTGTAGGCCGCCGTGATCCCGCCGTCCACCATAAATTCCGTGCCGGTGACATACGATGCCTCGTCGGAAGCCAGATAGAGCGCGGCCTTGGCGATCTCTTTCGCCTCGCCGAACCGGCCCATCGGAACATGCACCAGACGGCGCTGCTTTTTCTCGTTGGTGTTCAGATACTTCATGAGAAGTTCGGTCCGCAGCGGTCCCGGGCACAGGGCGTTGACGCGAATGTTTTCCCGGGCGTGGATGCAGGCCAGTTCCCGTGTCATCGACAGCACCGCTCCTTTGCTCGCCGTATAAGCCAGTTGCGGCGTAGCCGCCCCCAGAATCGCCACGAACGAAGCGGTGTTGATGATGGAACCGCCGCCGGCGCGGCGCAGCGCCGGAATCCCATACTTGCAGCCAAGGAAGACGCCCTTCACGTTGACAGCGAAGGTGAGGTCCCACACTTCTTCCGTGGTGGCGATGGAGTCGTCGTCATCGGCATGCGAAATACCGGCGTTGTTGAACAGAACGGTGAGTTTCCCGTAGGTTCGTTCCGCCATTTCCACCATGGCGGCGCAATCGGCGGCCTTAGCCACATCGGCCTGCACGGCGATGGCTTTGCCGCGCGCCTTGTGAATCGCCGCAACCGTTTCCTCCACTGACTCCGTGTTGACGTCCACGGCCACCACCGATGCGCCTTCGGCGGCGAACAGCATCGCCGACTCGCGGCCGATCCCGCTTCCCGCCCCGGTAATCAGGGCCACCTGATCGAATAGTCTCATTGTTCAGATCCTCTCAAAATAGCGGCGACGCTCCCAATCAGTCACGGCGCGCTCAAATGATTTCTGCTCACTGCGATAAAAGTGCGTGTAGTGTGCGGCCACGTCCGGGCCGAGCGTTTCTTTCACGAACGTGCTGGATTCGAACAAGTCCACCGCATGTTCCAGGGTATAAGGCACACGCGGCAGATTTCGCGCCGCGTAGACGTCGCCTTCGAACACCGGCGGCGGTTCGATCCTGTTCGCGATGCCATCGAGTCCGGAAGCGAGCGAGGCGGCAAAGGCGAGATAAGGATTTGCATCGGCGCCGGGAATGCGGCATTCGATGCGGAGGCTTTCCCCATGACCCACTACCCGGAAACCCGCCGTGCGGTTGTCCTTACTCCACGCCAGCCGTGTGGGCGCCCAGGAGAAGTCCTCATACCGCTTGTAGGAGTTGACGGTGGGCGCATAGAACACCATGAACTCGGGCGTGTGCGCGATCCAACCACCCAGGAACCAGCGGAACAGATCGGCGCCTTCCGTGAACACGTTCCTGCCGCGGCGGCGCAGGCTGAGGTGCAGATGACAGCTTGAGCCGGCCTGCCCCTGTGCGGGCTTCGCCATAAACGTGACGCTGATGCCCTGCTGCTCGGCGATCTCCTTCAGGCATTGCTTGAACAGCGCATGATTGTCCGCCATCTCCAGGATGCCGCCATAGCGCACATTCACTTCGTGCTGGCCGAGCCCCCATTCGCCCTTGGAGTTCTCCACCACGATGCCCGACCTCTTCAGGTGCCGGCGGACGGCGGCGGTGAAGAACTCCTCGCGGGTGCCTTGCAGGATGTTGTAGTCTTCCAGATACCAGCCGAGGGGTTCCAGATCCCGATATCCCTGTTTGGCCGCGTCGCGGTAGGGGGTCCTGAAGGCGTAGTATTCCAGTTCGGAAGCCGACATCGCCTCGAAGCCTTTGGCGGCGGCGCACTCGATTTGTTTCTTCAGGATCGATCTCGGCGCGACGTCCACCACAGGCAGGTCGCAGTGGACGAAGGCCGACTTTTCGAGCCAACTCAACACTCGCAGCGTCTTCAGGTCGGCCACCATGTGGAAGTCGCCGTAGCCCAGTTCCCAATTGGCGAAACGGTAGCCTGGAACGGGCTCCATCTCGACATCGGTGGTGAGCAGATAGTTGCAGGCATGCGTGCCGTGCGAAGCCACTTCGTCCAGGAAAAAATCCACGTCGAAGCGCTTGCCCATCAGGCGGCCGTAGTGATCTGTGAACGCCGCGATCACCGTTTCCACTGCGCCCGATTTCGCCTGCTGCCGCAGTTCACGCAGATTCATACGCCTCCATCCGATTCCGGCGGTAGAGCCAGTAATAAGCGAGCATCACTCCAATAAATACCGCGGCGCCCGCTACGCCTGGACGGAAGGCCGGGATGGCGAACGTGGCCGCCAGGCATACCAGGGCAAGCAGGATGCCCACCACCGCGCCCGCGGCGCCGAGCGGGCTGCGGTAGGGGCGCCGCAGATCCGGCTGCTCCTGCCGCAGACGGAGAAATGACACCAGCACAAGTATGTACGATAGCAGCGCGCCGAACACCGCCATGTTCAACAACGCCGCGCCGACGCTGGCCGAATACTGCTGCGCCAGCCAACAGAGCGCAAGACCGGCCGCGCCCCCGCCGATCAGCGCCACATGCGGCGTGCGCCTCGGGCTCAACGCGGCGAGAATCGACGGCAGATAGCCCGCCCGGCTGAGAGCGAACAGCAGGCGTCCGTAGGCGTAAATGATGGAATGGAAACTCGCGATCAAGCCGGTGAGTGAGATCAGGGAGAGGGTGGCCGAAGTGGCGCGGCTGGGGAAGACGGCGCGGAATCCGGCCTCGAGCGGCGCGTTCGATTCGCCTATTCCCTTCGCGCCCGGCCCCACGCCGGAGTTCACGATCAGCGTACCCAGGGAAAGCAGCAACAGGGTGACGATGCCCCACTTAAGAGCGCGCGGCATGTCGCGTTCCACGTCGTAACTTTCTTCGGCTGAAAGCGGTAACTGCTCAATGGCAAGATAGAACCACACGGCGTAGGGAAGGGCCGCGAAGACGCCGTACCATCCTTTGGGCAGGAAGGCTGTGGCCCCGGGGTCAGGCGCGACGTTGAGCGCGTTGCTCCAGGCAAACGAGCCCGTCAGCAGCGCGGCGGCGTAGAAGAAGATCAGCACCGCCGCGGCGAGGGCGGTGATGGCCATCGAGACCCGGAAGGTGAGCGCCGCGCCCATCACGTTGATGGCGACGAAGAATGCGTAAAAGGCCAGCCACCAGATCCATTCCGGCGTCTGCGGCAGCAGGGCGCGCATGTAGCCGGCGATGCCCGCGACGATGACCGCCGGCGTCGTGACGTATTCAATGGCGTCGGTAAGTCCGTTGAGGAACGCGCGATCTTTGCCGAAGGCGGCGCGCGTGAAGTTGTAGAAGCCGCCGGCGTCCGGCAGCGCCGCCGAAAGTTCGGCGATGGAGAAGACCAGGCAAACGTACATCACGGCGATGATCACGGTGGCCAGAAACAGGCCGCCGAAGCCGCCGGCGAGCAGGCCGGTTTGCCAGCCGAAGTAGTTGCCGGAGATGACGCCGCCGACGCCGAGGGCCCACAGATGCACCCATCCGGCGGACCTGGTGAGTGAGGTGTGAGTGGCCGGCAAGGCGTTCATGCTAGCATGCGGCGGGCGGCGATGGGCGGGCTCAGGACCCTTAGCGAAAGTCGTTTCACGCTGGGAAATGCGGCTTCCCAACCGCCAACGGATTGCGACAGGCAAGCGGCCTGCAAATTATCGCGAGACGAAATTAGGTCATCCCACGCCAGTAGGTTTGGTACCGTTCGGCGCGATTCCCGATGGGATTCACGATGCAGCGGTCAGACCGGGGCGAAATCCGGCCCGCCATCGACCATTCTATAGGTCCTCAGGAGAACAACGAAGCCTGCCTCAGCTTCGGTGGCCAGAAGACTCCGGCCACAACCCAAGTGTTGTACGGGAAGACGGTGCCCATAAAGAACCGGCTGTCGCGTGACGGGTGACAAATCTCATCGAAGTATTTCCTGCGTACGCTGGCTATCGCATTTCTCTCGTCCCCAAGGCGCTCGACTTCCTTCCGGTACAGCACGCCGAGTTCCCAATCTTCGATCATTGCAGTGTGAGGCTTATCTCCGGTATCGGCGCAGCGGAAGACATAGCTGAACCTGTACGGCAGCTTTTCCAGGAGCTTTGGCTGTCCGCTGAAGAGATTAAACTGCCGGAGGGTAGCCTCCCATTCCGGCTTCCAATGGCGTTCAACTGGCTCGACCTTCAAGTCCAGGACCTCCACGGGCCGAACGATTCCGAGAGAGACCTTCTCTTTGTTGTACAAGGCCTCCAGTTCCAGCCGCGTATGATGCGGCATGCGGTCGATGATCTCGCGGCGTGCCCGCCATTCATCATCCGTCGAGAGGGGCTCGCCGAGGATCCTGATCGAATCGAGATCGGGCTTGCGGCTTTCTTTGCGGCCGTCATTCTTCGCGCCCCTGCCGGCAAGCCCAATCTCGATCCACTGGTACTTCCGGAACTGGCGGTGTTGGGGTTGGTAGCGGTAGTCGATCGGATACAGGCGGACCCATTGCAGATCTTCCGTGACACCCGCGGTACAGACCAATTCCTGATGGCTTTCCGAAGGGTGCGGGTAGGTCATCACCGCGATGAGAACTTCGTCTTCGTGAAGGCTGCGTTCATGTGTCACCGCAGTTCTTTGACCGGCAGGGACGTTTCGCGAGACACCGCTGCCGCCAGCCGGCTGCGATGACAGCAGTTGTGGTCCGCCTCCATGCACATCAAGGCAGTTGCACGGTCAGCTACCAGCGCCGCGACGCGCGCGATACTTGTAGCTTGCGATGGAAGGACTTCTGTCTCATAACGCTTGAAGAGTCGCTGGTAGGAAGCTGGGCTGTCCAAATCAGCCCTCCACGCGGAAGGAACTCCCAGCGAAGGGACGTGCACATACTCAATCTTGACGTCCTGGCAAAGCCGATTGAGCGTCGACTTATGGAAACCGTACCGCCTTGCGATCGGGTTGCAGCGAACATCAATCAGCCGGTCGATTCGGGTTCGCAGTAGCAAATCCAGCAATCCGTCCACCGTGATTCCTTCGTAGCCGACTGTGTAGACCGACGGTACTGCGATAGGTTTCGTGACGGCCCGCTTCTCCATCGCATCTGAGTTCAGCGTAAACCAAGGATGCTGGGTGTAGACATCGGCAATCAGGTCCGACGTTGAGAGTTTTCGACACTTCCGGCTCACTCCGTCGATGGTTTCTCGGAAGGCACGATCCAGGAGCGCCGTTTCGACCTCCGGGTCCCGCGAAGTTCTGATCTCGTGTTCGGCCTCCACGACCCAACCGCCGTTTTCAAGTCCGCGAAGATCGTGGTAAAGGGTGAACGAGAACGGGCCGCGACGGTAGGGGACAAAATCGTAGACGCCAGTTTTCGGGGCACGCGCCTCCCGGCTCAGAAGAAAAGCGAGTTTCACCAGCCTCAAACGGGTGGCTGATCCACCTTCGTTTTCAAGCAGTCGAAGAATGGCCCTTTGTTTCGAAAACACGAATCACTCCCAATTTCCGGTAAACCCTGTTCACGGGTTCGCACCCCGAAGCCTGACACTCTATTATGTACGATAGGTTGAGCGTGGAGTGAAACTGCAGGTTGGAGTGGCAGTCACCAATCAAACGGGTCGCCGAACGGCTGAAGCCACTGCAAAGCGGTTCCCCCCATGCACAACACGATATACTGGCGATCCATGAAGGTCCTTCTTGCGATTTGCCTCTTGGCCCCCGCCCAGGCCGCGCTGGTTGACGTGCATGTCGTGGAGCGAACCGACGTCTCGGGTGCCTACGAGCGCATCGTGGCCAAGGCCTATTTCGCCGTCGACCCGAAAATCCCCGCCAACCGCATCATCACCGATCTCCGCCATGCTCCCGTGAATGAGCAGGGACTGGTGGAATTCTCCGCCGATATCCATGTCCTTAAGCCTCGCGACCCGGCTCAGGGCAACGGAACGCTGCTGTTTGAAGTCTCCAACCGCGGCAACATGGGGCTTCCCGGAATGATGGGCGAGGAATTCCTGAGGCGCCATGGTTACACGCTGGTCTGGACCGGCTGGCAGTTTGACGTGCCCGAAGGGGCCGGGCGCCTGCGCGTGCGGGTGCCGGTTGCCAAGGGCATCACAGGCCTGGTGCGTTTGCAGGAAGCCGTCACGGCTAAGACCGGTAAATTATCCGTGGCCGACCGGGGACATATTCCCTATCCGGCCGCTAACCTGTCCGACCCGTCCTCCCGAATGTTTGTAAGAGAATACGCCGCCGGGGAACGAACGGAGATCGCGCGTAACCGCTGGCGCTTTGTGGATGCGGCAACGGTGGCCCTGGACGGAGGGTTTCTGCCCGGCAAGATGTACGAAGTGGTGTACACGGCCAGCGACCCGCCGATTGCGGGACTCGGCCCGGCCGCCATTCGCGACTTCGTCTCGTTTCTCAAGTACGGTGGGGGAAAGGCCACAAGCCTGTTAGGAGATCAGCGGCGGTTTCTGAAACGCGCCATCGCCTTTGGCTCCTCTCAAAGCGGGCGTTTTCTGCGCACCTATCTCTACCAGGGGTTCAATGCCGATGAGCGGGGACGCATCGTGTTTGATGGCATGATGCCGCATATCGCCGGAGGCTCGCGCGGCAGTTTCACACACCGGTTTGCGCAGCCTTCGCGCAGCGGCCCGCAATTCCATTCCGACCTGTTCCCTTTCCGAGACCTGCCCGATACCGACCCGCTGACGGGATCGAAAGACGGAATTCTCCGGGTTGCCCAGGCCACCGGCACGGTTCCAAAGACCTTCTATACCAACACCTCAAACGAATATTGGCGCAGTTCCGCCTCGCTTACGCACACTTCACTCGATGGCGGCAGCGATGCCGATCTTCCACCTACTACGCGCATTTACTTTCTGGCCGGATGCCAGCATGGCGCAGGCACGTGGCCCCCTCGCGCGGCGAATGACCTGCTCTATCGGGGAAACACGATCGACTATCGTCCGATGATGCGCGCGCTATTGGTGGCGATGAATGAGTGGGTCACCTCAGGCAAGCAACCGCCGCCCTCGCGTTATCCCTCGGTTGCCGCGGGCCAATTGGTTCCCACCGGGGCGATTCGCTTTCCAAAGATTCCGGAATTCCGGCTGCCTGTGCGTATCTGGCAGGCGCGGTCTCTGGACTACGGTCCGGACTACCAACTGTCCGGGATCGTTTCCCATGAGCCTCCCAGGCTCTCCGGGGCGCCGTTCGGGAACCGGCTGCCCGCCGTGGATGGCGATGGCAATGAGACTTCCGGCATCCGCCATCCCGTGCTGGCAGTGCCACTGGGCACGCATATGGGCTGGAATCTGGCAGCGGTTGCGCCGTCGGTGGAAACAGAGATGGCTTACCTGACGGGCTCCTACATTCCGTTTGCGCGCACGCGGGAGGAGCGACAGGGCAAGGGCGATGAGAGGATGTCGATTGCGGAGCGATACAAGAGCAGGGAGGATTATCTGGCGAAGCTGCGCGCGGCCGCTGAGGAACTGGTGGCCGCGCGCTATCTGCTCGCTGAAGACGTGGGTCCGATCGAAAAGCGCGGACTGATGGAGTGGGACTCCGCGAGTCCGCGCGGCTCGTTTTAGAAGTCCACCATCAGGCCCATCGTGATGATGCGCGCTCCGAGATTGGGGCCGGTGGCGCGGCCGAAGTTCGGGCTCTGGAAGTTGGTATCGACGTTGAAGTCCACGCGGTTGAAGACGTTGAAGAAATCCGCGCGGTAGCGGATCTTCAGGTCCTGATCCTCGGAGAGCTTCACGACAGCGAAATTCTTCTGAATGGCGAAGTTTTCGCTGAGTTGCCGCGGGTTCCGCAGGTCGTCGTGGTGCCAGGCCGCGGTCCCAAAAGCGAATTGCTGCGCAGGATTGACAAAGGCGCCGGGCGTGAACCATCGCGCCGAAGCGTTATCAGGATTGAGATCGCCGCGGGATGCGCCGCCACGCACGTTCTGATTCACCTGATCAACCTTGCGTGCGCGGGTAAACAGCGCATTGGCCAAGGTGTTGGTGGACTGCAGCCGGATGGGCGCGGGCACGTTGTAACGGAACGCGGTAGCCACGTTCCACCCGCCCACCAGCAGGTTCATCGCCCGGCTGGCGCCGCTCATGAACTTCTGTCCCCTGCCGAAGGGAAGATCCCAGGTGAACAGCCAGTTGAAGACGTGCGGCTGATCGAAGGGCAGGTACGACTTTTCCGGCTGCAGGTTATAGTTGTCCTGCGCGCCGACGTTGAAGTTCTGGCTGAAGATCTGGCGGAAATGGAGCGTGGAGAGCGACTTGCTGAAAGTATAGGAGGCCTGGGTCTGGAGGCCGCCGAAGCGCCTTTCCACGCGGGCCTGCAGCGAGTCATACCAGGTCTGGCCGTCGCCGGTGTTGCGGTCCTGGATAAACAAGTATTGGGGAAACGGCCGCAAGGCCTGTGCGAGGGAGCGATTGCCGAAGCCTTCAAACGGCGCGCGGAAACCGGCCGCCTGCACTTCCGGGGAATTGATCGGCCGCAGCAGCAGGTCGCCGAGAGCCAGACGGTCGGGAGCAACCTGATTGAAGTCCAGCGTTGAGTTAAGCCCTTTGCCGCGATTGCCCACATAGGCGATGTCAAGTAGCAGGTTCTTTACCTCGTGCTGGATATTGAAGCTCCAGTTGTAGACGCGCGGAGCGCGGCCAAAGTCCGGACCGATGTAGTCGACATCGAGGAAATTGCCAATGGTCGGATCGATGAAAGGAGGCTGGCCGCCGGAAGGCCGGGGAAGGCCGCCGTCCCACAGGAATGCCGGGTTGCGCCCATCGGACTGTGCGACGCCAGGGCGGCCCCCGAAGCCAAGGGTGCAGCCACAGCCGCCGTTACCGAGCGTCTGATAGTAGATGCCCCAGCCGCCGCGAATAACCGTCTTGCTGGTGAGCGCGTAGGCAAAGCCGAGGCGCGGCCCGACGTTGGAGAAATCGGTGTCGTAGGGCCGCTTGGTGCCTGTGCGTCCGGCTCCGGGTCCCATGAAGACAATGGCGCCGTTGCGGTTGCCCGCGCCAGGGTTCGCTATCCGGGGATCGAACGTCGACATGTTGTAGTTGGACATGTGCCAGCCGATCGGCACCTCATAACGGAAGCCAAGCTGAACGGTCAGCTTGTTGTTCACCTTCCAGTTGTCCTGGAAGTAGCCGGCATGGTAGCCGTATCGGATCTGGACTTCCGGCACCGGGAGCGTGTTGGTCTCGAACCGGTCGGGCGCGCCCAGCAGGAAGCTGGCGAAGCTGTGGCCGGTGTTGCTCAGTCTGGCGAGGTCGGCCGTCTGGAAGTTCTCGAAGTTGAACAGGCCGTTGGTGCCGGCGGCGTCGAAGGCGAAGGTGCGAAGGCGCCGGAAGTCACCGCCCATCTTGAACTCATGCCGGCCGCGCAGCCAGCTCAGGTGGGAGTTCACGTGGTAAGTGGTGTTGTTCTGGCCGTTCTGATTTCCGCCGCCGGAGTTCTTGCCGTCCTGCACGCCCCACGGGCTCAACGCATCGCGGGCTGAAAAGCGGAAGCGCGGTGTGGCATCGGTGGCCACCGGTAAACCCACCTTCGAAGCGAAACCCTGCTGGTCGGGATTCGCCCACCCCTGCCGTGTACGGCTGAAGCTGACGGTGGAATGC
>JANRLE010000153.1:0-10059 GCA_033762895.1 Bryobacteraceae bacterium | reverse complement strand
CCCCTTCTACTACGTGCAGGATGGCGTAGTGCCGCGCACCCAGGTTGCCCCCACGCTGCGCCACATCCACGCCGTGAGCGAAAAGCATGGCCTGGTCATTTCCAATATCTTCCACGCCGGAGACGGGAACATGCATCCCATCATCCTGTTCGACGCCCGCAAGGAAGGGGAACTTAAACGAGCGCAGCAGGCCGGCGAGGAAATTCTGGAGTACTGCGTTTCCGTGGGCGGCTCCATCACCGGCGAGCATGGCGTAGGAATGGAAAAGATGGAGTTGATGGCCCATCTTTTCGATGACAGCACGCTCGATGCCATCAGGGCCTTCAAGAACCTGTTCGACCCGGACTGCCGGCTTAACCCCGGAAAAGTGCTGCCCACCGGTAAGGGTTGCATGGAGATCCGCCAGAGGCCGCTGGCTTCGCCCGAAACATTCCTGTAGCGTACCGGTACTTTTATACGTTCACCCTCTTGCGGGGACCCGCACACTCCTGATAGTCTCTAGCTAATCATGACAGCAGACTCTTCCAGTCTGCGGCAGACCATTGCCGCGGGCGGATGGAGTGGTGCGTTTACCGACATCACCATCCGTGCGCTCAATCACTGCTGCAGCTTTCAGATTCTGAAGTGCATTTTTATCGGAGAACCCCAGCCCGAGTTCCTGACGCTCAGTGCCGAGTTTCAGGCGCGTTTTCTGTCGGCCGAAGAGCTACTCACCTTCGCCGCCTTCCCGGCGAACAAACTGCCCGAGGCGTTTGTGCGGGAGGCGCTGGCAAAAGGCGACGAGTGCTTCGGCATTCTCGAGGGAGAACGGCTGGCCAGCTACGGTTGGTATTCCAACAAGCCGACCGAAATCGGTGATGGTGGTCTTGCGATACACTTCGACCCTCGTTTCATCTATATGTACAAGGGCTACACACACAACCATTACCGAGGAAAACGCCTCCACGCCATCGGCATGACCATGGCGCTGAAGGCATACCGCGAACGCGGACTGGGCGGTATCGTGTCCTATGTGGCGGCAAACAACTTCGCTTCGCTGAAGTCCTGCTATCGCATGGGATATCAGGATTTCGGATCGGTGTTGGTCGCCCAGCACGGCAAGTTCTTTCTGGCGTTCCACACGCCCGGATGCGGACGGTATGGTGTGAAAATCCGGCGGATGTGATAATCTCTATAGAGATTATGGAGATTCAAGAAGCCGTCGCCTATCCCGCCGTCACTCCGCAAGAGCAGGAGTACGACAAGACCGTCCGCGAGGACATTGAACTGTTCCGGGCGTACGCCACAAAATTCCGCGCCGGCGAGATCTCCGACGATGAATTCCGGGCCCAGCGGTTGCGCCGGGGTGTGTACGGGCAGCGCCAGCCGGACGTTCACATGATTCGCACGAAGGTGCCGGGCGGGACGCTGACGGCGGCACAGATGCGGCAGATGGCTCGCGTGGCCGACGAGTTCGCCGGCGGCAAGGGTCATCTCACCACGCGCCAGAACATGCAGTATCACTTTATCCCGCTGGAGCGGGTGGCCGATCTGCTGCACAGGCTGGCCGACGCCCGGCTGACCACGCGCGAAGCCTGCTACAACACGGTGCGCAACGTGACGGGGGATTCGATGGCCGGCGTGCTGCCGGACGAAGTTTTTGACGTGCGGCCTTATGCGCGCCGTGTGGCATACGCATTCCTCCACAAGGAATTGACCGACAGCCTGCCAAGGAAGTTCAAGATCTCTTTCTCCGGTTCTCCGAAGGACCGCATGATCGGGGCCATCCACGACGTGGGCTGCATCGCCGTGATCCGCGAAGAAAACGGCGAGCAGCGCAAGGGCTTCCGCCTGCTGGTGGGCGGCGGTCTGGGTCCCATGCCCAATGAGGCGCAGGTGCTGGATGAATTCCTGCCCGCCGAACTGATCGTACAGCGTATTGAGGCGGTGGTGCGGCTGTTCAACAAGCACGGCAACCGCAAGAACCGCAATAAAGCGCGTCTGAAATTCGTACTGAAGGAGCGCGGCTGGGATTGGGTGAAGGAGACGATCGAAGCTGAATACCAGGACATCCTGGCCAACGGCGGCGTGGCGGTTCCGGAAACTGTTCCCGAAGGTTTCGGCGGGTTCGTTTCCACACCACCCCCGCTGGGAACGGGCGCGGCCCTGCCGGTAGTGAACAACGCGCCCGATGCGGCCTACGACCGGTGGCTAGAAACCAACGTCGCCGAACAAAAGCAGCCCGGCTACGCGGCGGTGACCGTGGTGGTGCCCCAGGGCAACATGACCGGAGATCAGATGCGCGGCGTGGCGAAACTTGCCGAAGATACCGGCGACGGCATGCTGCGCATCACCATTGAACAGAACATCGTATTGGCCTTCGTGCCGCTGGCGAACCTGCCGCGCGTCTATTCGGCGTTGAAGATGATCGGGCTGGCTGACGCCGGCGCCGGAGAGGTGGACGACGTGGTCACCTGCCCGGGCGCCTATTCCTGCAACCTGGCGCTGACCAAGACCATGAACCTTGGCGCGGCGCTGGTGGATGCGGTGAAGAATCACCCCGACAAGGCGGTGCGCAAACTGCAGATCCGCGCCTCGGGCTGCCCTAATTCCTGCGGGCAGCACTGGACGGGCGATATCGGTTTCTACGGCAACGCCCGCAAGATCAACGGGAAGGAAGTGCCCTATTACCAGTTGCTGTTGGGCGGCGGCGCCGACAGCCAGGGCATCGTCCGGTTCGGCCTGGCCATTCAGAGCGTGCCTGCGCGGCTTGCTCCGGTGGCGGTGAAGCGCGTGCTGGAACATTACAGCTCCAACCGGGGGGAGGGCGAAGGCTTCCGCGATTACGTGCTGCGCCACAAGGTGGAGTTCTTCCGCACGCTGACAGCGGATCTGGCCAAGCCCGCCGAGTTGTTCCCGGAGATCTACCAGGATTGGGGCGACGAAACGGCCTTCAGCCTCCAGCTTGGCCGCGGCGAGTGTGGCGTGTAGGGCATGTTGCCGATTTGGCCGGCGATTCTGACGTTGCCCGCGGCATCGCTTGCCGGCTGTCAAGTTGACCTGCCCCCAGTGAAGTATCCGCCGCTGGCAATACAGGCCCGCATTCAGGGCACGGTGATCGCGGCGTTTGTGGACGGCGAAATTGTGGCTGAGGGTCACGCCCTCTTGAAACCCGTTGTGGCGGCTGCCATCAGGCAGGCGTCCGGGCTCGCCAGTTGCCCGGCGGCAGTCAGCCGTGTGACCGTGCATTTCGCCATCGCCAAGGGCAACTGCCCGGTGATTCCGATGGAACGTCTCGGTCCGGCGGAGTTCCGCGTGGTTGTTGCCGAGCCGTGCCTGCATGCCTGCGGCGAACGGATCGTCCGGCGTTTCTGGTTCTTCAAGCGAAGGATCTCCGTGTGCGAGACCATCTGCCCGCCCTGCATCCATTGAATTTCTCCACGCGCTGTGATGCAATGTTGTCGGTATGAAACTCACCCGCCGCGACGCCATGCGCGGACTGCTCTCCTGGGCCGCGGCCTCTCCGCTCAGCTTCGCCGCCGAAGACAAGAAGCCCATCGATTACAGCGATCCGCTCTACGGTCCCATCAACGTTTTTGACTTTGCCAATCTGGCGAAAGCGAAGCTTGATCCCATGGCGTGGGACTACCTGGACGGCGGCTCTGAAGACGAAGCCTCGCTTCACGATAACCGCGACATCTTCCGCAAGCTGATTCTGCGCCCCAGGGCGCTCGTCGATGTTCATAAGATCGACATGTCGCTGGAGCTATTCGGCAAGAAGCTGGACTTTCCCATCATCATTGATCCTTCGGGCGGCAAGAACTGCTTCCATGCCAACGGCGAACTGGAGACCTCGAAGGCCGCCGCCAATGCCAAGGCCCTGCACATCACCAACGGCGGCATCGACGAATTTCTGGAATCGGGCAAGGGCCCCTCGGTCTGGTGGCAGGTGACCACCGGCGGACAGCTTCTGAATCCGCAGACGATGCGCTCTTTCGTGAAACGGCTGGAGGCCCAGGGCTGCTCCGGCATCTGCTTCACCATCGACATCATGCATGTTTCCCACCGCGAGCGCGACATGCATAACAGGCTGGAACGTTCCTGGTGCGAAACCGGCCTGCCCAAGCGCGACGCTCAGGGCCGCATGCCGGAGGCGAAGAATCCCTGGCGTGCCGGTCTGTACCCTTCCCGTCCATTCCCGACACCCACCTGGCATACGCTGCGCGAGCTTCGCCAGGCCACCAAACTGCCGATCGTCGTCAAAGGCATTCTGACCGGCGAGGACACGCAGCGCTGCATTGACGCAGGCGCCAACGGAGTCGTGGTGTCCAACCACGGCGCGCGCCAGATGGATCACGTCGGCTCCACGCTGGAAGCCCTGCCGGAGTGTGTGAAGGCCGCCAACGGCCATATTCCGGTGCTGATCGATGGGGGCTTCCGCCGCGGCACGGACATCCTGAAGGCGCTGGCGCTGGGGGCAACCGCGGTCGCCGTGGCCCGCCCTTATCTCTATGGACTCGCCACGTTCGGCCAGCGCGGTGTGGAGCGAGTGATCGAGCTTCTGAAGACCGAACTCGCCCTGAACATGGGCCTGGCCGGAACTCCGAATCTCGCATCCATTGACCGGAGTCTTGTGCGATTCCGCAACGAGACCGAGTGGTAGGAAAGGAGACCGCATGAATTCCCGCCTGCTGGCCCTGGCCGCGTTGTGGTGGCCGCTGGCGCTGGCGCAGGAGCGCCCTTTGTTCTATGCGCCCTTGGACAAGTCAATGATTGCGCCGGGTACGCTCAGGGTGGTGGTCAGTTCGATGGGCGAGACCACGCTGCTGCTGGATGGCAAGGTTGTGAAGACGGACGCGCCGGCGCCGGGCGTGATGCGCGCCGATCTCACCCTGCCGGCGGGCGCGCACGAACTGGTGGCGCGCAACGGGGCGGGTGAATCGAAGATCCGTGTGTTCGCCGGCAGGCAACAGGCCGGCTTTGAGCCGTTCAAGCAGCATCCTCCAACCGCCACCTGCGAAACCTGCCATGCCGTGAAGCAGGGGGAGTGGGCGCTGCGGCGGGCCTCGCTTGCGCCCATTTGCGCGGCCTGCCATCCGCAGGACCGTTTCGCAAAGGTGCACACGCACGGAACAGACCTGTTGGCCGAATGCCAGGCCTGCCATATGCCCCATGGTTCGCAGGCCGCCAAGCTGTTAAAACAGCCCAAGGAAATCGGCTGCAAGCAGTGTCACGGCCAGCAGTGAAGCCGCTCTGCTAACCTAGTAGATCAGCGCAATGCCTGTCACTTCCCGGCGCCCCGAGGCGCTGGTTCTGTTCGATATCGACGGAACACTGATCCGCCGAGCCGGGCCCCATCATCGCGAAGCGCTGGTGGAGGCAGTCCGCCGTGTCACCGGCGCCGAAACCACCACTGAGCACGTGCCGGTGCAGGGTATGCTGGACCGCGATATTCTGACCTGCATGCTGCGTGAAGCCGGATTCAGCCAGGCGGCCATCCGCCGGGTGATGCCCGAACTGGTTCGCAAGGCCCAATGGATCTACGCCCGCCGCTGCCCTGCCGATCTGCGCGACAAGGTCTGCCCGGGCGTTCCGCGCCTGCTCCAATCCCTTCGCCCATCGGGCATTACGGCGGGGCTGGTGACCGGCAATCTCACGCGCATCGGCTGGAAAAAAATGGAGCGCGCCGGCCTGAAATCCTATTTCCGCTTTGGGGCGTTCGCCGAGTTGGGGCGTACGCGCTCCCATCTGGTCCGGCTGGCCCTCAGGCAGGCCCGCCAGCACGGTTGGCTTCACCAACAGACAACGGTATCCTTGATTGGGGACCACCCCAACGACATCCGAGCCGCGAAAGATAACCGTGTGCGCGCCATCGCCGTCGCCACCGGCTTGTCCCCAATCGAAGAATTGGCCGCGCATCAACCCGATCTGCTGCTTCGGGACTTGACTTCGCTGGACCTATCGATGCTGCAACGATGAACTTACGCAACTGCGCACTTGCTTTCACGATTATTCTGGCTGGCTGCAACCGCGACGATGGCATCGCCCGCAAGGCGATCATCGACGGCACGGCAATCGACGCCAAGACGCGCACCGAACACTCGGTTCTGGTCGTAGCCGGCGAACGGATCCTGACAGCCTCCACCACCGCCGACAAGGCCATCCCCGCTTCGGCCGAACGCTACGATGGCCGCAACAGGTTCGTCATCCCCGCCTTTGTAAAAGAGCCCGAGGACTGGCCGGAAACTCCGCTCACCACCTACCAGGAGATCGACACGCGCGTCAACGTGGAAGGCGCCAACCTGGTGTTTGGCATCGTGGAGGACCGCGTCATCGAGGAGTACCGCTGGTTTGATTCGATGCGCCAGAAAGCCGTGGTATTCATACCCCGCATGTCGCGCCTGGAGCCCGGCTCAGAATCCTTCCGCATCGCCTCGCAGAATCTGGTGAAGCTGGCCGAGAGCGATGTTTCCATCGCCGCGCTGGCGCCACGCGAAAATCCGTCCGACATTTTTCGCGAGTTCGAGGCCCTCGCGCTGGCCGGAATGACGCCCGAACAGGTGCTGCACGCGGCCACGCTCAATGCATCTCTCGCGCTGCGCCAGGACGACTTCGGCCTCCTTCTGCGGGACAAGCGCGCTTCGCTGCTGGTGCTATCGGCCAACCCGATCGAGGACGTGGCCAACCTCCGCAAGATCGACCGTGTTATGGTGAACGGGAACTGGGCTGATAACGCCCGTCCGTTCGTCAACTGATTTTGAATGGAAGCACAATCCCTATCCGTTAAGCGCGCCGAAGTCGAATTCCACAACTTTGCATCCCTGGGCGAGCCCGAGCGCGCGCTGAGAGTCTATGCCGAGGAGAACCAGCGCCGCGGCACGGTGCTGCGCCAGCACGCCGATTTTATCGGCCCCTTGACGCCGTTTCTCGAAATCGGCTCCTCGGCCGGTCATTCCAGCTACATGCTGGTGAATGAGT
The DNA here is from genome assembly GCA_033762895.1 of Bryobacteraceae bacterium. Taxonomy (GTDB): domain Bacteria; phylum Acidobacteriota; class Terriglobia; order Bryobacterales; family Bryobacteraceae; genus CADEFT01. The sequence goes on along the minus strand of JANRLE010000153.1, from coordinate 3,102 downwards.
TCGGCGCCGACGGTTTCGCGCTGGACATTTCCGCCGACGCGCTGCGCCACGGCCGGCATTTGCAGGACGCCTGGAAGCTGGATCGCGCGCCAATCCGCGTGGCCGGCGACGCGCTGAACCTGCCGTTTCGCGACGGCTCCCTGCGCATGGTGATGGCGTTCCAGATGCTCAGCCAGTTCATGAACATCGAGAGCGTCTTCCTGGAAGTGAAGCGCGTACTGGCGCCCGGCGGCATCTTCCTGTTCGCCGAAGAACCCCTGCGGCGCGCGCTGACGCTGCGGCTTTACCGCTGCCCCTACTACGAGACGATGAAGCCGTGGGAACGCAAGCTCTACGACTGGGGACTGCTGGGTTACCTGGTGCGTGATGTGATCGGCGCGCATCAGGAGGAAAGCTTCGGCATCCGGCAGAATCATACGATGGGCCTGAAAGAGTGGCACACCCTGGTGACGCGCCATTTCGCCGCCCAGCGTTACCAGATGTTCGTGCCCGAGCGCGGATGGGGCGAGCGAATCGTGAAACGCGCCGCCATCCGCTTCGATCCCTACGGCAGCGAATGGCGCGCCGCGCGCCTTCTGGGAGGCACCCTCGCCGCGATGTGCCGCAAGGAAGGCGAGCCGGTGGCCGAGCCGTGGCAGCCGTTTGAGACCTACCTGCGATGTCCGGATTGCCATGCCCCGCTGCGCCGTGACGATGCCGAAACGCTGGTATGCACCCGCTGCGCCTATTCGGCGGCAAATGAGGGCGGCGTCTACAACCTGCTGGCGTCAGCCGACAAGAAGGAGCTTTATCCCGGCGACCGCGACGACGTCATCGACTTTTCCCTTCCCGGCCACGAAACGAAATTGCTGGAGGGCTGGCACGAACTGGAAGGCGTTTTCGGAAACAAGTATCGCTGGATTGCCGGACGCGCCACGGCGCGGTTGAAACCGTTTTCCGCAAACCCGCAGCGGTTGCGCATCCGCGGCCACGCCGATGAGCTGGCCTTCAGCAAGGGCACAAATCCGCAGATCACTGTCAACGTGAACGGGAACAGGGCCGGGCAGTGGACTCTCGATCGCACAGGCCTGTTTATTCTGGAGGCCGATCTGCCGCCTTCCGCCACTTATGAGTTGGAGATACTGGCCGCGCCGGTGTGGCAGGTGCCCTCCGATGAGCGCCACTTCAGCGTGAACCTCAGCATGTTGCGCCTGGTGCCAAGGGAATAGTACACTTCAGGCCTCATGAGTGATTCCGCCTTCGTACCGGCGCCGGACTATGACCAGCAGGTGGCCGCCGAGAAGAGCGAATTCGACCCCGGCAAGTACGATGCTTCCACGCTGCTGGAGAACACCACATCGGCGCTGAACTATACCCTGGAGGCGTTCAACCATAAGATCGCGCGCGCGCTGGGCGCCGGGCCCTGGGACTACATTGCCGCACAGGTGGATGCGATGCCGGGCGCGAAGGTGTTGAGCCTGGGCTCGGGTCCGTGCGGAGTGGAGATCGCGCTGGCGAAGATGTTCAGCGGGCCGTACGAGTTCACCTGTCTGGACTTGAACGAAAAGCTGCTGGAGATGGGCGCGGCATCGGCCCGGGAAGCGGGCATCGAAATCCGGACGATCGCCCAGGATGCGAATTTTCTTAAACTGGACCAGACCTATGACCTGATTCTGGCCCATGCGTCGCTGCATCACTTCATCAATTTCGAGCACATCTTCCGGGAGTTGCACGATCATCTCTCCGCCCGCGGCCTGTTTGTGGCGCATGAGCCGGTGCCCAGGAACGGCATGCTGCTGTGGCCGCGCACGAAGGAACTGGTGGATCGCGTTTTCGCGGTGCTGCCGGGGCGCTACCGGCGCGATCACGGCGTGCTGCATCAGAGCTTTCCCGACATTGAGTACACGCAGGGCACGTTCGAATGCGTGCGGTCAGAAGAGGTGGTGCCGCTGCTGGAGAAGTTCTTTCATGTGGAGGCGAAGGTGCTGGGCCATGCCTTTACGCGGCGGTTTGTGGATGGCGGATTCGGGGCCAATTACGATTTGACGCGTGAAGAGGATCGCGTGATTCTGGACCTGCTGCTGGCGTTTGATGACATGATGACCGGGCATGGGTTTCTGGCGCCGGAGAACGTGTTTATGGTGATGCGGCGCAAAGGGAGTCCGGCGGGGAAATAGGGCGGCGGACTTCCATCGCCTTCCGGCTCGCTTATTGCGTCTGATTCGTTTATTTCGGTTGTGCGATACTGGCTGTCAGGAGCCCACATGACTGCCGTTCTCAATCCGTCCGCCAGCGAAACCGCCCAATTGCGGGAGCTTCGCCAGTTGGTGAAGCAAGGTCCCGTCAACGTCGTGGGGGCCAAGGGGCGTAAGGTCCAGCTCCCGCGCCCGGTGGTTGGTCTGCTCGACGAGATCCTGAAAAACATGCAGGCCGGCAAAGCCGTGTCCATCGTGCCCGAACACCAGGAGCTCACGACGCAACGCGCCGCCAACCTGCTCGGGGTCTCGCGCCCATTCATGGTGCGGCTGTTGGAAGAGGGCAAGCTGCCGTTCCACATGGTGGGTTCGCATCGGCGCGTCTATTTGAAGGATGTTCTCGCCTACAAGGCAAAGCGCGACAAGGAGCGCCGCGCTTCCATCGTTCGCATGGCGCGAATGGAAAAGAAGGCGGGCACGTATGACAAGGTAGTCCTGCCGCCGGGGGCGGAGGACAGGTAGCTGTGCAAGGTGGGCGTATCGCCATTCTCGATGCCTGCGTACTCGTTCAAGCCCCGCTGCGCGATACGCTCCTTCGATTGGCTGAACCGCCCGCACTTTATCAGCCACGTTGGTCGGACGAAATCATTGTTGAGATGAAACGAGCCCTCGAAAACCAGATCGGACTGGCACCCGCGAAGACCGCATACCTCGAACGAGAATTGCGGCGGCACTTTGCTGATTGCCGGGTCACCGGTTTCGAGCCGCTCATTCGCAAGATGACCAACGACCCGAAAGACCGCCACGTCCTCGCCGCCGCCGTCCGGGCGAACGCCCAAACCGTCGTCACCTACAACAAGCGGCACTTCCCGCCGGCCGCAACGTCGCCTTGGAACATAGACGCGGTCGGGCCGAGTGCATTCTTGGA
>JANRLE010000152.1:0-9593 GCA_033762895.1 Bryobacteraceae bacterium | reverse complement strand
TGGCGGGCGGCCGGATCGCGGCGCGTGTTATTGGCGCCGATGGTGTAGAGGCGAATTCTTTCAGCGATGCCGGGATCATCATGCAATGCCTGCGCCACATCGGTGGCCGATCCCCAGACCAACACCCACAGAGGCCGGTTGCCGCCAGCCCTGGCGCGCCGGATGATCCAATCCGATCCCTCGTTGCGCCGCAAGGGTGAAGACGCTCCCGGCCCGGCATGCGCTCGATGTCGATCCGGCCGATTCAATGGCGAATCAGATCGGCCGAATGCTTCGCCCCGGGGCCTGGCGAGGAGACAGTGCCCTCCACACGCAGCACATCGGAATAGTGCAGCAGCCGGTAAAGAGACTGGATATCGTCTGGATCGCCGCCCAGATCCGTGCTCACCAGCACCCGGTACTGATCGCCTTGCGCGGCGGACGCGGATCCATTCACTCATCCATTCAATGTTAGCTTCGTGTACGATGCTGTGAGTATGAACCGGCGCAAGTTTCTCATGGCCTCCTCGGCGGCCGGATCGGCAATCGCAGTTCCCCGGCCCGCGCCGGAGCTGATCCTGCATGGCGGCAACATCATCACAGTGGACCCCGCGCAGCCGTATGCCCAGGCAGCCGCCATCGGCGGAGGACGCTTCGTCGCAGTGGGCTCCAACGATGAGATCCTGCCCCTGGCCACCGCTTCCACCCGCAGGATCCATCTGGAGGGTAAGACCGTGGTGCCTGGATTCATCGACGCGCACACCCACCCGGCCTCCAGCGGCGTGCAACACCTCAAGTCAGTGGATTGCGACCTCCGGTCGATCCAGGCCATTCAGCAGGCCATTCGCGAACGAGCGGCCAAGACGCCCGCCGGCCAGTGGGTCCTCGGCTTCAAGTACGACGACACAAAGACTGAGGAGGGCCGTCCGCTCACCCGTCAGGATCTGGATCAAGCAGCTCCGAACCACCCGGTTCTGATCCGCCATCGCGGCGGGCACAGTTCGTTCGCCAATTCGGCTGCTATCAGGGCCGCCCGAATCCCGGAGAGCATCGCCGATCCGCCTGGAGGCCACTACGTCCGCGATGCGTCCGGCCGGCTCCCGGGCCAGGCAAAGGAGCGCGCCACAGCGCCCTTCGCCAAAGCGGCGCCCAATCAGGTAAGCGAGGCGGATTGGCGCGAGGGGGTGAAGATCATTTCGAAGATGATGACCCGCACGGGCGTCACCAGCGTGCACGATACCGGCGGAGGACCCGACGCGCTGCGCGCCTACCAGCAGGCCCGCGACAGTGGCGACCTTGACCTGCGCGTCTATTGCCTGATCAGTTACCGCTCGCTCGACCCGCTGATCGCGGCCGGTGTGCAGACCGGATTGGGCGACGAGCGGGTCCGGGTAGGAGCGGTGAAGCTGATGTGCGACGGCTCAATCTCCGAGCGCACGGCATGGCTGAGCGAACCCTACATCGGCCGCCCCAATGACCGCGGCATCCTGATCACGCCTGAGCCGGAGCTTTACGAACAGGCTCGCAAGGCGCACCTGGCGGGATGGCAGATCGGCACGCACGCCAACGGGGACGCGGCCATCGACATTACGTTGCGGGTCTATGAGCGCTTGCAGCGCGAGACTCCGCGCCGCGATCCGCGTTTCCGGCTGGAACATTGCACGGTGCTTAACGCGGCTCTGATCAGGCGCATCCGCGCATTGGGCGCGATTCCCAATCCATTCTCCACTTACGTCTACTACCACGGTGAGAAGATGCGCGAGTACGGCGCCGAACGGCTGAATTCGATGTTCGCCGTGCGCAGTCTGCTGGATGCGGGGATCCGCGTGACCCAGACTTCCGACTACCCGCCCGGCCCGTTTGAGCCGATGATGGCCCTGCAGTCTTCCGTGACGCGCACCGATGCGCGGGGCAATGTCTGGGGCCCTCAACAGAAGATAAGTGTGGAAGAGGCGATCCGCGTAGGGACGCTGCACGGCGCCTATGCTTCGTTTGAGGAACGGATCAAGGGATCGATCGAGGCCGGCAAGCTGGCGGACCTTGTCGTGCTGGGCCAGGATCCGCGGCGCGTGGATCCGATGGCGCTGATCAAGGTGCCGGTGGAACGGACGATGGTGGGAGGCAAATGGGTGTTCGAAGCTTGACGAACGGCCGCGGAAGGTCCACCTCCAACCCTGTGGGAGAATAGGGCGTTGGCGCCGCCCAGCATGAATCCCGACCGGTGGAGTACCGTCAAGAATCTGTTTGAAGCCGCGTTGTCCATGCAACCGGCTGAGCGCGGCCCGTTCCTCGATCGCCAATGCGGCGACGATCCGGAGTTGCGACGCGAGGTGGACTCCCTTCTGGAAGCGCATTCCGGCGCCGGCGAATTTCTGGACCACCTGCCCGAAGCTCCCAAGGAAGAGGAACCGGTGAACGACCGCGACCTCATCGGCCAGGCTCTGGGCCCCTACCACGTTCTGGAAATGATCGGTGAAGGCGGCATGGGCGCCATCTACCTGGCGCGCGACGAGCGGTTGAAGCGCAAAGTCGCCATCAAGACGCTGCGCGCCCAGCATGCCTGGGATTCCGAAATGATCGCCCGGCTGCGGCTGGAAGCGCGGGCTGAATCTTCCATCAATCACCCCAACATCTGCACGGTGTTCGACGTGGGCGAGTGGAAGGGCCGGCCGTACATCGTGATGGAATACCTGCAGGGCACGCCGTTGCGATCCCGCATGACGGGCCGGCCGATGGCGGTGGAGGAGACGCTGGAGATCGGCATTCAGGTAGCTTCGGCGCTGGAAGCGGCGCATGCCAAGGGCATCATTCACCGCGACGTGAAGCCCGCCAACATCTTCCTTACCGCCGATGGCCCAGTCAAGGTGATGGACTTCGGCGTGGCCAAAAAAATCGTCCAGAAGATCCAGGAGGATGAGCGCACCCCGGATCAGCTCACGAACCCCTGGATACGCGTGGGGACCGCGCCGAACATGTCGCCCGAGCAGACCAGGGGGGGCGCAATCGACGGCCGGTCCGACCTGTTTTCCCTCGGATCGGTTTTGTATGAGATGGCGACCGGGATGGCCCCGTTCCGCGCCGACTCTCCCCGCAAGGTGATGGACGCGATCGCCAACGTGGAGCCAGCCCCGCCCTCGAACGTGAATCCCGCGATTCCGCCCGATCTGGAGCGGATCATCCTCAAAGCGCTGGAAAAAGATCCCGGACTGCGGTATCAGACGGCCGGCGATTTTGTGGCGGATCTGAAGCGGCTGCGGCGGGATACATCATCGGGGCGGATTCCGGTTCCTCCAGAGCCGCGTGGCGCCAAACGGTGGTGGTGGGCCGTGGGCGCGGCGGCGGTGCTGTTGGCAGTGGTGGGCGCAGTGGCAATGCGCGATGGCGACACGCGGCCCTCGCCCCGTCTGATGTCGCTCTCCAGCTTGCGGGGAATCAAGGAAAATCCGGCCATCTCAGTGGATGGCGGCAGGGTCGCGTTTTCCTGGACAGGGGACTCGGGCGCCGCCACCGACAAAGAGATTTACTTGCAGATGATCGGATCCGGTCCTCCATTGAAGCTCACCGATGGGCCGGGCAAGGCGGAAAGCCCCGTATGGTCGCCCGATGGACGCCAGATCGCTTTCCTGCGCACCGGCTCGGGAGAGCCTGGCTACTTCGCCGTCTCGGCGCTGGGCGGGCTCGAGAGAAAACTTGCTCCTGCGCTCGATCCGCCGCCCAGAGCGGGGGGCGCGCCGTTTGACTGGTCCCCGGATGGCAAACACCTGGCGATTGCCGATCGTCTGGTGAGAAATGGTCCACGCTTGCTGCTGCTACACGACCTGGCCAACGGGACCCGCCGCCAGTTAGGCAGCGAGGCCGCCTACGTGGCGAATCCGGCGTTTTCGCCCACCGGGGACGCCATCGCCTTCACCATGGGGCCCAGTTTCCTGTCCCATGACATCCATGTGATTCCAGCCGGCGGCGGGCAGGCGCGAAGAATCACTTCCGACGGGCGATGGATCGCGGGATTGACATGGTCGTCCGACGGCACCACCATTGTCTTCTCCACGCGCAAAAGCGGGCCATTCACGCTTTGGTCCGTGCCCGCCAGGGGCGGAGTTGCTGAACCGCTGGCGCTCTCTGGAACCGATGTCTATTCGCCCAATTTTGCGCGGCAGGGCAGCCGGATGGTGTTCGCCCGGCACAAGATCACGCGCAACCTCTGGCGGTTGAAGCTGGGAAGCAGTGAACCGGCCAGGGAACTGATCGGCTCCACGCGTTCCTCGTTTCAACCGGACTATAGCCCGGACGGCGGACGCATCGCCTTTGCCTCGGACCGCACCAGCGCGTTTGAAATCTGGGTGGCCGACAGCGAAGGGCGCCATCCGCTTCAGATCACATCGTTTCGCGGCCCGCAGACCGGCAGCCCGCATTGGTCGCCAGACGGACGTTGGATCGCTTTCGATTCGCGGCCCGATGGTCATGCCGATATCTATGTGATCAATTCGGGCGGCGGGGAGCCGAGGCGGTTGACCAGAGAAGCATCTGAAGACCGCAGCCCGTGGTGGTCGGCCGATGGCAAGTGGATCTACTTCACCTCCAATCGCGAGGGCGGCAACCAGCTCTGGCGAATTTCTTTCGAAGGCGGGGCTGCCGAGGCCGTTACCACCGATGGAGCGATTTCCGCGGCCGAATACGGCGCGCGGGGCGAGATCTACTATGCCAACCTGCGAGGGCTCTGGAAACGCCGGTCCGGATGGGAAGGACAGCCCACGCGCCTGGCGGAGAAGTTTCCGTTCGTCGGTTGGATTCATGCGAACGGACGCCTCTATTACGGCCGCACCGATGAGAAGGGGCTGCAGGAGATTGTCTCGTTTTCTCCGCAGGACGGAACCACGGCAGTGGTAGCGCGGCTCAATCATTCATCGAGCGATTTCGATACGTTCACAATTTCCCCGGATGGCCAGTGGCTGTTGTTTGACCGCATCGACCAGGTGGAAAACGAGATCCTTTTGATCGAGAACGCTCGATAACCCCCGCATTAGCGGATACCCTGATACTCTAGAGAGTTCACGACGCGATGGACACCGGTCAAGCAGGCGGCAATCGAGGGGATAGCCTTTCGATCATCGGGCACAACATCGGTCCCTACCACATCCTCAACCTGATCGGCGAGGGTGGCATGGGCGCGGTGTATAAGGCCCGTGATGAACGCCTGGACCGCGTGGTGGCCCTGAAAACCCTGCTCGTGCAACATGCCGCGGAGCCCGACCTGGTGCAGCGCATGCACATTGAGGCAAGGGCCGCCTCGGCGCTCAGCCATCCCAATATCTGCACCATTTTCGACGTGGGAGAGTGGGACGGACGGCCCTACATCGTGATGGAGTATCTGGAGGGCGAGGCCCTCCGCGACCGCATCGAAGGCCAGCCGTTACCCCTCGAAGACGTGCTGCGGTTCGGCATCCAACTGGCCGCGGCGCTGGACGCCGCCCACGCCAAGCGAATCATCCATCGGGACGTGAAACCCGCGAATCTTTTCCTTACAGTGGCCGGCCCGATGAAGATGATGGACTTCGGAGTGGCCAAGCGCATGCGGCCGCAAACCGAACGTATCCGGCGGGAGTCGCCTACGGTCACCGAATCGCTGGATCTCACCAATCCCGGCACCACCGTGGGCACGGTGAGCTACATGTCGCCCGAACAGGCGCGTGGAGAAGTGCTGGACGCGCGCACCGATCTGTTCTCGAGCGGATCGGTTCTATACGAAATGGCGACGGGCTCGAAACCCTTCGACGGACCGACCGTGGCGGTGGTGCTGGATGGAATCCTCAACCGCGATCCGAAGCCGCCAAGCGAAGTCAATCCACTGGTTCCTCCGGAGTTGGACCGCATCATTCTGAAAGCGCTCGAAAAGGACCGGGCGCTGCGGTATCAGTCCGCCAGCGACCTTTCCGCCGATTTGAAAAGGTTGCAGCGGGACGCCAGCAGCGGGCGCATCACAGCGCATTCCATCGCCGCTCCTCAGCCTAAGCATGGACGGCAATGGCTGTGGGGCGTGGCGGCGACCCTGGTGGTGGCGCTGGCGGGGCTGTGGCTGTGGAAGCGGGAGGCGGCGCCGGTGGCGCAGCCCAAGCTGATGTCGATGGCCAGTCTGCGCGGCATCAAGGACAATCCGGTTGTTTCGGCAGACGGAGAGCGCATCGCCTTTGCCTGGACCGGAGAGGCCGGCGAGATCGGCGAAAAAGAGATCTATGTCCAGCTTGTGGGATCCGGTTCGCCGCTGAAGCTCACCGATGGTCCTGGAAAGGCCGAAACGCCCGTGTGGGCGCCTGACGGCCGCCAGGTGGCCTACCTTAGAACCGGTGGCAAGGAAAACGGCTACTATGCGGTGCCGGCGCTGGGAGGGTTGGAACGGCGGCTGGCCCCGGCGGTGGATCCGCCGCCACGGATGGGCGGCTGCAACTTTGACTGGTCGCCTGATGGAAGGAGCCTGATTATCGCAGACCGTCCGGCGGGCGGCGGCTCGCGCACGCTGTATCTGCTGGATCTGTCGACAGGAGCAAGGAAAGGACTCGGCGTACAGGCGCCGTTTGTGGCGAACCCGGTGTTTTCGCCAGACGGGGCGCGCATTGCCTTCACCCAGGGACCGAGCTTCCTTTCGCACGACATCTTCGTGATGAACACCGAGGGCGGCGACGCCACGCGGTTGACCGCCGACGGACGCTGGATCGCGGGGCTGGCGTGGTCTTCCGATGGAAGGAGTATCGTCTTTTCGTCGCGCAAGACCGGACCGTTCAGCCTGTGGTCCATTCCCTCGGCGGGGGGACGCGCGCAGCCGGTGGCGCTTTCAGGAACAGATGCCTACTCGCCGCACATCGCGAGAAATACTTCGCGTCTGGTGTATGTGCGCAATAAGGTGAACAAGAACCTATGGCGGGTGAAACCGGGGGAAGGCGGAGCCAAGGAACTGATTGGGTCGACGCGAACATCCTTTCAGCCAGACTATAGCCCCGACGGCACGCGGATCGCTTTCGCCTCCGACCGCACGGGTTCTTATGAAATCTGGGTGGCTGACAGCGAAGGCCATCAACCGATGCAGATCACTTCGTTCGGAGGGCCGCAAACCGGCTCGCCGCGATGGTCGCGCGACGGGCGCTGGATCGCGTTCGATTCGCGGCCCGATGGCCACGCCGATGTCTACGTCGTGAATTCGGGCGGCGGAGAACCGCGCCGCCTCACCAGCGAAGGTTCAGAGGATCGCACGCCGTTCTGGTCAGCCGACGGAAGGTGGATCTACTTTGTGTCCAACCGGGCTGGCGGAAACCAGCTCTGGCGTGTCCCGTTCGAAGGCGGAACGGCCGGACAGGTGACAAAGAATGGCGCGATTTCCGGCGCCGAGGACGAGGCCGGCAAGGAACTCTATTACTCAAACCTGCAGGGTTTGTGGCGGAATCCCGCGGCGCCGGTAAGTCTGGCGCCGGTGTTCCCCCTTGTGGGCTGGTCACTGTGGCGGGGTAATCTTTACTATGCGCGGCCCGATGCCAAGGGCTTAGTAGAGCTGGCGAAGTTCAGCCCCGCGGACAAGCGGACCACGGTGGCCGTCCGGCTGGAGCATAAACCGAGTGACTACGACACATTCGCCTATTCGCCGGACGGCCAGTGGCTGCTGTATGATCGCGTCGATCAGGTGGACAACGAAATCCTCATCGTGGATAACTTTCGCTAACCCCAACCTCAGAGCAGCCCCGCCCTAACCAGGTCCTCCCGCAGCATGGCGGGATGGCGGAAGTGGTGTGTTTCAAAGCCGAGTCCCGCGGCGGCGTGAAGATTGGCGGTTGAGTCGTCGATGAAGAGCGTAGTCGCGGGGTCCAGCCCGCAGCGGGTCCGCACCAGGTCGAAGATTGCCGGATCGGGCTTTGCCAGCTTCACCTCGCCCGAGACCACGATGTCCTGGAACCAGTCCAGGAAGGCGAAGCGGCGGCGGGCGATGGGGAAAGTTTCGGCGGACCAGTTCGTCAGGGCAAACAGCGGATATCCCCGATCGCGGAGTTCCCCCAGCACGGTGACGGTTTCTTCGATGGCGCCGCCCAGCGTCTCTTCCCATCGTTCGGCGTAAGCCCGGATCAGAGGTTCATGGTGAGGGTGGAGACGGGCGAGTTCGGCAACGGCATCGGCGAAGGGCTTGCCGGCGTCCATCTGGCTGTTCCACTCGTGGTTGCAGACTTCGGTGAGGAAACGCTCCACCTCGGCTTCGCCGGAGATGAGCTTGCGGTAGAGCATGCGCGGGTCCCAGTGGATGAGAACGCCGCCGAGGTCAAAAAGGATGGTGTCGATTGGCATTGTGCGGATATCACCATTGTGGCCACAAAGGCCGATGAGACAATTGTGGAAGTTCTCGCGATGCCCGCCACACTGGAGTGCCAGAACTTTTGGTACGTTCACACGCCGTGTTGCGGGGCCTTACGCTGGGAACGGAAAATGACTACCGGCACCGGGCTCGGCTACAGCAGGAGCGTCGCCTGGGGCGGCTCATGCGCGCCGCAATATGTTGTTCCAGGCGCCGTATATGTCTTTGACGCCCGGGCTGACGCGCCGGATCTGCCAACGGTTCGAGCATCGCTCACGGCGTTTTCCGAGGAATCGGCGCCATTGACTGCGGTAATCGCGCGCAAATCCTACGACGAAATGACGCTGGAGGAGACCGAGGCTTTTGAGTCGGCGATGGCGTCGCTTTGGGCGTACCCTTTGGATCGCCCCTCCGGCGACGACGATCTCCTCGCCTACGTGAGCGGACTTCTGCCGGACATCGGCCCTGCGCCTTCAGGCATCGTTCCGCCCTCTAAACCTGACTATTCGGTCTTCGCCGATTATGCGCCCGACGCATTCGAAAAGGCGGCCGCGCGCCTGCTTCGGCCGCTTGACCCCTCCGATCGCCTGGATTAAGTACTGGAACTGAAATCCCCTGACGAACTACAATTCTGAGGGTGACGTCCTCGGATCCGGTCATTCGCGACTTCTTTCTCTCACCCCATATAGCCGATATCTCCGGCCAGTGGCGGCCCGGCAGTATTCGGGACCAGGTCGTACGAGCACGCATGGTGGTGAACTGATCACTTATGCAAGGGTGGATCTCACCTGGCCGGCCCTTGGCAGTCCTGGGCGCCGGCATCGCTGGTATCACGGCGGCATTGACAGCGGCGGGCTCGGGCGTGCGGGTTACTATTTTCGAGAAGGCAAAGCCAGCCGCGCTCCAAAGCAGGTCCTTCCGATGGGTGGATCCTGTCGCTTATGATTGGCCGCACACGTGGTGGGGAAGGGGCGAAATCCCCCTGATCGAAGCCTCCGAAGGCCGCAGGGTCGCCTTTCGCTTTGCGGATCGATTGAAGCGGCAGAAAGGAATCCGCCCGGTCCTGCACCAAGTGACAGGCTATGAACGGAAGGATCATGGCGCCCGGGTCACGACGGATCAGGGCTTCGATGGAGAATTCGCTCTGGTGCTTGACTGCCGCGGTGCCGGCCAGGAACGCCCCTGCGGCGACTTCAAAGTAATCCCATTCTGGAGTCATCAGGACCCACGAAAGCTGGTTGCCGCGCAAGCGCGAGTACTGCTGGTGCGCGCCAGGAGATGATGCGGC
>JANRLE010000151.1:0-5742 GCA_033762895.1 Bryobacteraceae bacterium | reverse complement strand
TCCGCCATGCATCGTTGCACCCGATTATCGTGCCAACGCCGTCCAGCACCGCCACACAGGCGTCCAGGCCCAACACCGCATCGTATGCGCCGGCCGGTTCCCCGTCTGTTTCCTCAAACGTGATCAGGTAGCGCGGGTCGGATGAGCCCACCTTGAAAATCGTGACTCGCGCATCTCCGAGAATCCTCGTTTCCTTTTCCCCGGTACGGCTCGCTTTCAGAAACTGCGACTGCAACCGTCCGTGCGTGGACTTGGGCAGCAGATCAATTAGTGAAACACCGGCGCCGGCCGCGCCCAGAAAGCGCTCCGTCTCGCCATGCGTTTCGAGCACTCTCATCCGGCCGTCCACCAGCACCGCGGCAGGCGCGGCAAAGCGCATCAGCGCAGCGTAAAGGCTGCCGCCGCCGGCAACTGTTTCGACGAACTCTTCGGTGGGTTCCCCTTCTGCGGAGGGAACACTCGCCATGGATGCGAATAACTCGCCGCCAGGCTCCGGCCGCTCAAAGCCCATGTTGCGGGTTTGCGATAATTCTACACGAAAATCGCATCCGGGAGTGAACAAATCCTACGGCAATTCTATTCGCCGGACAGCAGGAACCGTTGGGACTCCGCAAGGAACAGGTCCAGCCGGTCGTGATGCACCCAGTGGCCCGCCCCTTCCACACGCACGATTTCGTGGTTCGCCAGCGCCATCGCCCGGCCGTCCGCTTCCGGATCGGGCGCCCAGCTTTCCCTGCCCCAGAACAACTGCACCGGACACGTGATACCCCGCAGAATCTGAGTAAATTCCTCCAAATTGTGACCCAAGGGAAAGATGATCCGCGCGAAATTGTCGAATTTCCACACCAGTGAGCGGTCGCTCTGCCAGTTTGTCCCGTGCAAAGTAAGATGACGCGCCACTTCGTCAGACAAGTGCGGATTGGCTTCCTTCATTCGCCGCACCGCCGAATCGGGATCGGGATAGGAACGCGGCTCGCGCTGCTCTGTCTCGCGAATCTTCTCGATCCACGTGCGGATGCGCTGCGCGGCCGGCTTGTGGATTTTGTGCCCGGGAGGAAAGCCCAGCCCTTCAATCGAAATCGCCCGCCTCACGCGGTCCGGATAAATTCCCGCATACATCAGCACAATGATGCCGCCAAGGGAATGGCCCACCAGGCGCACCGGAAACCCGCTGATGATGTCCAGCAGCGCCGAGAGATCGAGGACATGTTCCAGCACGCTGTAGCTCGCCCCCGGCGCCTGCGCCGAGTTGCCGTGGCCGCGCAGATCCAAAGCGTAAACGTGGAAATGCTCGCGATACCGGCGCGCCACCCAGTCCCAGTTCCGCGCGTGATCCAGCCCGCCGTGCACAAGCACAAGCGGCGGCTTGCCTTCCTGGCCCCAGTCCCAGAACTGCAGCTTCAACCGTTGTGAATAGAAGTAGTGCGAGATCGGTTCCATGCCTCTTTAATCGTAGCGTGACCGCTACAATATCTCCTTGCGACAGACCTTGCTGCTGTGTCTGGCCGCGGGCGCCGCCTTCAGTCCCGCCCTTTGGGCTCCGTTTCACCTGGATGACTTCGCGCTGTTCCCGCATCCGGACTGGGACATCGGACAAACTCGTCCATTGACGTGGTTCTCCTTCTGGCTGAGCGGCAGAATCTCCGGGGAATCGCCTTTCTGGTGGCGACTGGTGAACCTGTTGCTACATCTGGCTTCGATCGCCGTGCTGAAAAGCGCGCTCGGCCGCATTCTGACACCCCGCGCGGCCTTCATTGCCGCCGCCCTCTTCGCCCTGCATCCCATTCAAACAGAGGCCGTCTCCTATGTCTTCGCGCGCGCCACGCTGCTGATGACGCTGTTCTGCCTGATGAGCCTGCGTTCCTGGGCGATGGGGAAGCCCTGGACGTCGGTGGCCTGGTTCGCGCCGGCCCTGCTCGCCAAGGAGGAGTGCGTGGCCTTCCCGCTGGCACTGGCGGTTTTGTTTGGACGCGGCCATATGCGCGCGATCGCTACGATGCTCGGACTCGCCGCCGCCGCCGGCTTCCGTGTCCTTTACGTGGCCTCCATCACCACAGGCTCAGGGGCGGGCGCGCAGGCCGGCGTAACGGCGCTCGACTATCTTCAGACCCAGGGTGTCTCAATCCTGCGATACCTGCGTCTGCTCATCCTCCCCTACGGATTCACCATTGAATCGCCGGTCGATCTGGCAACCGGCGCGCCTGCCGCCCTCGCCTGGGCCGCGCTGGTTCTCATCGGCGTGCTCGCCGCGCGCACCGATGCCGCCCGCTGGTTCGCCGCCTCGTTGATCCTGCTGCTGCCGAGTTCCAGCATCTTCCCCGCCGCGGATCTCGCCGCCGACCGGCGCGTGTATCTGCCCCTGGCCGCGCTGGCGGCAGGCGCCGCCGTCTCTGCTTCCGCCTTCAACCGGCGCGCCGTCCCGGCTGTGCTTGTCCTGCTGGCCGGCATCAGTTTCCGCCAGGCGCTGCTGTGGAGCAGCCCCGAATCGCTGTGGCGCGAGGCCGTGCGTCTCTCACCCGAACGGGTCCGGCCGCGGATCCAACTCGCCCGCCAACTCCCTCCATCCCAGGCGCTGGCTGTGCTCCAGGAAGCCGGGAAAATTGCACCGGACAACCCTGCCGTGGCATCGGAAACAGGCCGGGTGTTGCTCGAAGCTGGCCGCCCGGAACTGGCGCTCGGCGAATTCGGCCGCGCCCTGGCCCTCAGCCCCGGTGATGCCAACGCCATAAACAATCGCGGCGTGGCACTCTGGAAGTTGGGACAGATCGAGGCGGCCAGGGCGGATTTTGAGCGGGCCCTCCAGATCGACCCGCGGCTCTCCGATGCGCGGCGAAACCTCGATCAGATCCGCGAAAGGCATTAGTTGACGTGTTTCACCTGAGGACACAAATGGTGGCGCCGGTCTCGGTTCAGGAGGCCTTTGAAGTCTTCGAGGATCCTCGCAACCTCACCCGTATCACGCCGCCCTGGCTCAACTTCCGCATCACCACCCCGGAGCCCATCGTCATGAGGAAGGAAGCCGTATTCGACTACACCATCCGCTGGCTGGGCATTCCCATCGGGTGGCGCACGCTGATCACTGAATATGAGCCACCCTTCCTGTTCGTCGACGAACAGACGCAAGGGCCTTATACGCTGTGGCGCCACCGCCACACCTTTCATCCGAGCGAAGAAGGGACCCTGGTCTCCGACGATGTGGACTACATCCTGCCCTTCGGCTTTCTCGGCGGCATCGCGCACCGGCTGGTGGTGGGAAATCAACTGAAGAGTATCTTCCGTTTCCGCCAGTCCGCGTTGAACCAGATGATGTGCGGAGGGAAAGCGCGCTGGACCGATCCGGTCATTACGGAGCGGCAATCGTAAAATCAGCGCGCAGGAACTGCCAGTCCGGAAATTCGTAAGCCCGCAACTGCGTGCTCGCTGACGTGCGCACGTCCCTGGTGGCGAATGGCCCAATCCCCGGCACCTTCACCGTGAAAGTGGAGATGGGAGCGGCGGCCGGGCTCGCGTTGGAGGCCCGCAGTTCCACATCCAGCTTCAACTCCGGCAGGTCGGCGGCCGAATGATTCACCACCACCATCCGCACATCCAGCTTGCGATTGGCCGACTCGGCGATCCGGAATCCCGCCACCTCGATGAACTTGGCGTAAGGATGGGCCTTGGCTGCCGCGCTCGGCTGCGAGACCGCGGCGGCCGCGCTTTCACTCGTATCGGCCTTGGTAGAGGAGCCCGACATGTACTTCAGTCCGGCATAACCCGCGCCAATCAATCCGCCCGCCACCAGCAACACCACCAGCCATGTCGGCATTCCGCTCGAGGGCGGCGGAACGGCATAGGCGGCGGGAAGGGGCGCAGGTTCAGGAGCGCGTGGAGGTTCAGAAGGCGGAGGAGGCTGATAAGTGGGAGCTGGTGGGGATGGAATCTGGGCAGCGGGTACTTCCAGCCTCACCGGCGATGGCCTGACCTGCGCGGGAGGAGGCGGAGGCGCCGGAGTGACCACGCTACATCGGGGACAATCATTCTCACTCGGCGGCACTTCGTTGCCGCATTTCGGGCAGATCCAGGAAAACATAGCCTGCTACCATCTTGGCACATGCGTTTTCGCAGGCGAGCTTCCCTCGCGCCACACCGTCTGGCCGTGCTGCCGGCCGCCTTTCATCCACCGACGGTGGCGCACCTTGCGCTGGCCGAAGCCGCTTTGTCTTTCGATGAAGCGGACGAAGTGGCACTGGTGCTGCCTGCGGAGTTTCCACACAAGCGCTACGAAACCGTGAGCCCGGAAGACCGGCTGGAGATGCTGGAACTGGCCGCGGCAGCCGATCCGCGCTTTTCCGTCGCGGTGAGCGAGGGTGGCCTGTTCCTCGAAATCGCCCGCGAATGCCGCGCGGCCTACGGCGGCCACACTCGCATCCGTTTCCTGTGCGGGCGCGATGCCGCCGAACGGATCGTGAACTGGGACTATGGCGACGCACCGCCCATCGCGCGGCAACTGGAAGAGTACGAGTTACTGGTAGCTCCAAGGGACGGACTCTATGTGCCGCCCCCCGCCCTGGCCGCGCGCATCTCGCCGCTTGCGCTCAGCGAGGATTTCTCGCCGGTCTCCTCCTCGGAAGTCCGGCGCCGGATCAAAGAACGCGGTGACTGGCGGACCCTCGTGCCCGATCCGATCATCCCGCGCGTCGCGGCTTTGTACGGACACTAAGCCGCCAGCGGCATGTCGTCCTCATCCACGCAGTCGAAATCAAGACAATCGCTCTCGCCGTCCCAGTCGATCAGCGCCCCTCCGCCGGGCCCCAGATTCCCCCGCGTCACCTCCATCGCCAACGGCTGAATCACGTGGCGATGCACGGTCCGCTTCAACTCACGGGCGCCATATTCGATGCTCGTGCCGCGTTTCAGCAGGAACTGGCGCGCCTCACCGGTCACCTCCACCGCGAAGGCCCGCGTTCCCATCCGAACGCGGATATGCCGCCGCAGTTCCTCGATCTGATGATCCAGAATCCGCTCCAGCGCCTCGGCGCCCAGTGGATAGTAAGTGCTGATCACGTCCACGCGATTGACAAACTCCGGAGAGAATTTCTTCTTCACCGCGTTCACGGCAATGCTTTCCAGCTTCCGGTTCAGATTCGGCCGGGCTCCTTCCAGCAGCGCATCAAAGCCGAACTCGGGCCGCATCTGCCGGCTCATGCCGCGCGCCCCCAGGTTGCTGGTCAGGAAGATCAGGCTGCGCTCAAAGTTCACGGTCGTGTTGTCGCCCAGCCGCAGCATCGCCTTATCCAGCACGCCCAGCAACAGCCGGTTCATCGACGCCGCCGCTTTCTCGATCTCATCCAGCAGCACAATCGACAGGTTGCTGCGCTCGCTTGTCACGGCGTTTAAACGCTGTTGATTCAGCAGCGGCACAGTCTCCCTGTGGCCCAGATAACCCGGAGGCGCGCCAATCAGTTTGGCAACCTCATGTTCCATCTGAAACTCGCCGCAATCAATCCGCAGCACGTTCTTCTCGCTGCCGTGTACGGCATCGGCCAATGCTTCCACCGTCCGGGTTTTCCCGGTGCCCGTGGGCCCAAGCAAAAGGAAGACCCCCACCGGCCTGCCTTCCGGCGCCAGGCCCGCCTGGTACATGTGCACATATGGCACAATCGCTTCGAGCGCGCCCGGCTGGCCCACCACTTTCGACGAAAGGGCTTTCAGCAGGTCAACCGGCGGCTCGGCGGCTGGCGATTGTCTGCGGTAGCGTGA
>JANRLE010000150.1:0-1809 GCA_033762895.1 Bryobacteraceae bacterium | reverse complement strand
AGCACAGCCGCCGAAACCAGCAACCCCGCCGCAATCCCGCCATACAACCGGACGAGCAGGCCCGCGTCATCGGCCACAAAGAACCCTGACAGGTACCCAGCCAGCTTATTCCCCAGGCTCGTGGCGAAAAACCACGCGCCCATCATCAGACCCACCAGGCGTGCCGGCGCTACCTTCGTCACCGTGCTCAACCCCACCGGACTCAGGCACAACTCACCCACCACATCCAATAGGTACACACCCGCCAACCACAGCGGACTGATCCTGCCCGACGCCGTCAACGAAGATGCCGGCACCAACAGGCAAAACGCCCCGCCGATGGCCGCCAATCCCAGCGCGAATTTCGCCGGGCTCGATGGCTGCCGGTCGCCGAGCCCGATCCACATCCGCGCAAACACCGGAGCCAGCACGATCACATAGAACGGAGTCAACGACTGTAGCCAACTGGCCGGAAACTGGAAGCCAAGCAACTCCGTCCGCACCAACTGCTTTGCGAACAGGTTCAAACTCGCGCCCTTCTGTTCATACGCGGCCCAGAAGCAAATTGTGAATACGAACAGGATGGAGATCGCCGCCAGCCGCTTCCACTCGCCAGCCGTCAGAGCCACAGCCGGCTCGCTGCCCGCCGCGGCGGTCTTCTTCTCGGCGCGCAGTCCCGCGCCGGCCAGCGTGCCGCGCCGCAGCAGAAACACCACCAGCCCGGCGACCATGCCAACCCCCGCCGCGCCAAATCCCCACTGCCAGCTTCCCGCCGGATTGAATCCCATCGACCCCAGCCAGCGCTTGAACCCCGGGCCCTCTGCCAGATACCCGCACACAAGCGGCGCCATCACCGCGCCCACATTGATACCCATGTAGAACAGCGAAAAGCCGCTATCGCGCCGCGGATCGTCGGCTCCATACAAACTGCCCACCATCGCCGAAATGTTCGGCTTCAACAATCCCGTCCCCAGCGCAATCATGCTCAGACCGAGATAGAACGCCTCCATCGACCGCACCACCAAGCAGAACTGCCCCAAGGCAATGATCACGCCGCCCAACAGCACCGCCCGCCGCGCGCCCAACCAGCGGTCCGCCACCAGCCCGCCCGGTACCGACAATAGGTACACCGCCATCGTATACGTGCCATAGAGCGAGGCCGCGCCCTGCGTGTCGAATCCCAGCCCCCCCTGCGCCAGCGGCGCCACGCAATACAACACGAGAATCGCCCGCATGCCGTAGTAGCTGAACCGCTCCCACATCTCAACGAAAAAGAGAGTGGCCAGTCCAGGAGGATGAGAACCCATCTCCGCATGATACGAACTTCCCGCCGCCGCCGGACCTCCCGCCCCCGCCGGACTCCCCAGCGCCCGGCGCGATCGCCTTGGCGCGTGATATTCTCATCCCGCCATGTGGACCCGTCGCAGCCTGCTTGCCTCTCTCCCCGCCGCCGCTGTCGCGCAGTCGCTTCCCAACCAGCGAGGCCTGAAACGCAAAATCGCCGAGCATGACCCCGCCAATACCAAGCTCTCCCACCGCATGCCCATCAAGAACATGACCGATGAGGACCTGCTCTTCCTCCAGCAACTCGGCCTGCGCTGGGCTCGCATCGAGTTCGGCTCCGACGCGCCCTTCGAATTCATGCGCGACACGCAGGCCCGCCTGCGCCGCTTCGGCATGGAGATCTACTCCGGCGTCGACTATACCTACCGCGAACTCGACCTCCAACTCGGCCGCCCCAACCGCGACCTGTGGATCGAGAAATTCTGCCGCTTCGTGCGCGACTGCGGCCGTCTCGGCATCCCCGTCGCCAACATCGACTGGCACCCG
>JANRLE010000149.1:0-12134 GCA_033762895.1 Bryobacteraceae bacterium | reverse complement strand
GCCAACCCCGCGTCGCCGCCAAGGAGATTGCCGATCTCAAGTCCTGGATTGAAGCCGGCGCTCCCTGGCCCGAAGCGCGCCTTCCCGAAAAACAGCCCGTTACCGGCATCACCCCGGACCAGCGTAAGTTCTGGGCATTCCAGAAAGTGGCCAGGCCAGAGCCGCCGCGGGTAAAAGGTGAGGGGGCGCGCACCGCCATCGATCACTTCATCCAGGCGAAGCTGGAACAGGCGGGGCTGAAGCCGAATCACGCCGCCGACAAACCTACCCTCATCCGCCGCGCCAGTTTCGATCTTACCGGCCTTCCGCCCACGGCGGCGGAAGTGGATGCCTTCCTCAACGATCAGCATCCCGATGCCTTCGCGCGGGTGGTGGACCGCCTACTGGAGTCTCCGCGATATGGCGAACGGTGGGCGCGCTACTGGCTGGACGTGGCCCGCTATTCCGACGATCGCCTGGAATCGGAAGTGGAGGCGCCATACGACAACGCCTTCCGCTATCGCGACTGGGTGGTGCGGGCCTTCAACGACGACATGCCTTACGACATGTTCGTCAAGGCGCAACTGGCCGGCGATCAACTCGAGAACAAGGAGAGCTACATCGCCGGGCTCGGCTTCTACGCGCTCAGCCCGGATACCCAGGAGGATCGCGTCGATGCCACCGGCCGCGCCTTCCTCGCCCTCACCACCGGCTGCGCCCAGTGCCACAACCATAAGTTCGATCCCATTCCCACTCGCGATTACTATGCGATGCTCGGCGTCTTCACCAGCACCGAAATCCATGAAACGCCGCTGGCGCCGGAGCCGCAAGTGAAGGCCTACCAGGCGCAGGCCAGTGCGATCGCCGACAAGAAGGCGCAGATCCGTGATTTCCTGCATGCCCAGGCAACGCAGTTGGCCGAGTTGTTCGCATCGCAGACGGCCCGTTACACACGGGCTGCGCGGGAGCTGATGGCGGGCAGATCCGCCGCTGAAGACCTTGACCGCGAAACGCTCGATCGCTGGGTCGCCTACCTGAAACGTGAGGCCCAGGATCACCCTTATCTCAAGGATTGGGCCGATGAAAAAAAGTTCGATTACGAGGCTTTCCAGAACACCGTGATGGCGGTGTTGCGCGAACGCCGTCAGGTGGATGAGACCAACGCTATCCGGCGCGCCGAAGCCAGGAAATCGAAAACACAGCCGCAACTGGAGGCCCTCAAGCCGGACAGTTTCTATCTCTGGCGCGACCTTTTCTTCAGCGATTTCTACGGCAATCAGTTCAAGCAGGAAGACGACGGGCTGCTCTACTACGGGCCAAACAAGGGCTTCTACGAATCCGATGGCGCCGTGGAACGGTTCCTTGGCGGCATCTGGAAGTCGCATCTGGCGCGAATGCGGCAGGAGTTGAAGGATCTGCAGGCGGCGCTTCCGCCGCGCTATCCCTACCTCCACACCATCCGTGACAAGGAGAAGCTGACGGCGGAGAAGATCCGCATCGGCGGCAATGCGGACAACCTCGGCCCCGAAGTGCCGCGCGGGTTCCTGACGATTCTCTCGGGTAGCGAGCCGAAGCCGTTTACCCGGGGCAGCGGCCGGCTGGAATTGGCCGAAGCGATCGCCAGCCCGGACAATCCGCTCACCGCCCGCGTCATGGTGAACCGCATCTGGCAGCATCATTTCGGCGCGGGCATCGTACGCACGTCGAGTGACTTCGGATTGATGGGTGACCGGCCCAGCCACCCCGAACTGCTGGACTATCTCGCCTCCCGGCTGGTGGAGCAGAAGTGGTCGGTGAAGGCCGTACACCGCGAGATCATGCTGTCGGCGGCGTATCAACTCGCCTCGGCGAACTCCGCGGACAACGCCCAAATCGATCCCGGCAACCGGCTATTGTGGCGGGCCAACACGAGGCGGCTGGATGCGGAAGCCTTGCGCGACTCCATGCTCTACGTCACCGGCGAGTTGGCCGAATCGCCCGGCGGCGCGCCCTTCACCGTGACCGAGGACAAGGATCATCGGCGCAGTGTTTACGGATTCATCAGCCGCCGCAAGCTGGACAGCACGCTGGCGCTGTTCGACTTTCCCAATCCCAACGCAACCAGTGACCGCCGCACGGTGACCATTACGCCGCCCCAGCAACTGTTCTTTTTGAACAGCGGCTTTGTGGAACGCCGCGCCGCCGTCCTGTCGTCCCGTGTGAAGGCCGGCCGGATTGCCGATCTTTATCGCAAGGTGTTCGCGCGCAATCCCATGGAAGCCGAACTGCGGTTGGGCGCTTCATTCCTTGCTGAAGGTAAGGATCGCTGGCAGGCCTATGTGCAGGCGCTGTTGAACTCAAACGAGTTCCTTTTCGTGAACTGAGGGGGAGGAGACCGCAATGACACGACGCGACATTCTACGTACGGCGGGCAATGGATTCGGTTTGCTGGGCCTGGCGGGGCTGATGCCCGGGCAGACTCGCGCGGCGGGTCCAATGGAGCCCCGTCCCACACACTTTGCCCCCAAAGCGAAGCACGTGATTTTTCTCTTTCTGAACGGCGGACCCTCGCACGTGGATTCTTTCGATCCCAAGCCCGCCCTGGAGAAATACCACGGCCAGGAAATGCCGGAGAAGGATCTGGGTCCGCAAAACGGAAGCGGGGAAAAGTCGACGCGGCTGATGCGCTCACCCTTCGCCTTCCGCCAGTACGGGCAATCCGGACTGCCGGTGAGCGAACTGTTCCCGCACATTGGCGGCGTGATCGACGACGTGTGTGTCGTGAGGTCGATGTACACCGACCTGCCCGCCCATCCGCAGGCAATCATGCAGATGAACAGCGGGCGCATCCTGGCGGGCATGCCTTCCATGGGCTCATGGGTCACCTATGGGCTGGGGACCGAAAATCAGAACCTGCCGGGTTTCGTGGCGCTGTGCCCCGGTACGCCCAATGTGGGGCCGGAACTGTGGAGCGCCGGATTCCTCCCGGCGGTGCATCAGGGAACCTATGTGCCCTGCGAGGAGATCCAGCCGGAGAAGATGATTCGCTATCTGCGCAACCCCAGGTATTCCACCGCCGAGCAGCGCAGCCAGTTGGACCTCACGCAGGCGCTGAACCGGCTGGATATCGAACGCCGCGGGAACGATCCCCTGCTGGAAGGGCGCATCCAGTCGATGGAGATCGCCTTCCGCATGCAGATGGAAGCGATGGACGCCTTCGACGTATCGAAGGAGAGCGAAGCGGCGCGGGCGCTGTACGGTGTGCCGCTGACGCCGCCAGAGCTGAATTCCAAGAAGCGTTCGGCCACGCGCGACGGCGACTTCGCCCGCGGCTGCCTCATCGCCCGCCGCCTGGTGGAGCGCGGAGTTCGTTTCGTGCAGGTCTACTTCGGCGAGGATATTCCCTGGGACAGCCACCACGACATCATGGTCCACAAGCCGCTGGCCAGACAGGCCGATCAGCCGATTGCCGGGCTGATTCGCGACCTTAAGCAGCGCGGCCTTCTCAATGAAACGCTCATTCTGGTAGGCGGCGAGTTCGGCCGTACCCCGTGGGTGGAGACGGCAGGACGCATGAACGTGCAGAACGGCCGCAATCATAACAGCAAGGGCTTCACCTATCTGATGGCCGGCGGCGGGGTGAAGGGCGGCATTGCCTATGGCGCTACCGACGAGTTCGGTTTCAAGGCCGCCGAAAAACCGGTCCACGTGCATGACCTGCACGCCACGGCGCTGCATCTGCTCGGCATGGATCACAGGCGGCTGACCTACCGCCACAGCGGCCGCGATTTCCGCCTCACCGACGTGGCCGGCAATGTCGTGCGCGACATTATCGCCTGAAGGCTACCGCCGCGAGACGATGACCGCCTCGGGCCCCTCCAGGCGGTGCAGTTCATTGTGGGAGAAGCCGCAGTTCCGGTACATCGCCTCGTATTCGGCGTAAGTATAGGCGTCGCCCTCGGCGGTGGTGGCCAGCATGATCATCGCAAACGACGCGGCATCGGGTGGCGTGACGCGGTCGTCGTTGGGCACGAACTCCAGCGTTACCGCCATGCCATCCGGCTTCAGCGCCCCATGCACCTTTCGCATCAACCCCTCGATCACCGCGGGAGTGAAGTGATGATGGAAATTCGTGATCAGCGCGACATCGTAGTCCACGCCGAATTCCACCTCGAAAGCGCTGCCCTCGATGCCGTGCCACCTTTCGGCCACGCCCGCGCTCATTGCATGCTCCCTGGCGATGTCGAGCACCGACGGCCAATCCACGGCATAGACCTGCGCGTTGGGATTGTGACGCGCGATCGTGATTCCGAACAGCCCGTGGCCCGCCGCCAGGTCCAGCACCTTCATGGGAGCTCCCTCGCGCGCCTTCACTATCTGCGCGATGGCTTCGGCCGGCGGCATCATCATCGCCACCATTGACCGTGCGAAGTCCTCCCAAACCGGGTTCTCGCGCGACATCGTGCCGCCTTCGTCATTCAGGATGGTCCCGCCCTTCCGCACAACGGGAGTCAGGTCCTGGAATGCCTGCTTCATTGCTGGCCCTACAAACAGCGCGGCCACACCGCCAAAGTAGGCGGGAGACTTCCGGTCGAGAAACACCGCCGAATCGGGGGTCAGTCCGTAGCGCCCGTTCTCTTTGGTCAGGAACTGCTGGATCGTCAGATAGTCGCAGAGCACGCGCAACCCCTTCGCCGAGGCATGGCAATGCTGGCTGAGCGCGTCCACCGTATTGTGGCCCTCCCCGATGGCGGTGAACAGACCAAGGTCAATTGCTGTCTTCATCGCGGCCGTGAGTTGGTGAGCGCTCAGGGCCTGCATCAGCCTTGCGGGTGTGGGATGGGTCATGCCTTCCGATGATATCGCAGGATCGCCAGCAGCAATCCCGCCGTCAAAGCCATCGTTGACGGCTCCGGCGTCTCTTCAAAAGGCACCAGGGTGACCGGCGGCGCCGCACCCGGTCCGAACGTCGCGGTGGGCCCGGACGACGTCTCAAGCGCGCGCTCCCGGAATCCGGGAACCAGGCTGCCGGCTCCGCTGTTGGTCACCGTGTTGATGATTCCCAGGGCAAGCGTATTGCTGCCGCCCGCTGTGATCAGGCGCAGCACTCCAGCACTGGATACGCCCGCGCCAGTTGTGTCGGTGCCCAGAATCCCCACCTGCCCGTTGAAGACGTAGAAGAGCGTGCCCGCCATATCGACGGGAAATGACAGCGCCCAGTTCAAGGCCAGTTCGGCTCCCGCCGCCGCCTGGAAGTCGCGGAACATCACTCCCTGCCCGAATAGGGCTACGTTGGGGGACAGCGCCCAGGCGTCCGTACCCAGCCACTGCATCAGTGTGGTCGCCGTCACCATGGAACTACCCGAGGCTTGCAGCGTCAGTTCGGGAGCGAGGCTTACCGGTCCGCACAACTCGGCGGTGTCGCCCAATCCCGCGAACGTTGTGTTCGGGACGCTAAGCATCGGGCAAACCATGGTGTTGGCCCAGGCGCAAGTGGAGCCCAGGAGCGCTGTCGTAACGAGGAGAAGTGCCTTCGCTTTCATTTGTAGATCCTTTGTGTGCCGTTGTGTAGTAGTTCGGCCGGCAGCCGACGCGCACACATAGGACCTTGGTTCAGTTTTACAGTAAGGTGTTTTACGGTAGGGGTGTCTTACTGTTGGCGCAGGAACGTATCGATGATGGAGATGTTCTTCTTCGCGAATGCCGCTTCGTCCATATCCGGATTCAGGGAGAGCGACTGCGCGAAGTGGCGGCGGGCGGCAGGCAACAGACCGATGTCGCCGTTGGCGTCGGCCTGCTTCATGTAGCCCAGGCCCAGCGCGTAGTGGGCCAGCGGGTCGTTCTGATCGAAGGCCAGCGCTCTCTGGCAATAGGCGACGGCGCTGTCGAAGCGATTGAGCCGGTTTTCCGCGTCGCAAAGGCCGAAGTAGGCCAGGCTGCGCAGCGACTTCCAGACATCCTGCGTGGCCGCGCGCTTCTTGCGGAAGAACTTGAACCCGATGGCGTAGTAGCCGAATTTTTCAATCGCGCTGCTGTCGAAATTGCTGAGCTTCAGATACTGGCCGTACTCGGAGGCGGCCTCGGACCATTTCTTCATGCCGCGCAGCCCTTCGGCCAGCCAGAAGTGTGCCTCGGCGTTGGCGGGGGTGAGACGCACGGCATTGCGGGCCGATTCCACGGTTTCGGCGTACTGTTCCTTGATGCGGTAGGCCTGCGCCAGAAGGTAATGGGCGACGGCGTGATCGCGGTCCCGGCGCAACACCTGGTTCAACTGGCGGACGGCTTCGTCCACGTCGCCTTTATCAAAGAGCATGCCGCCATAGCTGGCCCGTGCTTCCACAAAGTCCGGGTCCTGATCCAGGGCCTTCCTGAAGTACAACTCGGCCTTTTCGGTTTCTCTCAGGTCGCGCCATGCGCGGGCGGCGTAATAGGCGGCCTCGCTATAAGAGGGATCGATGGCCAGGATCTCCTCAAAAGCGGAAACGGCCCGGCGATACTGCTCCGGGCCGCGCGATTTCAGATAGCTTTCCACGGCGGGGCCGAATTTTTCAACCGCCGCCCTGGGTCTTCGCCTGGGAATCACAAGTTGGAGCTTGATGGTGGCCTCCTGACCCGGATACACCATCTCCTCCCGCGGGCCCACAGGTTCATAGCCCATGTGTACCGCGCGCACGGTGTGGACGCCGGGTTTCAGCCCCGGCACACGAAGATTTCCGCCCTTGCTGATCACTCCCTGGGACTGGCCGTCGACGAAGACCTCCACGCCCTCGCGATTGGACTCGAAGATCAGTGTGCCGGTCTGGGGCTGCGGCGGCGCTCCGCGTTTCACCCGCGTCGGATTGTAGGCCAGCAGCATCTGGTTGTCGAAGCTGCCGCCGGCGGTGGGGTTCTGCTGCCCGCCGGTGGCCTGGCGCACCTCGCGTTGGACATAGGTGGCCAACTCATCGGCGGTGACCGTGCCGTCGCCCGACTCATCGGCTTCGCCTTCTAGGCCCTTGACGACGTAATAGGTGAAGATGCCGTGGCCGCCGCCCCAGTCCTTGCTTTCAAATGACCGTTCGCGGTCGCGGCTGGCATTGAGGGTGAACAGCGACCGGCTGAGGTCTTTCAACCGGCTGTTGATCGTCTGGCTGTCGGTATCGGTGGCCACGGCGCCCGAATGGCAGGAGTCGGTGAGCAGCACCTTCCATTTGCCCTTGATCCTGGCGCCGAAAGCCGCGCCCAACTCGTCAGTGGAGAATCCGGTGCCGGCAATGTCGCGCTTGTCGAAGTCGGCGGGCGCCAGGTATACCTTTCCCTGATGCACGAAGCCGTGGCCGGCGAAATAGACCAGCACACGGTCATCCTCGCGCGTTACCGAAGGCAGCCATTGTTCCAACTCCTGGCGGATGTTCTTAAGCGTGGCGCGCGGGCCCACCAGCTTATGTACGTTCTCGGCGCCGAAGTTGCCGCCCTCGCGGCTGATCAGGATGGAGTAAACGGCTTCAGCATCCTCGGCCGGGTACTGCAGTTGTTCCTTGGGGGAGAGATGCTGATACTGCGAGACGCCGATAACCACGGCATAGCTGCGCGGAACCGAGACTTTACCGGAGGCGGGGGCGTCAATGGCTTCGTCGATGCGCGTGGTGACAAGATCCCGCTGTTGGCCGGGCGATTTCTTCTCCTGTCCGTGGACCGGAGAGAAGGCGACCATCAGCGCGATCGGCAACAACAACTTCATCTCGAAACCTCCTTACCGGTGCGCCAGCCGGAATTCGTACACCACCGGTCCGGTCAACGGCGCCGGCGAAGAAACCACTGACTGCGCATCCTGCTTGAGGAACACCAGTTGCCGGGACCGTTCCCGGGGCACGGTTTGCAGGTTGTCCGGCAGCCGCCGGTTGCCCGGCACCGCCTGCGCGCCCGCATTCGAGTCCACGCATTCTCCCCGCGCCCGGAGGATGGAGTCATCGCAACGCGGGCGCAATCCCGACATCACCTTGGCGCTCCTTTCCGGTGGCGGAGGCAGGGGCGTGTATGTGTTTCCCCTGCCCAACTCCACCGGCGCCACTACCCAGTACAGCACGTCGTAGCCCGCCGGTCCATCCACGCGGAAGGAGCCCTCAGTTGCGGGAACCACGTAGTCAACCGCGCCCTCCACCCGATTGTCGGTGCCGGTGTCTTCCCTGGGGAACAACTGCGAATAGGATCCGCTGGTTCCCTGGTTCATCACGTAGAGGTAACCTGCAAAATTGGTTCGAAAACGGAATCGCAGGCGGTCGTCCTTCTGGAAAACGAACCCGGGATCGACCACCCGCCAACCGGACGCCGTTTGGCGCTCCAGCGTCAGTTCCATCCGGTTTGGACCCTGTGACAGGGTTTTGCTTTGGCCGAATGCCGCCAGCGCGGCAGCCAGCCCGAAGAGAATCCTATGCAACATGGGTGATTCGGCCTCACTCGTGTTTCAGTTCGACGTCCACCACAAGCCGCGCATCGGGCTTGCCGCTCTTTTCCACCGCATAGAGAGCGTATTCTTTCTGCGCCACCTTCTCCAGGATCAGATCGCGCGAAAGCATCTGGCTGCGCAGCCTTCCCACCAGGGCGTCGTCGATGGGGGAAGCCGATTGCACCAGCAGCATGGGCTTGGCGGCCTCGGGTTTGCCGGGCGTACGGTGCTCGGCCGGTTTGTGGGGCTTCGCCTTTGCCGGCGCGGGCTCGTTCAGATCGTAGATCAACTTCTCCAGGTCGTCCACTTCTTTGCGGGAGAGGACGACGAAGAGTTTTTCCGTCCCTTTGCGGGTGTCGAAGGTCCAGGCCATGCCCTGACCCGGGATGGAATAGCTGCGGCCGCCCTCCACCCAGTTGTCGCCGTCATTGAGTTCTTTTGAGGGGAACAGCACCTGCCACTTGCCGCTAGTGCCGCGCGAGACCACATAAAGGAAGGCCGATTCGTTGGGCTGCACCGTGATGCCCACGCTGTCGCCGGAGCGGAAGGTGGAATCCACGGCCACCTCGCGGGGTTTCTGTCCCGCCTCAAGCCGTTCCACCGCGTAGCGCAGGCCGAGCGGCCGAGGACCTTCGTAGGCCGGATTACTGACGGCGAGGATCTGTGGCTCTTCGGGTTTCGGTTTGGCCGGCGACGGCCGGACGGGTTTCGGATGTACCGCCGGAGCCTTGCTGACCACCGTCTTCCTGCCGCCTTCCGGCGCAGCAGTCGCCGCAGGCACGTAAAACAGTTCCCGCGCCGTCAACTCACGGGTTGGCTGTTCCGCCGCCAGGGGGTAGGCGGTGAGAAAGGCTGCCGTTGCCACGATTTGGAGTCTCATCATAGGCCTTCTGTTCCAGGGGCGTTGCTCGCGCCTCTATTTGATAAGGTGCGATTCGCGTGATAATTCCATCATAGGAGGTGGCGGGCAGGGGCGGCTATTTTGCCTTATGCTCGTCAAACCAGCCGGTGATATGCGCGATTTTTTGCGCGTGATGGCTGGGGCGGCGGCTGATGCCGTGGGGCTCGCCGGGCACGCGGATCAGCACGGTTTCCACCTTCAGCAGCTTCAGCGCGCGGTAGTATTGCTCAGACTCGGAGATGGGCGTACGGTAATCCTCTTCCCCGGTCATGATCAGCGTTGGCGTCTTCACGTTTTTCACCACCGACAGCAGGGAGCGCTTGTCGTAGTGGGCGCCGTGATCCCAGGGCAGGCCGGGAAACCAGTAGGTGAGGGCAAAGGGGCCGATGTCGGTAGTGCCCAGGAAACTGGTCCAGTCGATCACCGGATAGAGCGAGGCCGCCGCGCGGAAACGTGTGGTGTTGCCGATCACCCAGCAGGTGAGCACACCCCCGCCGCTGCCTCCGGTGACGAACAGATTGTTGGGGTCAATGTAGCCCCTGGCGATGACGGCGTCCACGCCTGAAACCAGGTCGTGGAAATCGTCACTCGGGTAGTTGTGATGGATGAGGTTGCCGAAGTCCTCGCCGTAGCTGGTGCTGCCCCGGGGATTGGTGTAAAGCACGACATAGCCGGCCGCGGCCATCATCTGCTTTTCCAGGTCGAAGCGGTCCCCATAGAAGGAAAACGGCCCGCCGTGGATTTCGAGGATCAGCGGGTATTTCCTCGACGGGTCAAAGCCGGGCGGTTTGATAATCCAGCCGTGGATCTTGCGGCCGTCCTTTGAGGAGTTGTACCAGATCTCCTCGACGGCGCCGAGCGTCCGCTGGCTCAGCAGGTCTTCGTTCACGCTGGTGAGCACGCGCGGTTGAGATTCGCCCTTGCGCAGCACGGCGATGTCGCCTGGCAGGTCAGGCCGCGTGCGGATCAGAGCGATGGATCCGTCCCTGGCGACAGAGAACTGGCCGCTGTTGGCAATGCTGCCGGTGATGGGGCGGAACGGTCCGTCGACGGGCTGGAACCCGAGTTTCGTATTGCCCTGATCGGCATAGAAGAAATAGACGCCGGAGTTGTCGGCTGCCCATACCGGGCCGGCGGCGTCGCGGTCGAGCGAAGCGGTGAGGACGCGGGCGGCGCCGCCGTCGCGGTTCATTACCGAAAGGCGCCGGATCTGATAGCCGAGTTTGCGGTCTTCGAATCCGCTGAAGGCGACCAAACGTCCATCCGGGGAAACCGCCGGTTCGTTGTCCGGGCCCTGCCGCGAAGACAGTTTCCTCGGCTGCCCCCCATGGATGGGATATTCCCAGATGTCTGATTCGAGAGGCGCGAAATCGGCATCCTCATTGCGATTCACCGACAGCACCAACGCGCGGCTGTCCGATGTCCAGGCGATGACGTTGGGTGTGCGTCCCCAGGCGGTGTGCGCGAAGTTGCCCGTGGTTACCTGCTTCGGTGTCCGGCCATCGGCGGGCATGACGAAGGCGTGTGTCCAGCCTTCTTTCAGATAGCCCTGGCCGTCGAAGCGGTAGGTGATGCGGTCAATGAGCTTCGGCGGATCGGCCCACTTGGCGCCGGGGGGAGCAACGGGGAGTTTGCCGATCTTGCGCGGCTCGGCCGGCACGAGGGCGAAGAAGGCGATCTGTTTCCCGTCGGGCGACCAGGTGGGGACTGAGGGCGGTTCGCCGATACTGGTGAGTTTCGCGGTTTGGCCGGAGTCCATCCACCGCATGTAGATCTGGTTGCCGCCGCCTTCGCGGTTCGACAGATAAAGCAGGCGCGTGCCGTCGGGGGACCAGCGCGGCGAGGTGTCGGTGTAATTGCCGGTGGTGAGGGGGCGGTGGCCGGAGCCGTCGGTGTTGACGATCCAGAGATTGGAGTGACGCTGGTCGGTGCCGATGTCGGCGAATCCCCGCACATAGACGACGTGGCGGCCGTCGGGCGAGATCCGAGGGTCGGTCGCCGATTCGAGTTCGAAGACGTCGGGAGGCTGGAGTCCTGCCCCGTAAAGCAGCGCGGCGCAGAGGAAGAGTGCGAATGGGAGTCGCGTCATTGGGCTATTGTACACGCCGGGGTGTCGGGACCCTGCGGTGGGTAGGGTCCCGGGGATTTGGGGCTCGCGTGGGTGTAAGTGTTTGATTCTTCGAAGGAGTGGGAGACGAGGCTCGGGACCCTGCGGAGATTTTTGGTTGCGATGGTGTTGGTCATCGCCGGGTTCGTTTTTCCAGTTTTTGCTATTGTGCCGATCATTTTGCGTTCCTCCACCAAAGATCATGATATCGGGCGGCGCCAAATTTTCGGCTGGTCCGGCGGGTAAGAATTGAGGGTAAAGTATTTTGATGCAATCGGTTAGGAAGAATGTGGAGTCGCTGTGACCGCCGGCTGGCGGGGCGGCGAAAACGGACCGCGGCGGGCACACGCGGGTTAGAGCAGCCGCCTAAGCGGATGTATTTTCTTGCAGTTGCGCGCAGCCAGTAAGTTGTTCTGAAAACGGAACAGGTTTGGAACATGCACTAAGTCATTGAATGCGCGGCGGGATACGACCGCTGGGCCGCGCTTTCGGCGCCGATTCCGCCGCTTTTCCGTTCCGGAAGCGGAACAAAGTCCCGCCCTCTGTAACCTCGCATACTGTGTAAATTGCCGCATTTTTCCCTTGACATCCCCCCCCCCAGGGGCGACATACTTGCACTTCCCGCCCGGGCGTTGTGGAGGGCTCGACTTACCCGCGGATTAGTACTCGGGGCTGGTGGGATAGCACGGTGAGAACATAACCGGGGGAGGCGTGTGTGCGGAAGCTTGCGGCGATTCTTTTGA
>JANRLE010000148.1:0-16431 GCA_033762895.1 Bryobacteraceae bacterium | reverse complement strand
TCCACCCGTGGTACGCTGGCGGCGTGCGAAGGACTCTCGTGTTTCTCACCCTGGCCGTATGCGCCGCGGCCCAGACCCAATGGCCGGAAGTCCGCCGTGAGCACAAACCCTGGACGCGCTGGTGGTGGCATGGCAGCGCGGTGGAAAAAGACACGCTGCGTACCGAGTTACAGCGCTTCCATGATGCCGGTCTTGGCGGAGTGGAGATTACTCCGATTTACGGAGTGAAGGGCCAGAAGCACAAGACACTGCCCTATCTTTCCCCGCAATGGGTCGACGCCGTGCGGTACACAACGCGGGAAGCCGCTAAGTTGGGGCTGGGTGTGGATCTGACGCCGGGGGCCGGCTGGCGGATCGGCGGGCCGCTGGTAACGGAAGAACATGCCAACGCCTCGCTGCGCATTCAGAAGATCCCGGTCAAGGGCGGCACCACGTTCCGCGGCGACTTTGCGGGCCGGGCGGTGCAGGCCGTGATGGCCTATCCAGCCGCCGGCGATCCGGTGGATCTTGCCGGGAAAGCCGCGTGGACCGCGCCGCCGGGCGAGTGGACGGTCTATGTCGTGGAAAAGGTGCTCTCCGGAGAAAAAGTGAAGCGGCCGGCGCCAGGCGGGGAGGGCTACACAATCGACACTTACTCGCGCGCGGCGTTCGGCGCGTTTTTCGATGCCTTTGACAAACGGATCGCGGACATACCAAATGGTGCGGTCCGGGCATGGTTCCACGATTCGTTCGAATACACGGGAAACTGGTCCGGCGCGATGCTGGAAGAGTTCCAGCGGCGGCGCGGGTATGACCTGCGGCGGCGCCTCCCTGAGTTGCAGGGGGAAGGCGAGCCGGATCGCGTGGGACGCGTGCTTTCCGATTACCGGGAAACGCTATCGGACCTGCTGCGGGAAAACGTGGTGGCGCCGCTTTCGGAATGGGCCCGGGCGCGCGGCGGGTTGAGCCGGAACCAGGCGCACGGGTCGCCGGGGAACCTGCTGGACTTATACGCCGCCTGTGACATTCCGGAGACAGAAATTTTCGGGCGGCTGGGCGGCTCCGATAGCGATCCGCTGATCAGTAAGTTCGCCTCTTCGGCTGCGCATGTGGCGGGTAAGCCGCTTACCTCGGCGGAGAGCTTCACTTGGCTGAACGAACATTTCACGGTCACATTGGAGGAGATCAAGCGGGCGGCGGATCAGCTTCTGGTGAGCGGGGTGAACCATATCGTCTTCCACGGAACGGCCTATTCGCCGCCGGACGCGGCGTGGCCGGGATGGGTGTTCTACGCCTCCACGCAATTAAATTCACGCAATCCGATCTGGCGCGATCTGCCGGTGGTGAACCGGTACATCACGCGGGCGCAATCGGTGTTGCAGAGCGGGTTGCCTTCGAACGAGGTGCTGTTGTACTGGCCCTATTACGATGTGCTGGATAACCCGGGGCCGATGTTTCAGCAGTTAGCGGTCCATTCGCCGGTGTGGTTTTACCAGGAATCGACAGGGCCGGTGGCGGCCGAGCTATGGCGGCAGGGTTACTCATTCGATTATGTGTCGGACCGGCAGTTGAGCGGTGAGGTGGCGCGGCGGTACCGGGCGATCGTCGTTCCGCAGACGCGGCGCATGCCGGCGCAGACGTTTGAGCGGCTGATGGGGCTGGCGCGGGAGGGGGCCACCGTAGTGTTCCAGAAACATCTGCCGGAGGATGTGCCGGGGCTGGGCGGCGTGGAATTGAGGCGTGAGCGGATGCGGAAGGCCAAGGACGCTCTGCGATTTGCACCGGGCCGGATGGGGATTCCGGAGGCGAGGCTGGGGATGGGGCGCGTGTTGCTGGCAAATGCGGTGGAGCGGGCGCTGGAGGCGGCGGGCGTGGCCAGGGAGACGTTTTCCGCCGATGGAATCCAGTTCATCAGGCGGGCCCATGAGGGCGGCTATTCGTATTTCCTGGTGAATGGTGGCGCGGCGTTTGATGGGTGGCTTCCGGTTTCGGCGCCGATGAAAGGGGCGGTGCTGATGGATCCCATGACCGGTGCGGCGGGCGTGGCGGAGGTGCGGCAGGGGAGGGTGCGGTTGCAGCTTCAGCCAGGCGAATCGATGATCGTTCGCACATACACATCGGCGCCGGAGGGTATGGCTTGGCGATACCTGACGCCCGCGCCGGTCCCGCGGCCACTGGAAGGAACGTGGAAGGTGAAGTTTCTGGAAGGCGGGCCGGAACTGCCGGCACCCTATGAGATATCGCGTCTCGATTCGTGGACGTTGCAAGGGGAGGCCGCGGCAAGCTTCGCCGGTACGGCGTCTTATACGCTGACGTTTCCCGATCCTGGCCTCGGCAAGGAATATCTGCTGGATTTAGGGGACGTGCGGGACAGCGCGCGGGTGCGGTTGAATGGGCGGGAAGTGGGCACGGCGGTGATGGGTCCGTACCGGCTGCGGGTTGGGGGCCTGCTCAATCAAAACGTTTTGGAAGTGCAGGTGACCAACGTCGCCGCAAACCGCATTCGTGACATGGACCGCCGCAAAGTGCCATGGCGCATCTTTCACGATATCAACTTTGTGAACATACAGTACCGTCCATTTGACGCGTCCGGATGGGCTGTGCGGGCGGCCGGGCTGATTGGGCCGGTCCACCTTATTCCTTTGCAGTGAATTGCGCTTATACCATTCATTCACAGTTTCGATTGGACACTGTCACAGTGAAGTTGTACGATGGAATTGGGTTACGAAGGCTAAACTGTCCGCGTCGACTCGCCGATGGAGGAATAAAGTGGCAACTCGATTCGCCGACAATATTACGTCAACGCTGACCGCGCCCCCCAACGTTCTGATTTATGGCCTGGACGCTCCCCTGGCGGACGAACTGGGCCGCGCGTTGAGGACCCTGGCGCTGAGCGTAAAGGCGGAGCACTGCCACGATATCGCGCAATGTCTGACGCATCTGCGGGAGACCGGTCCGAAGCTGGTTTTCTGCTCATTTGAGAACGGGTTGCGGACTTTGCTGCATGCCGTTTCCGGGGACAGCCTGGACGTTCCGGTGATCGCTGTGACGCGCCATCCGGAGGTTCATCAATGGCTGGACGCGATGGAAGCGGGCGCAGCCGATTACTGTTCCGCACCCTTTGAGCCGCTCCACCTGGAGTGGATTCTGCAATCCAACATTCAAACCCAGTTCAAAACCGCCGAGTAGCGTAGATAGCGGGCGTGGCCCGGCGGGAACCTTGACGTTCCTCTAGTGTCGTGACGCGTAGTGTCGCGTGTAGCGGCCGCCAACAGGCGGACGCGCCGCGCCTGCTACGCGGAAAAATCACTCTGAGGAGTTCTACGTGTTTTATCTATCAATCTTAGTGTGTCTGTTGCGCGCGCAATCCACCAATGCCTACTTGCAGGGCGAAGTTGTGGCCGGTAACGACGGCGCCGTTCCGGCGCACCTGACAGTTGAAGTGTATGATGCGTCATCGCACATGGTGGTGGAGCGCACCCCTGTGAGCCCCACTGGCGCTTTTGTCTTACACAATGCGCCGAAAGGTGGCACGGGATTCGATTTGAGGGTGGTGGACCGGCGCGGAGACGTCCTCCGGCAAGAGCGGGTTTCCGCATCACAGCCACCGTCGGGGCTGACGATTCGCGTCAACGGGGAAAAGCAGGCGCGGCCCAGCGGAGAAGTGATTTCGGTAAAGCGGCTGCGCCACAAACCGCCCAAAAAGGCCCGAAAGGAATACGAACTGGCGGAAAAGGCGCTAAAGAAGGGAGATCCCGAGGGCTCTCTGCGGCATTTGCAGGCGGCGGTGGAGGTTGATCCTGAATTTCTGGAAGCATATAACAATATGGGTACGCGTCTGCTGAATCTCGGGCGGCCGGGTCCGGCGGCGGAGGCATTCCGCAAGGCTGCGGATCTGAATCCGGTTGAATCGAAGCCTTACACGAACCTGGCGATTGCGCTGCTGCACTTGAATCAGCCCGCCGAGGCGGAGCGGGCGGCGCGGCATTCGCTGGGACTGCATCGGGAATCGCGGCACGCCGAGTATGTGTTGGGGCTGAGCCTGGCGACCCAGAAGAAGGATGTGCCCGAGGCGCTGGCGCTGCTGCGGAGGGCGGCGGTGGAATGGCCGCACGCGGGTCTGGTGGCGGCGAGTCTGTTGATGCGGCAGGGAAATCTGGGGGAGGCGCGGCTGGAGTTGGGGCAGGTGGTGGAGCGGGGCGCGGCGCAGCATCAGGCGCTGGCGCGCCAGTGGCTGGCGGCGATTGAGGAGTCGCGGGCGAGCCGTAAGTAGTTCCATTTGCTGTCTTTAGGGGCCATCCCTGCATCGGCGGGGATGGCCCCGTTGCGCCGTTGCGATATACTGATGAATGAGCAGCAGTATGTCCCTATCTACCCTGAAGCGATTTTTGCGTACGGCGGCGCACGTCCAGTTGCTGCCCGTGTTGGAGAGCGGCGAAGAGACGCTGGTGGGCGGGCAGGCGGTGATGGAAGGCGTCATGATGCGCGCTCCCCATAGCTATTGCGTGGCGGTGCGCAAGGCCTCCGGCGAACTGGTGACCGAAGAAAGCCCGCTGGCCAAAGTGTCAGAGAAGTATCCGGTTTTCAAGTACCCGGTGATTCGTGGCGTGGGCACGCTGGGACAGGCGATGTGGCTGGGGATGAAGGCGCTGCAGTTTTCCGCTAATGCCGCCCTGGATGAGGGCGACGGGAAGCCGGAAGGGAAGAAGCAGGAGCTCTCCGGATGGATGATGGGGCTGCATCTGGCGTTTTCGCTGGGCTTCTTTATCTTCCTGTACAAGTTCGTTCCGCTGTATCTCACCGAGTTGGCCGGCAGATCGTTCCCGATCGTGCAGGAGCGGATCGCGTTCAACTTCGTGGACGGGGTGATCCGGCTGGCGATCTTTCTGACGTTTCTGTTCCTGCTCTCGCGGATGAAGGACATCCGGCGCGTGTTTGAATACCATGGTGCGGAGCACAAGGTGGTGTTCAACTTCGAATCCGGCAAGCCGGTGAACGTGGAGACGGCGCAGCAGTTCACCACGCTGCATCCGCGGTGTGGGACCAGCTTCCTGCTGGTGGTGATGATGGTTTCCATCGTGGTGTACACGGTGGTTCCGGCCGAAGGCTTTCTCGAGAAGTTCATTTCGCGCATAGTGCTGCTGCCGGTGATCACGGGGTTGAGTTACGAGATGATCCGCTATGCGGCGCGTAAGCGGGGTGGCATGCTGGCGCTGCTGACGGCGCCGGGGCTGTGGCTGCAGAAGATCACGACGCAGCCTCCCGATGACGGACAGACCGCCGTGGCGATCCACGCGCTCGATGGCGCGATGAAGCTGGAGAAGCAGCAGGGCGGAGAGTTAGTGATCGCGTAAATTCCGCTCAAAGTAGAGCCGGACATGCAATACAACGAAAAACTGGATGGAATCGAAGCTCGTTTCGAGCAGCTTACCGCGCAGATGGCGGATCCGGAGGTCATCAGCGACGGCGAGACTTACCGCAAGACGGCCAAGGCGCGCTCTGAGATCGAAGAACTGGTGATGAAGTACCGGGAATGGAAGCGGGTGCAGGGCGAGTTGGAGGGCGCGCGCGGGATGCTGGAGGAAACCGATGCGGACCTGCGGCAGATGGCCGCCGATGATATCGCCAGCCTGGAGCCCGAACTGACGCGGCTGGAGGAGGATCTGAAGATTCTGCTGCTGCCGCAGGATCCCAATGACGACCGTAACGTGGTGCTGGAGGTGCGCGCCGGCACGGGCGGGGATGAGGCCACGTTATTCGCCGCCGAGATTTTCCGCATGTACTCGCGCTATGCCGAATCGCTGGGCTGGAAGGTGGAAGTGTCGAGCGTAAGCGAATCGGGCATTGGCGGGTTGAAGGAAGTAATCGCGCTGATCAGCGGCCACAAGGTATACAGCAAGCTGAAGTATGAAAGCGGCGTGCACCGTGTGCAGCGCGTGCCGGCGACTGAGCAGCAGGGGCGCGTGCATACATCCGCGGTGACGGTGGCGGTATTGCCGGAAGCCGACGACATCGACATCAAGCTGGATCCCAAGGATGTGCGGATTGACACGTTCTGCTCGTCTGGACCGGGCGGGCAGTCAGTGAATACCACTTACTCGGCGGTGCGGTTGACGCACCTGCCGACGGGGCTGATTGTTTCCTGCCAGGACGAAAAGTCGCAGATTAAGAACCGGCACAAGGCGGAGCGGGTGCTGCGGGCCCGGCTATATGAGATCGAACTGGAGAAGCAGCAGGAAAAGATCGGGGCGGACCGCAAGAGCATGGTGGGATCGGGTGATCGCAGCGAGAAGATCCGGACTTACAACTTCCCGCAGAATCGCGTGACCGACCACCGAATCGGGTTGACGCTGCACCAGCTTGACCTGGTGATGGAAGGACGGATGCACCCGATTACCGATGCGCTGATTTCCTACTACCAGGCGGAGAAACTGAAGGGGCAGACCGTGGCGGCGGCTTAGGGGAGCGCGTAGGCGATCACATAGTCGCCCTGCTTCATCACATCCAGCTTCGCGTGCCCGCCGGCGCAGATGACCACATACTGCCTGCCGCCCTTGCGGCCCCGGTAGGTCATTGGCGTGGCTTGCGCTGAAGCCGGCAGGCGGCCTTTCCAAAGTTCGTTGCCGCTGGCGGTGTCGAAAGCGCGAAGATAGTAATCCATCGTGGCCGCGATGAAAGTTACTCCTCCGCCGGTGGTCACCGGCCCCCCGAGGTTGGGTGTGCCCCACTTCAGGGGCAGGGGAACGGGCGCCACGTCGCGAATGGTGCCCAGCGGCACGCTCCATTGGATCTGACCGGTGGCCAGGTGTACGCCGTGCAGCATGCCCCATGGCGGAGGATTGCAGGGCAGCCCGATGGGTGACGTCAGCATCTTCCGCACCATGATGTAGGGCGTTCCTTCCATGCGTCCGATTTCGGCGCCGGGGTAGTCTTTGCGGGCCTGGTCCAACTCGCCGCGTTTGTACAGGCGGACGAAAAACGGCACACGGCTTTCATTG
The DNA here is from genome assembly GCA_033762895.1 of Bryobacteraceae bacterium. Classification (GTDB taxonomy): domain Bacteria; phylum Acidobacteriota; class Terriglobia; order Bryobacterales; family Bryobacteraceae; genus CADEFT01. The sequence continues at coordinate 9,454 of JANRLE010000148.1, read as the reverse complement.
ACGACGGCGATGCCCCGTACCGGATCGAACGACAGGCCGCCCCAATTCGTACCGCCGGCGTTTCCTGGAAACATCACCGTGCCGCGAAGGCTGGGCGGGGTGAAGATGCCTTCGTTCCGCGCCGACGCGATCTGCTCGCGGCACTTGCCCCGGTCCCAAAAGGTGATGCCCCATGCGTCTTCCGGGCGCAGGCGATATGCCGACATGGGCGGCGGCAGGACGGGGAACGGTTGCGTAGGCGAAGCCTTCTCCCCTGGCACGTCGCTCGGTGGGACCTTCCGCTCCTCCACCGGCAGCAGCGGCTCCCCGGTCTCGCGATCGAGCACGAACAGGTGCCCCATCTTGGTCGCCTGCGCCACCGCGGCGACGGTGCGCCCGCCTCGGGTGAAAGGGATCAGCATGGGCTGCGGCGCCACGTCGTAATCCCAAAGGTCGTGATGCACCGTTTGAAAGTGCCATACCAATTCGCCGGTGGATCCGCGCAAAGCGACCACGGAATTGGCATAGCGGTTATCGCCGGGACGCGCACCGCCGTAGAAATCGGGACTGGCGCTGCCAGTGGGGATGAAGACCAGGTCGCGCTCTTCGTCCACCGACATGACGGCCCAGGCGTTGGCGGCGCCCGTCTTCACATCGCGATCGGGCGGGATGGGATCCCAGGACCAGCGCAGCGCTCCGGTACGGGCGTCGAAACCGCGGACTGTACCGGCAGGCATTCCGGCGCGGTTGTTGTCATTGATGGACGAGCCGACCACCACAACGTCGCCTATCACGGCGGGCGGAGACGTGAAGTGATACTCGCCGCGCCGCCTCTGCGCCACGCCGGCGGTAAGATCCACCGGGCCGAAAGCCTGCGCCTCGCGACCGTTTTCGGCGTAGATGGCAATGAGGCGGCCGTCCTGCGTGGCGGCGTAGAGGCGAAGCTTGCCCGTGGATGGATCGCGCCAGGCGGCGATGCCGCGGCAGGTGAAGCCATCGCCGTAATCGCCCTCGCGCCGGATGGAGGGATCGTAGACCCACTTTTCGGCGCCGGTTTCCGGGTCAAGCGCGATGATGCGGTTGAATGGCGTCACCACGAACAGCGTCCCGTCGATGAGCAGCGGCGTGGCCTGAAAGGAACTGCGCGGGCCTTTTCCTCCGGCGACGTCACCAGTACGGTAAGTCCAGGCCACTTTGAGGCGGGCGGCATTTGAAGGGGTAATATCGGCCAGCGGGGAATGGCGCATGCCACCGGCGTCGCGGCCATAGAAGGGCCAGTCTTCCGCGGACACTGCCGCCAGGGTGGCTAACGTGACTAAGAGTGCGCGCCTCATCAGCCCAAGGGAAACTCGCATGGTAACACGCAACGGAATGCGCAATAGTCACCGATACATCGAATGCCATTGTACGTGCTGCCGCCGTCGCCTACCCGTCAAGGCCGATGCCAATCCTGCGCAGTGAGCTTCCGATCCCGGTTTTTTCGCGCTCCAGGGTGAAGCGAATTTAAGATCTGGAGGTGCTGGATGCTCACACGAATTGCCGCGTTTTCCTACGGTCTGGCTTGCTATGCCGTGTTTTTTGCCACGTTCCTTTATGCCATCGGCTTTGTCGGAAACATCGGGGTGCCGAAAGCGATGGACTCCGGACCGCGGAGTCCGCTGGTCACCTCACTGCTGGTGGATTGCGCGCTGCTGGCGCTATTCGCCGTGCAGCACAGTCTGATGGCGCGCCCCTGGTTCAAGCAGCATTGGACGCGAATTGTGCCGCAGCCGCTGGAACGCAGCACTTATGTCCTGTTCAGCAGTCTGGCTCTGATCCTGCTGTTCTGGCAATGGCGCCCGCTGGGCGGCGTGATCTGGGATGTCAGCGGAACCGGCGCCGCTATGGTGATGATGGCTGTCTATGGATTCGGCTGGGCGCTGCTGCTGCTCTCCACGTTCATGATCGACCACTTCGATCTGTTCGGGCTGCGGCAGGTGTGGCTCTATCTGAAAGGCAGGCCGTACGAACATCCGCGGTTCCACACACCGGGCCTGTACGCACAGGTGCGGCACCCCATCTACCTGTCGTGGATGATCATCTTCTGGGCCGCTCCCGTGATGACAGCGGCCCATCTGTTGTTCGCGTTTATGACCACGGCCTACATGCTGATCGCGATCCAGTGGGAGGAGCGCGATCTGATTACCATGCACGGCCAGGCCTACGTCCGGTACCGGAAAGAAGTTCCGATGCTCCTTCCGGCAGTTAGAACGAGTAGCGCAGACCGAACTGAATCTGCCGTGCGTCCGTAGCGCTGGTAACGGAGCCGAACGCGCTGGAGCTGAAGTTGGTGTTGGGGTCGCCCAGCCTCACCGTGTTCGGCATGTTGTAGAACTCGCCGCGCAATTCAAAGTAGTGCTTCTCGGTAACGAAGAAGCGCTTGCCGATGGAGATGTCCACATACAGGCGGCCGTCTCCCTCAACGAGGAACGCGCCGGCGCTGCCGTAAGTGAATGGCGCCGGAGCGGTGAAAACGCTCTTGTCGAACCACTGTGCGGGAGTCTTCGGTCCGTTGTTGGGGTCGCGGGAGACGTCGGGCCGCTGGTAGGTGCGTCCCACGTTCGCGTTGTCGCGGCCCAGCACCACGTTGTACGGGCGGCCGGTCTGCGTGCGGACAAAGCCGTCCAGCGTCCAACCTCCCAGCACGAGGTCCGCCGCTTTGCTCCAGTTGGCGCCGAACTGCCGGTTGCGGCCGAATGGCAGGTCGTAGACATAGGAGAGGTTGAACAGGTGGCGGATGTCGATGGAAGCGCGGGAATAGTCGGCGCGCATGTTGAACGGATCCTGCGTCTTCCATTCGGCCAGGGAGGACTGATCGTCCATCGCCCTGCCCCAGGTATAGTTGGCGTTAAACTGAAGGCCCTTGGTGAAGCGCTTCTTCAGCGACATCTGCATGGAGTTGTAGTTGGACCCGAAGCGGTTGGCGCCACCGTCCAGGTCTCCGAAGTTGGGCAGAAGGCGGCGCGGCTGCACAGCGCCGGGGCCAGGGGTGAGAGGCGAATTGATCGCCGTGTATCCTACCTGCTTCTTGTTCGAATTGCCCACATAGCCGATTTCAAACGACATGTCATCCAGGAGCTGGCGCTGGATGGTGAAGTTCCACTGCTGCGAATAGGGCGTGCGGTTCTCCGGATTCTGCGGCCAGCCGCCGATAGCGGCGGTATTGTCGAATCCCGGGCCGGCATCGGTGATGGCAAGATCGGGCAGCAGCGACGTGTTGGGCGTGAAAACCTGCTGGACGGTGAACGGCCAGAACTTGCGCATGTCCTGCAATTCCTGAACGAAGGTGGAGTTGTAGAAAATGCCATAGGCGGCGCGAATCACGGTCTTGCTGTTTGCCGTGAAGGCCAGGCCGATGCGCGGTGCGAAGTTGTTGTAGTCGCTCTGCATCAGGGCGCGTCCGAAGCGGTCACGCTTGGCGGGCTGATTCCGCAGGCCGGTCTCAGGGTCCACCTCGGGATTGGTGGTGGCCCACAGCAAGGTTCCGCTATACTGGCCGGTCTGCGCATCGCGGCGTACCCAGAGGTTCCCCAGCCGGTCCGTGGTGTCGTAGGGGGCGTTGGAGAATTCGTAGCGAATGCCAAGGTTCAAAGTCAGCCGGGAGGTGACGCGGAAATCATCCTGGAAGAAGAACTGCGGCGCGTTGATGCGGCCCTGGGTCAAAGTGTTGCCCTGTCCGCGGCGGACTTCCGTGGGATAGCCCAGCAACATGGTGGCGAAGCTGTGGCCGGAGTTGGTGACATCGGCGCTGTTGGTGAGGCGCGGGTCGAACAAAGCGTCGCCGTTCATCGGGTTGGAGGTATTCGTGAAGAAGTGCCGGCGTGCGTAGTTAACGCCGAACTTGATCGAATGGCTTCCCTTGAGGATGGACATGTTCGCAATGCCCTGATAAATATGATCGGTGGTCACGTCGGCGCCGCCGCCCACACTGAACTCGCCCACCGCGTTGAAGTTGGGTGGAACGGTGGTGGAGAGCACGTCCACCTGGTACATCTTGATCCCGGCGCGGCTCAGGAAGTCGGCGCGGTTCAAGGCGCGGCCGATGGTGGCGCCCGGATTTGTCGGGTTGTTGTAGCCGAACTTGATCTCCAGCACCTTGTTCGCGCCCATCAGCTTGTTGTAGCCCACCGACAGATTGTGGCCGTCGAAGCGGCTGGTGCTGTAGAAGTTGGGGTTAGCCCCCGGATTCACCAGCCCCGAGTTCTGGTGCGTGTAGCGCACAAACAGGTTGTTCGATTCGTTGAAAATATGGTCCACGCGCGCGACTTGAGCGTCACGGTCACCCGACTGGGATTCGGTGTTGATCAGATTGTTGACCAGCCCGGCGCGGTTGGGCGCGGGCATGTAGGTGTCGATCAGCAGCTTGATGGCCGGGCTGATGCGGGCTGAAGGGATGCGGTTGCCGGCAAAAGGCTGGCGGACGATCTGCTGGCGCTCATTGAAGCGCGAGGTAAGGGGATCGAAGATCTGCTTGGCCTGCTGGGAAAAGTCGCCTTCGCGCTGCCCGGTAATGGGGGTGGTGGAGATCGCCGTGCTCCCGCGCCGCCGGCGAAAGCCTTCCCAGTTGAAGAAGAAGAACGTCTTGTCCCGCGTGGGGTAGAGCTTGGGAATGTAGACGGGGCCGCCAACGGAAATGCCGTACTGATTCTGGCGGAACGGCACTTTGCCGCTTCCCTGGCTGTTGGCGAAAAAATCGTTGGCGTCGAACTTGTCATTGCGGAGGTACTCGTAGACGCTGCCATGCAGGTTGCGGGTTCCGCTCCTGATCACCATGTTGATGTTGGCGCCCGCCGACCGGCCGTATTCGGCCGAGTTGTTGGTGGCTACCTTGAACTCCTGCAGCGAATCCATGGGCGGAGAGATGCCCGGCGAGTTCATCATCATGAAGTTGTTGTCCACACCGTCCACCGTGAGGTTGTTGTCCTGGCGGCGTTGGCCGTTCACGGAAATCAGCGATGTGCCGGAGAGTGCGCCGGTGCCCCTGCTCTGGCTGCTGCCCTGGTCACTGGAGCCGGGAAGCAGACGGATGAGGCTGGTGTAATTGCGGCCGTTCACTGGAATTCGCGCGACGTCGGCGGCGGTGATGGTGCCGCCGGTAGATGCCTCCTGCGTCTGCAGGACGGGGGCAAGTTCGGAAACGCTAATCTGCTCAGAGACCTGGCCGACTTCCAGCCGCGCGTCGATCTTCGCAGTCTGCGCCACCTCCAGGGTCACATTCTGGATGGTCTGGGTACGGAACCCGGACTTGGAGATGCTCACTTCATAGGAGCCCGGGTTGAGCGGGAAGACACGATAGGCGCCGCGCTCATCGGTCCTGACTTCGCGAGTCGCGCCGGTGCCAGGTTCTTCACAATGACGGTGGCTTCCGTAACGACAGCGCCTTGCGCGTCCAGCACGTCACCGACGATAGTTGCGTTGGTTGTCTGCGCCATGCTGATTGCCGCGCAGGCAAAAGTAAGGAATCCGAATCGGATTATCGTTCTCATCTTGGAGGTACTCCAGTGCCCAAAAGCAGATCGGCGGGAGGGGTTCCCGCAGCTTCATATTTATCTATCACGATCCTGGGGGCGTGTGCAACCGCCAGTGCGAGGAGGGACGGAGGGCCAGTGTGAAGCGATGGGCGCGGTGAGGGCGTGTGCGACGGAAGTTTCCTGCAAGTTTCCGGACGCGAGCCGCATTATTCGGCATGACGCTCACCAACCGGTCCCGCGCATCGCTCGGCAGGCGCTTCGCCGTGATTCTGTTCGGCGCAACCCTGGGTCTGCTCTCCATGCCGCTGAATGCGCAGGTCTTTGCCAATATTCCGCCGCTGGCCTTCACGAAACCGTTTGGCGGCGCGAATCCGCTGCCGCAGATTCTTACCGTGGCCAGTGTGGGTGCAAGTTTCAGCTTCACTACAACCGTGACGACAAGCTCCGGCGGCGATTGGCTGTCCGTTTCGAACACCAACGGCAATTCCTGTTTTTCCTGTCCAACCCCGTTCGCCAAGACGGTGACGGTGAACTCTGCCGCGACCCTCGCATCCGGGCAATACTCCGGGCAAATCGTTTTTGCCAGTGGAGGCGCAACGCTAACGGTGCCGGTCACTCTTACGGTGGGCACGGTTGGGGGTACCTTCCTTGGGAACCTGCCGGGAGGTCTCAGCTTCTCCTTCAATACGGGCGCGGCTACCTCTCCTTCACAGAGCCTCGAAGTGCGCAACGGCGGTGCGGGAACGCTGGCATGGACCCTGTCCACCAGTACAGCGGACGGTGGAAACTGGCTAACCGTCACGGCAGCCAGCGGCAACGCACCCTCCACGGTAACAGCCGCTCTGGTCAGACAGAATCTGCCGGGCGCTGGGCTGGTTGCTGGGACCTATATCGGTCAACTGCGTTTTCAGTCGTCTGGCAGCGCGGTGACGGTACCTGTTAGCGTTTCGGTTGGCGACACGGTCTTTAAGCAAATCAACCCGATCAGTTTCACCAAGCCTTTCACGGGCGCAAATCCGCTGCCCCAGGTGCTAACCGTGGCCAGCGCCGGGCCTGGATTCAGCTTCAATACAGCCGTATCCACGGCGACCGGTGGCGACTGGCTGGAGTACTCTAATGCCAATGGGAATTCCTGCTTTTTCTGCCCCACCCCGTTTGCAATCACAGTATCGGTGGACGCCGCTGTCACGCTTGCGGCCGGAACGTACACAGGCCAGGTTGTTTTCGCCAGTGGCGGCCTCTCGATGGTGGTTCCCGTCACCTTGACCGTGGGCGCCGTCGGAACCGGCTTCTTCGACAACCTGCCTGGTCATCTCAGCTTCTCGCTGAAGACCGCCGGAACCACGCCGCCCGTACAGATCATGCAGGTGCGAAATGCAGGCTCGGGAGCCTTCCTGGATTGGACTTTGACCCCAACTACATCCGAAGCCGCGAACTGGCTGACTGTGACGCCCCTTAACGGGTCCACACCGTCGCAGGTCCAGGTCGGAATTTCAGTGGGGAACCTTCCAAACGGCGGCCTCATCGCCGGAACCTTCGTAGGCCAACTCCTGTTTCGGGCAGCCGGCAGCAGCGTCACCGTTCCGGTGACCGTGACCGTGGGTGACGACGTCTTCCAACAGATCAACGCCATTGCCTTCACCAAGCCCCATACGGGCGCCAATCCGTTGCCGCAAATCCTCAACGTCGCCAGCACGGGCGCGAATTTCAGCTTCAACACCACGGTGAGCACCGCGTCCGGCGGCGCCTGGCTGTCCGTATCGAACACAAATGGGAATTCCTGCTTCTTCTGCCCCACTCCGTTCGCCAAGACCGTATCGGTTGACGCCGGGGTGACGCTGGCGCCTGGAACCTACACAGGTCAGGTTGTCTTCGCCAGCGGCGGCATCTCGATGACCGTTCCTGTGACACTTACAGTTGGCGCCGCGGGAACCTCCTTCTTCGACAACTTGCCGGGACAGGTCAGTTTTTCAATGAAGACCGCCGGTACGCCGCCCCCGAATCAGGTCGTGCAGATTCGAAACGGCGGGTCCGGATCGCTGGACTGGACCGTTACCAAGAAGACATCGGACGGCGGCGACTGGCTGGCAACCTCGGCGGTGTCGGGCTCCGCTCCATCGCTTCTCAGTGTTGGGGTCACTGTAGCGAATCTCCCCTTTGCCGGCCAGATAGCCGGTACGTTCACCGGCCAACTTCTGTTGCAGACCGGCGGAATCACAATCACGATTCCGGTGACGGTTACGGTTGGCGAGTCCGTTTTCAGCCAGGTGAATCCGCTCAGCTTCACCAAGCCCTTTAGCGGGGCGAACCCGCTCCCGCAGGTGCTTGTCATCGCCAGCACCGGAGCGGGGTTCTCGTTTAATACCACGGCATCAACCGCCACTGGCGGAAACTGGCTATCTGTGTCGAATACGAACGGCAATTCCTGTTTCTTCTGCCCGACTCCGTTCGGAGTGACTGTAAACGTAAACGCGCCCCCCACGTTGGCCGCCGGAACTTACACTGGCCAGATCGTTTTCGCGAGTACGGGGCTCTCCATGACTGTGCCGGTGACCTTGACGGTTGGATCTCCCAGTGAGGCGTTTTTTGACAATCTGCCCGGGCAGCTAAGTTACTCGCTGACGCCGGGCGGCAACGTTTCCGCCGGCCGGACCGCGCAGATCCGCAACGCCGGGCCGGGACCTCTTGGCTGGACAGCAACCACCAGTACGGCTGATGGCGGCAACTGGGTGAACATCTCCGCTTCCTCCGGAACCGCGCCCGCCGATGTCATGCTGAGCATTAACAAACAGGCGCTGCCCAACGCCGGACTGATCGCCGGGAGTTTCACCGGCCAGGTGCGGTTTCAGACTACCGGCAACGCCATCACGATCCCCATCAGTGTCACCGTCGATCCTGACGTATTCGTTCAAGTGCCTGCACTCAACTTCAGCAAGCCGGGCGGAACCAATCCGCTGCCGCAGGCGTTCACGGTTTCCAGCAGCGCGGCGCAATTTTCGTTCTCAACGGCCGAGTTTACCGGCAATGGCGGCGATTGGCTCGCCGTATCCAACACCAACGGAAATAGTTGCTTCTTCTGCGCGACGCCCTTCGGCAAGACCGCCACCGTTAACGCTGCCCCAACACTTCCCGCAGGCAGCTACACGGGCCAGATCGTCTTTGCCAGCGGCGGTATGACGATGATCGTGCCCGTGAACCTCACCGCGGGTGCCACCGGTGGCCAACCCGCATCCATCGCCACGGTGAGCGGCACGCCGCAAAGCGCGAATGTCAACACCCAGTTCGGCAGCCCTCTGGTAGCGCTGGTGCGCGATGCCGGCAACAATCCTGTTAACGGAGCCATGGTCACTTTCACCGCTCCCGCGAGCGGCGCAAGCGGCACCTTTGCAGGCAACGCGATCACGGCGGTAACGAACGCCTCCGGCCTGGCAACTTCGGCGGCGTTCTTCGCCAATGGTACTGTTGGCAGCTACATGGTGGCCGCCTCGGTAGCTGGTGTTGCTACGCCCGCCAACTTTTCCCTCACAAACAACAGCGTGGTGATGCCGCCCGGCACGCCTGCCAACCCGCAGCCCTCCGATAACTCCACGATCGGCGCCACCAGCACAATCCTCACCTGGTCCTCCGTTGGCGCAACTTCTTACGACGTGTACTTCGGGACGGCGGCGAATCCGCCCCTGGTGGCCACGGTCACTTCGGCCAGCTACAATCCGGGCTCACTCACGCTGAACACCACCTATTTCTGGAAGATCGTCGCCAAGAACGCCGTTGGCAACACACCCGGGCCAATCTGGAGGTTCACCGTCGCGACCCAGCAGGGCCTGCGCTTCAACCCCGTCACCCCCTGCCGCGTCGTCGACACGCGCGCCGGCCAGGGCACCAGCGGCGCCTTCGGCCCACCCACGCCCAATGGCGGCGTCATCCGGGAAGTACCCATCCCCGCCGGGCGCTGCCCCGGCATCCCC
>JANRLE010000147.1:0-27200 GCA_033762895.1 Bryobacteraceae bacterium | reverse complement strand
GTTCGGACTGGACATGGCGCTGTTGAAGCGCTTCCCCATTCGCGGTGACGACTACATTGAACTGCGCGCAAACGGCTACAACCTTCCGAATCACCCGACCTTCGACTATGGGGATCAACTGATCAGCAGCGTGAACTTCGGACGCATCACCGATACTCTCAGCAGCGCCCGGGTTTGGGAGTTCGGTCTGTACTATCGCTTCTAGTTTCGTGATTCGGCCGCCCGGCAGAGCGGCCCCAGAACGTCGTTTGCGCCGCCGCCGTAGCGAACGATCTGCAAACGCCCGGCCTCACCTCCATCGTTCGGCGAACCGGAGGGCATTGACAGCCATGCTTCGGCCACGGTGTGGACAAGCAGACTGGCGGCTCTGTCGCCGTCAACCAGAAATACCACCCTCTCCATCGCTACCAGGTTCACCAACTCGCGAATCTCGTGGAGGCATCCCTTGTTTTTCGCGGAAAACCCGCGCAGGTCCATCAATACGCAGTCCGTACGTTTGGCCAGCGCCGCCAGCGCCATCGCCCAGGTGTCGTCGTGGCAGAAGAAGTCGTGGATCCGGAATCGCCCATCCCGGTCGCGCCGTTCGTCCAATGCCGAAAGCTTCGCCGCAAGAGACCGCCGGGAATCGATGAATTGCCGCGATAGACGCCCGGAGAGAAAATCGAGAAATTCGTGCGGTTCCACCACGGACATCGCCAGATCGGGTCCGGCAATCAGGTTTACGTTTCCGAGATAGCGCCAGTGCAGAGCAATCGAGTGAAACAGCCGTTCGGCCGGGCGGCCCAGGCCGAACACACGCAGCACCAACAGGCGGCGATTGTCCCCATTGGCCACCGGCGGGAACTTCCGAAAGCCAACCGTGATGATGAGCTTGTAGACAACGAATGCCGCCAGCGTGGCAGCGAACCATCGCCCGCCAGCGAAGACAACAGGGATCGCGTAGCCCACCGTGAAGATCAGCCACACCGAATCCAACAGGATCGACTGGTCACTGAGCTTCTTCGCCTCATACCGCCTGCGAATCCACCGCACCCCCAGCCAACCGGCGGGACCAAACAATAGCAGCGCGAGCGCGACGATCACCGCCACCGAACCCCAGTCGCCGAGGCCCATCGCCACTCCCGTTGCGGCCATCGCTCCCGCAAACCATTCCTGGCCATCGGCGGCCATCAACAGCATCTCCAACCCGACCAGGGTGATGAGTACAAAGGCGAGCACCAGCGGTCCTACGGCGCGAATCCTTCTGGCCAGGAACCCTGCCACGATCACGCCCGGCAGCCAGTTCTTGATCAGCCACAGCGCTCCTAGCTCGCTCCACGTCACACCTCTGCTGACGGCGCCCAACGCGCCGAACAGCAGGCAATATGCGCCGATGATCGCCAGCTTCGCCCGCCGCGTGGATCCGGCAATGAGAATGGCCGTCAGCACCAGGGGAAAGGCGTGTCCCACTGTCAGGATCGCGGTTCGAACGGGAAGCACGGTAAAGCCATCCCCCAGTTGGGTGACCAGCGCAAGCAGGAGTGCGAACGTGAATCCCGCTACCGCGTACACGCCAACTGCCCGCCAGGGCGCCCACTCCGCTACCTGAAGCAGGTTTTGCGCGCCTCGCCAGGGCGGCGGGTGCGATTGCGAATCCTCCCATCGGGCGTCCTCGTGGGACAGGCGGCGCATCATCGCCCGCGTTACCGCACGCCGGTAGAGCCGCAGCAGCAACAGGGATAGAGGCAACGCCAGCGCGGCGGCGAGGATCAAAACCACCGGCAGCATGCCCGACAGCATTTGCGTCAGCGGACCTGCCCTCGGCATAGCGAGATTGTATACCGGGTGGGTCGCGGTGTCACCGGCAGTCGCGCTATCCTGGTTAGTCCCGATGAGCGAACCTGTCAGCGAGTTTTCCCTCTCCATCCACCAGGTAAAAGACTATGAATTCCTGGTGAAATTCGATAAACCGCCGGGCGCGGAGCTTCACACCGACGAGACTCCACCGCTTGGCAAAGACATGGGACCCAGTCCGTCCCGCATACTGGCCGCCGCGATCGGAAATTGCCTCAGCGCAAGCCTGCTGTTTGCCTCGCGCAAAGCCGGCGTTTCCATCGCCAACATTCAGACTGACGTGAAAGTACAGGTGGTGCGCAGCGAAAAGCGCCGCCTGCGCATTGGCCGCGTCGAGGTAACCATCGATCCCGGCCTCAGCGGTGACGATGCCGAAAAAGCGCGTGGCGCCCGCGAGGTCTTCGAAGACTTCTGCACGGTCACGCAAAGCGTTCGGGACGGAATTGAAATCGAAGTAAAGGTAAAAGGAATCGATGGCTAAGCGAATTGGAATCCTCACCGGCGGCGGCGACGTCCCCGGATTAAATTCGGTGATCAAGGGCGTGACCTACCGCGGCACCGAGAACGGCTACGAAGTGATCGGCATCCGCCGTGGTTGGGAAGGGTTGACGCACGTCAACTTCGACGACCCGGCCAGCGTGAAACGCTATATCTGGCCGCTGACGCGCGAGAATACCCGCGCCATTGACCGTACCGGCGGTACCGTGCTGCACACCTCCCGCACCAATCCGTCGCAAATGCGCAAAATTCCCGCCTTCCTTCAGGGCGCCGAGTTCCCGGCCAAGGAGAAGACCAAGGCCGGTGAGACCTTCACGGTTTACGACATGACCAGCCATGTTCTCAAGAACCTGGAGAAGATCGGCCTCGATCACCTGGTGGCTATCGGGGGCGATGACACGCTCAGCTACGCGGCCCGCCTTCACAAGGAGGGCTTTCCGGTTATCGCCATTCCCAAAACAATGGATAATGATGTCCGGAACACCGAATATTGCATCGGATTTTCCACCGCCATCACCCGCGCCACCGCCGCCATCGAACGCCAGCGTTCCACCATCGGCTCCCACGAACGCGTCGGCGTGTTTCGCGTGTTCGGCCGTGACGCCGGCTACACCGCCCTTTATACGGCCTATGTCGCCTCCATCCGCTGCGCCATCCCTGAATACTGCTTCGATCTGGACAAGATGATCGACCTGGTAATCACCGACAAGCGCAACAATCCCAGCAACTATTCGCTGGTCGTGCTCAGCGAGGGCGCCGAGTGGAAGGGCTACGAGGTGAAACATTACGGCGAGGCCGATGCCTTCGGCCATCGTAAAAAAATGAGCGTGGCCGAAGATTTCGGAGACGTCCTCAAGAAGCGGACCGGCGAGGAGACGGTGATCAGCGACCTCACCTACGACCTGCGTGGCGGCGAGGCCGATTTCGTTGACAAGATGGTGGCCACCACCTACGCCAGCATGGCCATGGATTGTATCCTCAGCGGCAAGTTCGGCCTGATGATGGGAATTGAGAACGGCTGCTACGCCACCGTGCAGATTCCCGACCCCTCCAAAGGGCCGCGCCGCGTGGACATTGACTCCATGTACAACACCGAGCGCTACCGGCCCAATTACGCCAACAAAGCCGGCCTGCCGATTTTCCTCACACGGGCCTGAGCCGTGATTGAGCACATCAAGAAGCTGTTCGGCGGATCGCGCTCCGGGGTGGAAACGCCCCTCAGCGAGATCCGCCGTTCGTTTGACGAGGCGGCTTCCGACGAGGAGCACTTTCCCTCCACCATCGATCCGCGCATCTATCACGTCAAACTCATCGCCGACTACTTCGGACCCTTGGACGGACTGCGCGCTTTGGACGTGGGTTCCGGAAAAGGACGCTTCGCCCGCGTGTTGCGCGACCGTAATCCTGCCGCCCGCATCTGTGCCTTCGATCTCTCGGTGGCCATGCTGCGTTTCGTCCCGGACGGCATCCACCCGGTTTCCGGCACCATGACCGCGCTGCCGTTCGCCAGCGCCTCCTTCGACGCCGTGTATGCCACAGAATCACTGGAGCACGCCGTGCGCATCGATGAAGCCGTGGCCGAGATGTGCCGCGTGTTGAAGCCCGGAGGCCGGCTGGTGATCATCGACAAGAATGCCGAACACTGGGGCAAGCTGAAAACGCCGGAGTGGGAGAAGTGGTTCCGCCGCGAAGAGCTGGAAAAACTGCTGCGCCGCCACTGCCGCCAGGTGTCGAGCCAGTTTATCTCCTACTGGGAGGATGTGGAGCCGGATGGCATGTTTCTCGCCTGGCTGGCCCGCAAATAGCGGCGTTTAGTGCCGGCCCATGTCGCGGTGTACTTCCTTCAGCTTGTAGCCTGCCCGCCGCAACAGTTTCCTGATCTCGTGCGCCATCATGACGGACCGGTGCTGCCCGCCGGTGCAGCCGAACGAGATCGTCAGGTAGCTCTTACCTTCGCGAATATAATGCGGCAGCAGATACACCAGCAGGTCGGAGATGCGCGTGATGAACTCCTGCGTCTGCGGGAATGAACGGATGTAGCGCGCGACCCTGGGGTGCAGGCCGGAGTGTGGTTTGAACTCCGGGATGTAGTTCGGATTGGGCAGAAAGCGCACGTCGAACACAAGGTCGCTATCGGCCGGTACCCCATGCCGGAATCCGAAGCTGGTCACGCAGATCATGATCTTCGACTCATCGCGTGTCCCGTGAAATTTCTGCTCCACCACCTCGCGCAGCTCATGCACATTGAAGCGCGAGGTGTCGATGATGTGATCGGCCAGGTCCCGGATGGGCGCCAGCAACTCCCGCTCCCGGCCCACACTGGTGGAAAGCGACTCGGCCTTTCCCAGCGGGTGCGGCCGCCTGGTTTCGCTGAACCGCCGCACCAGCGTCGCGTCGTCGGCTTCCAGAAACACCAGCGAGGTTCGCATCGACTTTTTCAGTTCGCTGTATGCGCCGGGAAAACTGGCCAACTGCGATCCCTCGCGCACGTCCACGCCCAGCGCCGCCGAACGGATATTGGCCGAAGACCGCGTGAGGTCGGCGAACTTGGGAATCAACTCGGTGGGCAGATTGTCCACCGAGTAGTAGCCCAGGTCCTCCAGACACTTCAAAACCGTGCCCTTTCCAGAGCCGCTCATGCCGGTGACGACAATGAGTTCAGGTGAATTTGCGCGCGCCGCGCCTGCCGGAGCCTTAGCCATCGCTCAGGACTCGATCAGATCGAAATGCCCGTCCTTGCGCCGGACCAGCACGTGGACACGGTCGGTATCGGCATCCAGATAGGAAATATGATCGCGATCTGTCCCGATTTCCATCATTGCTTCGTCCAGCGTCATCGGCTTGCGGTTCTTCGTCGAGTTCACGCGGTAGATGCGGCCGCCGGTGGGCTCCGCCTTCCGGGAATCGCTTTTTGCCGGTTTGGCCGGTGTCTTTGAGGCGTTTCCGCTCTTGGCAGGCTTGGCCGCGGCCTTCTCCTTGGGCTGGGATACCGCCCACGCCTTCGCATCCGGAGTACGGGTGGTGTCGCGCCACTTCGTCCGCACTTTGAGAATCTGCTTCTCCAGTTTGTCGAGCGCCGACGTGATGGCAGTCAGCGTGTCCGGATTCGATTCCAGCGCAACCAGCGGATGGCCGTAGTAGTTCACCGTGATCTCGGCGCGCTGCAGGTGGCGCTGTGCCGTCAACACCACGTGCGCCTCCTTCTCGCCGTTGCGGTCCAACAGCTTTGCCAGCTTCGTGAAGCGGCTGGTCAGCTTCTTCTGTTGCGCGGGCGTGAAATCAGCCACGCCTGTATAGGAAACGTTCATAAGTGCCTCGGGCATTGAATGTAGATTATCTTATTCGCGCCGGCGCCGCTGATGGGTGGAAGGAATCTTCATGTCCTCGCGATACTTCGCCACAGTGCGCCGTGTCACCTTGATTCCCTCACCCTGCAGCCGCTCGGTGATCTGCTCGTCCGTCAACGGATGAGCAGAATCCTCTTCTTCAATCATCTTCTTCACTCTGCGCTTGAGAATCAGAAGCGGCGTCTCGTTGCCCGACGGACCCTGAACCGCTTCGGAGAAGAAGAATCGCAGCTCGAACACGCCCTGCGGCGTGTGCGCGTACTTGTTGGCCACTGCCCGGCTGACGGTGGAAGCATGGACGCCGATCTCCTCGGCCACGTCCTTGATCATCATCGGCTTGAGCTGGTCTAGCCCGTTCTCCAGGAACTCGCGCTGGCGCCCCACAATCGCGTTGCAGACTTTGAAGATCGTCTGCTTGCGCTGCTCGATATTCTTCATCAACTGCAGCGCCGACTGGTAGCGCTCCTTCATGTAATTGCGCACATCCTTGCTCGGTTCCTGATCCCGGTCAATCAGCTTGCGGTACTGCGAGTTCAGCCGCAACTGCGGAAGGTCCTCGTCGTTTAACTGGATGATGTAGTCGTCGCCGTCACGATAAATGTAAATGTCCGGCTCCACCTGCCTTGCGCCGGGGCCGGAATAGCGCAGCCCCGGCCGCGGATCCAGATGCCGGATCACGTTGACCGCGATCTGTATGTGCTCGGCCGGCCGTCCCAGCACCTTCGCCAGTTCCTTGAACTGCCGCGTCTCCAGCAGCCGCATATGTTCGGCGATGATCTGCCAGGCCACACCGCCCTTGCCGTTGCGGCTCTCAAGCTGCAGCAGCAGGCATTCCCGCGGATCACGCGCCCCCACACCGGCCGGATCGCAGGACTGCACCGCCTTGAGCGCCTCTTCCAGATCCGCCTGCGAGTATTCGCCGGTTGCCTCAATGTCCTCCAGCGATTCGTTGAGATATCCGTTTTCGTCCAGGTTGCCGACAATCACTTCCGTGGCGTCGCGCACGCCTTCAGGCAACACCATCAGGGCAAGCTGCTCTTCCAGATGGCTGGACAAGGTGATCGGGGACGACAGAAAGGTCTCAAACGACGGTTTTTCCACCGATTCCGAGGCCGGCGACTTGTAGCCCGGATCCAGATAGTCGTCAAAATACGACCCGAAATCGATTTCATCGAATGAGTCGGAGTTTTGCGCTGGCGCGGCCGGATCCTCGGCCCCCGCCGGCGATCCGGTTGCCGCTTCGGCCGCCGCGCTGAATTCGGCCGCGGTCGAATCGAATTCCGCGTCCGCCAGTTCAAATGGCTGTTCCGCGCGCGCCGCTTCGTGCATCGGCGCCATTACGGAACTATCAGCGGGATCGGAGAGCCGCTCGGCCTCCAGCAACCCCTGCACTTCCTGCGGCGTCAGTTCGTCGCCCGCCTCGGCGGTTTCCTCAAGGAAAGGGTTGTCGGCCATTTCCTGGGAGATCATGTCCTTCAATTCCAGGCGATTCAGTTGAAGCACCGTCACCATCTGGACAAGCCCAGGCGTGAGGATCTGCTTCTGCGCGACCCGCAACTGAAGTTTGGGCGAAAGCAAACTCATCTCCGACCATTCTATCGCGCCGTACAATGAGGAGGGAATGCGCCTTCTGGTCCTTTTTCTGATGGCCGCCTCAGCCGTGTCGGCCAGGTGGCTGCGTCTGGATGCCCGGCCATTCACGCTGTACACAGACGGCGCGGAGAAAAGTGCCCGGCAGGTTCTGGAACGGCTGGACCTGGCACGCCGCGTCTTCGGCCGCGCCAACCCCCTTCCGGTCCGCGTTTACCTGCTGCCGGAGAAGTTGTTCCGCCCCCTGCGGCCCGGCGAGACCACTCGCGGTTTCTACCAAAGCGCCGCCGAGCGCGATTCCATTGTCCTTCCCCATGGCGGTGACGATCGTGTGGTTTTTCACGAGTACATGCACATGGTGCTGCACCACACCTCCGGCCCGCTTCCCAAATGGCTGGAGGAGGGCCTGGCCGAGTTCCACTCCACAATGGAGGTCTCAGAGGGAAAGATGCGCCTCGGCCGTGCGATCGCCGGCCATTTACGGCTGCTGCATTCCGCCCCCTGGCTGCCGGCGCCTCAGATGGCCGAGGTTACCACCGATTCCCCGCTTTACCGCGACCGGCTGAAGATCGGAACTTTCTATGCCCAAAGCTGGGCGCTGGTTCACATGCTGCGGCTTTCCGAACCTTACCGCGGCGGGTTCCAGGCCTTCCTCAAGCTCGTGGAGGGCGGGGAATCGCAGGCCGCCGCTTTCCAGCAGGCCTTCGGCAAGTCGTTCTCCGAAGCGATTGCCGACCTGAAGCCTTACCTTGCAGAACCGCAACTGCCGGTTGTCGATCTTCGTTTGGAGGTCCCGCCATCAGGGCTGAACGTGGAAACCGTGGCGATCTCTGGCGCCGATGCCGATCTCGCCTATGCCGAATTGGCCCGCGATTGCGAGCGTCCCGGCGAGGCTGAGCGGGTCTACGCCAGGTTGGCGCGCCAACCGGTTGGCGGACCACTGGTGGAAACCGCCCTCGGCTACATCGCCCTCGCACAGGACCGTCTGCCCGAAGCCCGCGCCCGTTTTGAGAAGGCAATTGCGCTGGGCAGCCGTGATGCGGGCGTGGCATTCGAACTGGCCATGCTGGTGAGGGATCACGGCGGTGGGCGCGCCGCGGCGAAGCCCCTGCTTGAGCGCGTGGTCGAGTGGAATCCCGCTTTCGCCGAAGCGCAGTTTTTGTTGGGTGTGGAAGCGGCTCATGAAAACCGGCATGAGGAAGCGGCGCGCCGCATTGAGCGTGCTGTATCCGTATTTCCCCGCCAATCCTATTTCTGGCACGCGCTTTCGCTGAGCTACCAGGCGCTGGGGAAGACGGATGTGGCGCGTACGGCGGCCAGGCGCGCTTTGGATGCTGCCGTCACCGCGGATCAGGCCGAGATGGCCCGCGCGCTGCTCGGTGGGCTCAACCGGCCCCAAACCTCCACCACTCCCACCGGCCCGGCAGTGGTTGTGCCCGAAAGCTGGAAGCCGAAGGCCGGTGACAGACGCATTGAGGGGATCCTTGAGAAGATCGATTGCCTCGGCCAGTCCGCGCGCTTGTTTGTGCGATCGCCGGCCGGCTCGGCGGCCTTGTGGGTGGACAATCCGGGCGACGTGCTGATGAAGAATCTCTCTTCCCTGACCTTCGAATTCCGCTGTGGCGCCCAGAAACCGACGCCCGTGGTGGTGGAATACCGCGCCCAGCCCGATGTGCAACGCATGACGCAGGGGACGGTTACGGCAATCGAATTCCGGTAAGCCGGGCGGTGGTGATCGCCTGTCCCACGTGCCGCTGCGTATGCTCCGCGATGTGGACCAGCAGGCCAATCACGGTGGTTGGCAGCTCCTTGCGGCCCACCTTGCGCGGTTCGGTCAGGCTCGCCGCATCGATGGCCCGGGCCGCCGATTCCACACGATCGAGCAGCGCTGCCATTTCCTCCAGCAGTTCCTCCCGCGTCGCGCCCGGCTCCATCTCGCTGCGTAGCGCCGCCATTTGCTCCGCGCTCAGTTGGCCGCCTTCCAGGTACGTCATCAGGCGATCGGCGGCCCGTGCCAGATGCCGGATGTGGAATCCGGCGGGCGCCGCGCCATTGGGACGTTCCCACAGTTGTTCCGTCGTCAGATGCGCCGTGTGCGCGGCGATATCCTCACGCGCCTGCTCCAGTGAATAGAGCAGCGGCGCGATAAAAGCATCCACGCCTTCCAGCGGCCCGCGCAGCCAGGGTTCGGGCTGATTGGCCATTACGGAGCCATCAGCCGCGCGGTGATGTCGTGGTGGCCGCCCACGTCGGTGGGGCGGAAATCGCGGCCCTGGAAGAAATAAGTCAGTTTTGTATGCTCCAGACCCATGAGTTTCAACATCGTGGAATGAAGGTCGTGGATATGAACGCGATCCTTGATGGCATGCAGGCCGATGTCGTCGGTGGCGCCGATGATCTTCCCGCCTCGTACGCCCCCTCCCGCCAGCCAAAGGCTGAATCCATAGGGATTGTGATCGCGGCCAAGGCTGTCACCGCCGCCATTGGCGTTGCCGTCTGATGTGCAGGTGCGGCCGAATTCCCCTGCCCATACCACCAAAGTCGAATCCAGCATGCCGCGCGACTTCAGATCCGCCAGCAGCCCGGCGATGGGCTTGTCGGTCTTTGCGGCCATGTTGACATGATTCTTATCGCAGGAGGCGTGGCCATCCCAGTCTCCGCCGCCCGAAGTGTTTCCGGACCAGATTTGGATAAACCGCACACCGCGCTCCACCATGCGGCGGGCCATCAGGCAGCGCGTGCCGAAGTCGCGGCTCACGTTCTCGTCCATGCCGTAGAGGCGCCGCGTGGCTTCGGTCTCCTTTGAAATATCCGCCAACTCCGGCGCGGCCATCTGCATCTTAAACGCAAGCTCATAGGACGACATGCGCGCCGCCAGATTGGAATCATCCTCGCGTTCGGCGGCGTGGCGGCCGTTGTTCCACTGCAGCAGATCCAGGAACTCGCGTTGTTCTTCATTCGTCATGCCGCCGCGAGGCTTCAGATTGAGGATCGGCGACGGGCCCTGGCGCAGCGTAGTGCCCTGGTAGACCGCCGGCAGAAAGCCCGAACTGTACACCACCGAGCCCGACTTGATGCCGCCCTCCAGCATCACCACAAACGCCGGCAGGCTGTCCGACTCGCTGCCCAGCCCGTACACCACCCACGAGCCCAGCGAGGGGCGGCCCAGCCTCGGCCAGCCGTTGTTTAACCAGTTCAGCGCCGCCGTGTGCGTGAAGCCGTCGTGATGGCAGGAGCGGATCAGCGCCAACTCGTCGGCATGTTGCCCCACGTGGGGGAACAGGTCCGATACATCCATCCCGCACTGGCCATACTTCTTGAACGTCCGGCGCGAGGCCAGTATCGGCTGCTTCTTGAAAGTGGAGAACTGGAGCTGAACATCTCCAAACGAATCGGGCGGCGGCTGGCCTTCCAGTTTCCCCAGCAGCGGCTTGGGATCGAAGCTGTCGATGTGGCTGGGCCCTCCGTGCATGAACAGGAAGATGATGCTCCTGGCCGTGGCGGGCAGCGGCGGCTTGCGCGCGGCCAGCGGATTCGTGGTGGCGGCCAGCAGGCTGTTGGCGGCAATGCTGCCGAATCCCAGCCCGGCGCGTTCGAGAAAACGCCTGCGGTCAATCGACATAGAGAAACTCGCTCAGGTTAAACCACATCAGGCACAGCCGCGGCAGCGGATTCTTCGCCAGGAACGCCACAGCTTTTTGTTTTTCTTCCGGACTCGGGGCCCGCCCCAGAGCTGTGCGCCAACCCGCATCCACCCATGCGCCGGGATCTTCTCCGTGTTCCTTCTTCAGACGCGCCGCCAGCCGCCCTGCCTGCTCATTGACGAACTCGCTGTTCATCAGCGCCAGCGCCTGCGGGGCCACCGTGGAGTTTTCCCGCCGCGGGCAACTCGCCGCCGCATCGGGCGCGTCAAAGGTTTCAAACATCGGCAGCCGGAAGGAACGTTTCACGTAAAGATAGACGCTGCGCCGGGTGAAGTCCGAAGGATCGCCCGAAACCGCCCATTGCCCCAGGTCCCGCATGCCCCCAAGTTCTTCCGCGGTCAAGGGAACCGCCACCGGCGGGCCGTACATTTTCAGATTCAGCTCTCCGGAAGCGGCCAGCACGGCGTCGCGAACGGCTTCAGCTTCCAGGCGCCGGCGGTTCATCCTCCATAGATATTTGTTCTCGGCATCGATCCTGGCGCTTTCCGCATCCGGACGGCTCGATCGCTGATAGGCGGCCGACAACATGATCAGCCGGTGCATCGCCTTCACGCTGTAGTTCCGCGCGGTGAATTCGGTGGCCAGCCAGTCCAGCAGTTCCGGATGTGTGGGCGCGTCGCCCTGATGTCCGAAGTCGTTCGCCGTGGGCGCCAGGCCGATTCCAAAGTGGCCCTGCCAGATACGATTCACCATCACACGCGCAAACAGCGGATGATCGGGCGACGTCAGCCATTCGGCCAGCGCCTTGCGCCGTTGCGGAATGAAGCGCCCCGTATCCGGCTCCACGATTGCCGGACCCGCATTGAGGAAAGCCGGAAAGCCCGGCGCCACCTTGTCACCCTTCTGTTTCCATTCCCCGCGCACCAGCACATGCGTGTCGTGGACGCGATCGGAGTGCACCAGAACGCTGGCCGTGTCCAAAGGCTTGGGCGATTTAAGATGCGCAAGGCCGATTTGCCGGAGCAGGCTCTCATATTCGTCCTTCTCCTCCGGCGTGAAGTATTTTTCCAGCGCCTCCGGATTGTATTTCTTGCCCAGTTTCCCCCCGTCCAACCGGGTCTTGACACGCGCGGTGAGCAGGCGGACCTTCTTTGCCAGCTCGTCCACCATCAGCTTCTTTGGCAGGTAGCGCGTATATTCGATCCAATCCATGCGGCTGGCCATCGGGATCTCGCGGTCTTCGCTGCCCGCAAACAGCGCCGCCATGCGGTAGTAATCCTTCTGCGTGATGGGATCGAACTTGTGATCGTGACAGCGGGCGCAGCCGTAGGTCAGGCCCAGGAACGCCGAGGCGGTGGTCTCCACGGCGTCGGCCTGCCATTCAGCACGGTATTGGTCACCGTAGAAAGTGAACTCCGCCGCCACCGGGCCGATGGTGTACATCGTGGTGCCCAGCCGCTTCTTGAAATTCGCCAGCTTCGTTTTGGGAATTTCGTAGGCGCCTTCCAGTTCCAGATCGTCCGGCCAGATCTCATCGGCCGCGATCTGTTCCTGCACGAAGGTGTGGTAAGGCTTGTCTTCATTAAACGAATCGATGACGTAATCCCGGTAGCGCCAGGCGTTGAGGAAATGGATGTCGGTCTCAAATCCGCCGGTGTCGGCATAGCGCACCACGTCCAGCCAGTGGCGGCCCCACCGTTCACCATAACGCGGGGATTGGAGCAGTTGATCGATCAGCTTCGCCCACGCGTTGGGATCCGGATCGCTGGCGAAGCGTTCCACCTCCGCGGGCGCCGGAGGCAGTCCGTGCAGATCGAAGTACGCACGGCGAATCAACGTGCGGCGATCCGCGGCAGGCGCCGGACGAAGGGACTTTTCCTTCAGCTTCGCCATCACAAAGCCGTCAATGGGATGGGTGGCGCCCGGCGGTACATTCGGACGCTGTGGCTTGCGGAAAGCCCACCAGGCGGGCTCACTCGCCTTGGACACCTTCGTGTTGTCCCACGGCGCGCCGGCCTTGATCCAGTCACGCAGAACGGCGGCCGATTCAGCGGGCAACACGTTTCTGCCGGGCGGCATCTGTAACTCGCCCTGGCGCAGCACCGCCTTGTACAGAAGACTCTCCTCCGGCTTTCCCGGAACGATCGATGCGCCGCGCTTGCCTCCGCGCAGGATCGCCTCACGGCTGCCGAGGTCAAGATCCGACATCTTCGCCGCGCCGTGGCAGGAGATGCAGTGCTTTTCAAGGACCGCCTGAGCCGCGGCAAATTCACCGGACTGGGCGTGCGCAGCCGCGGTCCACAGGGCAAGCAGGATGCGGGCAGTCATGGCCTTTCCTGTAACACTATCACACTGCCATGCGTTAGAAACTCAGCCGGATGGCGAATTGCATCTGCCGCGGCGTGCTTACCGTGGCCCTCACTTTCCCAAAGTCCGGACTTTCGATGTTGGTGTCCGGATCCGCCAGCGTCGGCGAATTGGTGACGTTGAACACCTCCCACCGCACTTGCAGGCCCATTCGTTCGTTGAGGCGGAAGTTCTTCATCAGGCCGGCGTCCCAATTGAACGGACCGTCGCCATTGAGGATGCTCCGCCCGGCGTTGCCCAGGTACCAGGATCCATCCGCGGCGCGCGGTAGCGCGAAGGCTGAGGTATCAAACCAGCGCTGCGCCGTGCGCGTCTCCAGCCGCGGATCGCGGATGCGGTCGGGCCACCAGTTGCCAACTCCGGTCGCCCCCAGGCGCTGCCTGGAGTTCGGCACCGTGATCGTGAAGTAGTGGCCGGTCTGCACGGAGAAGAGACTGGAAAGCTGCCAGCCGCCCAATATCGCGCCCGCTACGCCCCGCCGGTTGGCGTAGGGCAGTTCATATACCCCGCTGGCCACAAAACGGTGCCGCGTGTCGTAGTTGGAATGGCCCCGGCTCAGTGAAAAGTTACGGAAATAGGTGAGTCCGCCGCCGCCCGCTCCGAACTGCTCAGAGATGTTATCGATGGAATGGCCCCACGTATACGCGCCCGTGAGCGCGAATCCATTGGCGTATTTCTTGTCCAACTGCACGTCCAGCCCGTGGTAGTTGCCTGAGCCCAGCGGCGTGGTGAGGGAAATGGTGTTCCACTGGGGAAACCGCCGCCGCTGCACCTCGGTTGCCAGCGGCCCGAGATCGGATCCGTTCCAGTTGTAGGACTCCATGATGTAATTCGACGAGGATCCGACGTAGGCGACGGTGACGGTGGTGTCCCGGAACGCCTCCCGTTGTATCGCGAAGTTCCATTGATAAACGCCGGGGGCGGGGAAGTTCTCCTCCCACACCTGCCAGTTGGCATTAGCTGGCGGCGTGCGCCCGTCTCCTAGGACGTTCACCGGCACTCCGGTGGAAAGCTGCAGAGCCGGACGGGCTACCGTGGATTGCAGCGTCGCCCGGCGGCTGAACGGGAAGTTGGCGATCATCCGCCCGTTCCCTCCCAGCGATCCCTGCCCCGCATAGAAAACGCCGGCGCCCGTACGGATCACCGTTCTTGGGGAAAGCTGGTAGGCAAAGCCCAGCCGCGGCGCCCAATTGTTCGTATCCGTGTTCACAAGCCCGCGGCACGAATAGGAATCGCCGCAGGAGCCCGCAGTTACGATCGCGCCGTAGTTGGCACCGGGCGCCAGTTCCAGCTTGTTCATATTATTCTGCTTGTCCCACCATGGCGTGGTCAGTTCGTACCGGATGCCGAGATTGACCGTCAGCTTCCGCGTCAGCTTCCAGTCGTCCTGCGCGTAAGCCATGTAGTTGCGGAACCGCATCTGCCCGCCAAGCAGCGTCGAAAGCGCGAAACTGGACGGCGTGCCCATCAGAAAATCCGCCATCGAGATGCGGGTGAACTGGCCGTCGAAGGTGAAGTTGCCGTGGGCGGCGTCGCCGCCGAAGATGTCGGACCGGTTCCACCGCAGGTCCACGCCAAACTTCAGATTGTGCTTGCCCCGGTTCCACGACAGATTGTTCAGGTACTGATGCACCTGGTGGATCTTGAAATTCGGCATCGATCCCGGCTCGCCCAGATTCGCATAGCCGATCCCGCCGCCAAGGGTAAACTGCGGCAGCCCGAACAGACGGTCATAAGCGGGGATGCCGCGCAGTCCGAACTGCTCCAGCAACTGCCGCTGCGGCTCAGCCGACAACTCGCGCTTGTCCACCTTCTGCCGGATGAGGCCGTAACGGAATTCGTTGACAAGCGACGAACTCAGAATGCGCGTCCAGGAGAACACCGCCGAACGCGCGTCGTTGTCGTCCAGCGCCCGGTCGTTGTTCTGCCCGCCCCGCGCCGGTGGTTCAAACACCGAACCACGCAGGTTGTCGAATCGGTTCAGGCTGAAGCGGCCGAAAATCTTGTCGTTGTCGGACAGGTTGTGATCCACCCGTCCGTCCACCTGATCCCGCGTGAGGCTCCACGGCGGATTGGTGAGGAAATTCTGCCGCGTGCCGGACCCGCCAAAATTCGGCTGGGGATACAGGCTGATCAGTTTTGCCGCGGTGGGGTCAAAACGCGACTGCGGAATCTGATTGCCCGGGAAAGGCTGCCGCGTCGCCGGATCCGTGATCAGCGCCAGCCGCGTCGGGAACAGCCCATTACGTTCTTCCGCCGTCGGCACGATTACCAGGTCCGTCTGCGCGCGCCGCTGCCGGAAACCCTCCCAACTCCCAAAAAAGAACGTTTTGTCGCGCCGGATCGGACCGCCGAACGTTGTCCCGAACTGATGCTGGCGCAGCACTTCGGGGTCGGCTTTGCCATCCCCCGTGCGGTCGCCGTAAGCGAAAGCATCCCGTGAATCGAAGACGTCATTGCGGATGTATTCATAAGCCGTGCCGTGAAACTGATTTGTACCCGACTTGAGGTTCACAATCATCACCGCGCCCGAGTTGCGCCCGAATTCCGCCGAATAATTCGCGGTTTGCACCTTGAATTCGGCCACCGCGTCCAGTGACGGAACCACCACCTGCGCCTTGCGGTCCTGCATGCCCATGATGTTGTTGTTATTGTCGATCCCGTCGATGATGAAGTTGTTCTGGGTGACCGGCTGGCCGTGCGCATTGAAGCCGGACTCGCGGTCGCGGCCACGCGTCGATGGACTCACGCCCGCGGTCAGCCACGCCAGTTGCTGGAAGTTACGTCCGTTGATGGGCAGATTGCGGATCTCGCGCTCTTCCACCACGTGAGCGATATTGGACGTCTCGGCCTGAAGCAGGGCCGCTTCGGCGGTCACCGATATGGATTCGGCGATCTGGCCCAACTCCATTCGCACGTCGGCGCGGATTCGATCCTGCGCACTCACTTTGATGTTTTGCCACAACGTCTTCTTGAAGCCTTCCTTCTCGGCTTCAATGCGATAGTTACCGATGCGCAACGGACCGATGGTGTAGGCGCCTTCCATCGAGCTTTCCACTGCCCGAACCTCATTGGTGTCCTGGTTGATCGCAGTGACCTTCGCGCCTGGAATCGACGCGCCCGTCGAATCGGTGACCAGTCCCGTGATGACGCCCATGTCCTGCTGGGCTGATGCCATCGCGGAGAGAAAAAGGACGGCGAGAGTGATTTTCATAAGACGTGGCACTATCATACACCCCGGCCGCATCGCCGCACCGGGCGGGTGGCGCACTCGGTTAGCGATATCGGAACACTCGGCTTGACCCGCCCACCTGAGAGGTACCGCCGTACTGAGATGAGTGGATTTTGGTACTTGACCGTATGGGGCATTACACCTATACTCAGGAAAATTCTGCGTTACCGGAGGATCGATTACATGAATAATGTGACCAAGTTTGCGGTCTTAATGTGTCCGCTTCTACTCACATCGCTGCCCACCAAGCTGAGCGGCGTTACCGTTGACGTCATCGTCGTAGTGGATGAATCCGGCTCCATGGCCGGTGAACATGCATGGCTTCCCGGCATGATCACCAGCCTGAATTCCGCGCTCACCGGACTCGGCTATGACACAAGGTTCGGACTGTATGGATTCGGAAACGGACTTTCCGGCGGCGCCAATTCGGGCCGCGAACTGTTGGACGCGGGAACGGCAGCCGCCTTCGGAACGGCGGCCGTCAGCCTGGTAACTTCCGGCGGTACTGAGGACGGATATGCCGGACTCAATTTTGCGCTCAACAACTATTCATTCACCTCGGGTTCAATCGTCAATTACATTCTTGTTACAGACGAGGACCGCGACAACACAAACGTTGCGCTCACCTTCGCCGGCATGCAAGCCGCCCTGGGCGCCAGCCTGTTGAATGCGGTGGTGGACAATCCGTTCTCCTGCGCCGCGGGTACGGCGCTCGGCGTGGACTCCACCAGCACCGGATATCGCGCCAACGGTTCGGGCGGATTCACCAGTTGCGCTTCGGGTACAGTTGGCAACGGCGCCGGGACGACCGAAGCCGATTACGTGGCGCTCGCCCACGCCCTGGGCGGCGCCGGCTGGGATCTGAACCAGTTGCGCGCCGGTGGCCTGACCGCCGATTCGTTCACTGCCGCCTTCGTGAATATCAAGGTTCAGGAGATTCAGCAACAGGATCCCGGATCTTCAGCCGTGCCTGAGCCGGGTACGCTGCTGCTTAGTTCGGCGGCCCTTGGGGCGCTATTGGCATTCCGGCGCGTCCGGCCATTCCAAACCAATCGCTGAAATTCTGGAAGCCTTCGCTGGTAGCAAGAGGCGTCATGGTCATGTGCATCAGCAGATAGTAGCC
Organism: Bryobacteraceae bacterium; assembly: GCA_033762895.1. Taxonomy (GTDB): domain Bacteria; phylum Acidobacteriota; class Terriglobia; order Bryobacterales; family Bryobacteraceae; genus CADEFT01. The sequence goes on along the minus strand of JANRLE010000147.1, from coordinate 9,566 downwards.
GAGCAGAGCCGGTATGGGCCACCGCACGCGGCCGCTGCGCCACTCCAACCAGACGATTGCGGTGCACGTGACTTCCAGGAAAAGCAGCGACGCATAGAGGGCGGCGTCGAAGTCGGACACAAGCGCAGGCAACAGGTTCAGGAACACTCTCTCGAGGGCGGCCTCCAGTGGAATGAGCGCGCTGGCAACCAGAGCGGTGACGTGCAGCCGGATGTCACGCCTGCGTACTGCCCAAATGGCAAAGGCGACATAGACACAGAACAGGACAATCCCGGTCAGGTCGAGATAGACGAACTTCACACTCGCCAGCCGGAATTTGGTGACGTTAGCGAAGGCCATCATCCGCACCACATAGACTCCGCTTACGGCCACGATCACCGCCAATGCGATAGAGGCGTAGCCTACCAGCCGGTGCTGGCTGCGCAGGCGGCCCCGGATCAGAGCGTACTGGACCAACGGGAGTATCATCCAGGCTGTTGCTGACCAACCGTGCACGTGATGCGGCAGCGGCGCGTCCGGCAATTTCGCGAAAAAGCCTGGCCAGAAACCCACCAACGTCAGAGCCAGCGCAGCCGCGAAGATGGGCCAGGGGTGCCGTAGGCCCTGATGAAACAACTGGGCTGTGGTCATCCCGGCCACTGTATCAGACTGCGCCAACTTCCGCGTTGTGCCTTCCGTCGAAAGGGGAAAAGGCACAGGCGCCAATATCGGTCTCGGACGCGCCATCGCCGCAGCCGCGCGAGTGGGCCACAAATCTTGATTGATCTGGAGTCCTTGTGCCAATCAGCGATCAGTTAGCCCAAAACCATGCGGCCGAGCTGATCTCCGAGGCGCTTCGCCTCTTCAGGGTCCGCCTCGCTGCGGAAGCGCTCGGCGAGGAGTCACAGCCCTTTCCCAAAAATTATCCCCTTTCGTTTCTGTCATAACCGCCGCGATTTTGCCGGTGACCATTTTCGATTCTTCATCCTGTGACCAGCCGCCGAAGAGATTTGGCGGACTTTCCGAGGAAGGAGGAAACGAACGTGGACGATTTTCCCGGTGGTATCCCTGATGTTCCTCCGTTTTGGCTGTAATCGCAGCTTAAACTGAGAGCCTGTTGGCTTTTCGAAAAAACGCGGCTTGACATAGGCCGATTTTCACGCTATCGGTGATGGGGTACGGTGTCGTTCCGTACCCTCGCCAGCGCCGCTTCCCGCCGGTCTTCTTTCCTCATTTTCTACAAACGGTTATGCCCATTCGTGCTCGCCTTTCTATCGGAATTCTTTGCATCGCGACAATGATCGGCGATTTTCCCCCGGGCAAACGCGCCCTTTCCAATCGCTCTCCCTCCGATCCCTCCAAAGTGGCCGTCTACCAGCAGGTGCGCGCGCTGATGGCCGAACGCCGGTTTCGCGAGGCGGCGCAACTTGCTCAAACTGCCGGGGAACAGGCGCTGAAGGACGGCCGCGGCCGCGCCGCCGCCTATTTTCTCTACCACGCAGGCCGCGCCTATGCCGTGGCGGGCGCCTGGGGCGAATCGGCGGCGAGCGCAGTAGCTTCCAGACAGGTGGCTCTCAAGGAGTCCGATCTCCGCATGGCCTCGTTTGCCAGCCAGCTTCTCGCCTCAGCCTATTTCGTCAGCGAGGACTTCGAACTCGCCGACGCCGAAGCGACCAGGATGAGACAGTACGCCAGCCGCGAGCAACAATCCAGTTCCATGTACGTCCTGCTTAGCGCCATCGCATCCAGGCGCGGGCAGCAGGACAAAGCGCTCGCCTTCTCGCGTGAAAGCGTCTCGCTGGCATCGGCCACGGGAGGCGCTGAGGAAACCGCCCTCGCCTTCAACGAACTCGGGTTGCGTTTGCTCAACAGCGGCCGCGCCGCCGCCGCCGAACAGTTTCTGGTGGAGGCCTTCCGTCTTCGAAAGCTCGCCGGGTCCCGCTACCTCGGCCAGTCCTATTACAATCTCGGCCGCCTCCTGCTGCAGAAGAACCAGCCTCAACCGGCGCTGCGAATGTTTTCCGCGGCCGCTGAAAACTCGTCCTCGGAAACCGTTCCGCTGCCCTGGGTGCGCTATCGGATGGCGGAGGTTTTTCTGGCAATGGGCCAACCCGGCCCGGCTCTGCGGGAAGCGCGTACCGCCGCCCGCCTGAGCCGCGATATGCGTGTGGCCTTTCCCTTCGGCAACGACCTCCAGGTGCGCGCCGAAGAGCGAATTCAGGACATCTATGACCTTTTACTGGAGCTTCTCCTGGACCAGTTCGAACAGTCGAAATCACCCGCGCTGCTGGCTGAGGCGTTTGCCGCCACGCTCGAGAATCGCGCCACCAGTCTGATTTCCCGTTCCGAAGCCGCTGGAAAATGGCAGTCGAATCTCTCCGCCGACTACTTCGCCAAACTTGCTACCCTCCGCAACCTGGAGGCCGAAGCCATGCTGCCGGGCCGCAACGTGGACGCCGCGCTGGCCAGGTTGCGCGCCGATCTGGCATCGGCGGAAACCAGCGCCGGGCTCGGCATGTCGGGCGGGGAAGAGACAGCCGGGCAGCGGATGGAGCGGCTCAACGCCAGTCTGGCCCCGGGCGAACCGCTTTTCGTATTCCATCTGGGCCACGCCAGGTCTTACCGTTTTCTTCTGAAGGATGGCGCCCTGTCGGTTCGGACTCTTCCTTCACGCGATTCCATCGCTGTGCGCATTGAGCAGTTCCGCCGCGTGGTGGAATCCAATTCTCCTCGCGTGGCCGCCGATGGGCAAGCGCTTTACCGCGAATTGTTTGGCGAGGCCCTCGATGATATCCATACGCCGGTCATCACCATCGTTCCCGACGAAGCCATGTACGTGCTGCCGTTTGCCGCGCTGGTATGGGAAACAAGGAACGGGAGCCCCTCCTATCTGGTCCAGAAACACGCCATCCGGCTTGCTCCCTCGGCCTTCTTTTTTGGACGGCGGGCGCCGCACCCCCATCAGCCGATGAGGTTCGCCGGTGTGGCCGACCCCATTTTCAACCGCGCCGACTTCCGATGGCCCGGCCGCGATGCATGGTTTCTTCTCACCGCTCGCTGGGGCATGAAGGATGCCGTCGAGATGGCCCGCTTGGTCGCCACCGAGGGTGAGGTGAAGCAGGCGGCTGCTTTGTGGCCTGCCAGCCGCATTCTGCGCGGCCCGGATGTGTCGGTGGCCGGGATCTCGTCTCTGCTGGAGTGGTCACCGAGGATATTTCACGTGGCCTCCCACATGTTGCGCAGGACCGCCGATTCCTCGCCGGCGATTGTGCTTGGCCTGGACAGAAACGCCGGCCTCAAGCTTTGGACGGCCTCCGATATCGCCGCCATCCGCAATGCGCCCGAGTATGTCGCGCTCAGCGGCTGCGGTTCCGGCACAGGTCCTGTGTTGCGTGGTGCGGGACTCCAGGGTCTCACCCGCGCATGGTTGACCGCCGGAACCCGCGCCGTGGTGGCCAGCTATTGGCCCACACCGGAGGAATCGGACTGGATCTTCATCGAATATTACCGGCGCCTGCGCGAAGGCACGGACCCGAACGCCTCAAGGCGCGCCGCCATTGCCCTGCGGGAGGCGCAAATGGAGGCAATTCGCCTGGGCGCATGGCGCGGCCGTACATGGTATTGGGGAGCCTATTTCGTCATCGGCGCGCTATAGAAAATTCCCTAAAGCTTACGGAGTAAAGTGACGAAGAGAACGGTAGAAACCAGTTGCTTAAAGGTTTTCGGCCGCTTGGAGGTCATCATTTCCCTACTCCCTGGGCCGGCGGCTGCCACGGAATCGCCTCGACCACCCACCGCGGCAGCCGCGCTTTTTCAGCCTATTGCCTCGCCAGTCGCGAAACCGCGTTCACCCCGTTGTCCAAGCGCACCCCCACCAGGTCCTGGCCCGCCACGATGATTGCGAACCGGAATTGCGTTGTCTCAGTCTCACCTTCTTCCGCGCTCGGTTCACTGTATTGCAGCGTCATTTCGCCTAGCCCAGCCCCCGATACCGTGTAGACCCCGGTCAGGCGGCGGGACACCACGCTCCGTCCAAGCGTACGAAATTCCACTGACCCCGTTACCGCTCCGCTGCCATCCAGTTCGATGGTTCCGATGGCCAAATGTGTAGACGTGTGATTCACCGCCCCTGTTTCCGAGAAAGCATAGCGGCCCTTGAGCCCTGCCAGCGTTACCCCGGTGGACTCCGTCTGTACGGTCATTCCCACGACGCCAAACAGTCCCTGATCGGCGCTCACGCCCGTCAATCCGGCTTTCGAGAACACCACCTGGTAACGCCGCGTGACCACGTCATCTTCGCTGCCAGGCGCGGTTGCCGATAGCGTCAGATTGCCGGTGCCGTCCTGGTTGATCTGATAGGTGCCGGTGGCGCCGCGACTGGCCGCGAACTGGCCCGGAAGCCGCTGGGTGATCGTGCCGCTGACCCCGCCATTGCCGTCGGCGGTGAGCACTCCCGCCGCTGCGATTGCGCCCGCGGCGCTTGGCAGGCCGGTCTCGGTGAAGACGTAAGTTCCCTTGAGGGAAGAGTTCGTGTAGGTTTGAGTCTGCGCGGGCGCGGATGGAAGACTGGCTGCCGCCGCCATGACGGTGAACAGGATACACTTCGGGTATTGCATTCGTTTCCTCGGTTGCGATTTGCTTCGCCCCTCATCGTCGCGAGCGGCGTACCTATTGAACGCGCCCTGCCGGCGGAGGGTTCGCATCGCTGTTGTAAAATTTCTCTTAACGATTAGGCACCCGTAAATATTGATGTGCGGCCATCGATACGTCCTCTTCCACAAACCCTTCGGCGTACTGTGCCAGTTCACCGATGATTCACCCCACCCCAGGCCGACGCTGAAGGATTTCATCGCCATCAACGATGTCTATCCGGCAGGCCGGCTCGACTTCGATAGCGAAGGTCTGCTCCTGCTCACCAGCGATGGCGCTTTTCAACACCGTCTTTCCGATCCAAGGTTCGGACACCCGCGCACCTATTGGGTTCAGGTGGAAGGTTCGCCTTCGGACTCCGATCTCGAACCGCTGCGGCGCGGCCTCATCATCCAGCACCGCCGCACGCTTCCCGCCTCTGCGCGTATTTTGGGAAACGAACCTGAGCTTCCACCCCGCGCCACTCCAATCAGGTATCGCAGGTCCATTCCCGTCTCCTGGATCGAACTCACGCTTACCGAAGGGAAAAACCGCCAGGTGAGGAGAATGACGGCGGCCGTGGGCTTTCCTACGCTGCGGCTCGTCCGTGTGGCGATCGGGCCCGTGCGGATCGACGGACTTGCGCCAGGCCAGTGGCGGGATCTCACCGCGGCCGAGTTGCGCGCGTTGGGCGCTGTCTCAGCTAAAGCGTCGCCACCCGCCGCTGCACGAAGATGAAGTAGAGGCCAAGCGCCACCAGCAGAACGCCGTTGGCGGCGATGACGACCGGAGCCGAATACTCCTTGATCAGCGCGCCCGCCACCAGGCTTCCAATCGGCATGCCGCCGCGGAAGGCCACGTTATAGACGCTCATCACCCGGCCGCGCATCGAATCGGAGGTGATCAACTGCACCAGCGACGTAATCATTGCGAAGCAGGCGATCAGCGCCGCCCCGCACAGGAACAGGAATACGCAGCTCAACGAAACCCACGTGGAAAAGGCGAATCCCACCATCAGCAGGCCCAGCACGGTGATGATGATCAGCGTCATCGACCCCTTTTGCTTGATGTGTCCGAAACCGGCCACCAGCAGCGCCCCCGCCACCGCGCCAGCGCCCGACACCGACAACATCAGCGTGAAGGTTTCGGCGCCCTGCTGGTACACATCCTTTGCGAACACCGGCAGAAAGTCCAGCAGCGGCAGCCCCAGAAACGTCATCAGAAACGCCAGCACTATCAGCGGCAGCATTCCGGGCCGTGAGCGGATGAACGTGAACCCTTCATTCATCGACTCCATGATCGACTGCCTGGTCTCGGCCGGAACATGCCGTTCCCGCAGCATCAGCAACGAGATGATGACCGCGACAAAGGAAACCCCGTTCAGCGAAAAACACCATGTCGCGCCCAGTTTCGCCATCGCCAGGCCACCCAGCGCCGGTCCGATCACCCGTGCCAGGTTGAACTGAATCGAGTTCATGGCAATGGCGTTCGGCAGGTCTTCGGGCTGCACCAGCCGCGGAATCAGCGCCTGATAGGCCGGGCCGCCAAAGGCCTGCGCCATACCCGTGACGAACGACAGCACCAGGATGTGCCACACCTCGGTGATGCCCGCAAACAGCAATCCCGCCAGAACGAACGCACACGTCATCTGCACGATCTGCGACCCGATCAGCAGTTGCCGGCGGTCGCGCCGGTCGGCCACCACGCCTCCGAACAGCGAGAAGAGAAAGATCGGGATCTGGCCCAAAAAGGAATCGAGGCCAAGCATCAGCGGATCGTTGGAAAGCTGCAGCACCAGCCAGCTCTGCGCAAGCTTCTGCATCCAGGTGCCGATGCTGGAGGTGCATGCACCCATCCACATCAGGCGGAAGTCCCGGTATTGGAAAGCCTTAAAAACGCGTTGGAGCAAACCGTTTCCTTCGATCCTGGGCGGCGTCTTAAGGAAGCGGTTTTTCCCGGTGGATCAGGTGTACGATGTTCCCGTCGCCATCCTCGAAGAAAACCAGCCGGTTGCCCTGATTGTTGTAAGGCTCGGTAAGGAACTTCACGCCCTTGGCTTTCAGATCCTCATGCGCGGCGTCGAAATCGTCCACCGCGATCGCCAGGTGGCGGATGCCGCGGTCCTTCATCTTTGGCGGCGCCCATTCGCCTTCGCTTGGGATAATCTCGAGCATGGAGCCGTTGGGCGCCTTCACGAAGAAGAAGACATCGTAGGTGAAATTGATGTGAAAGCCCAGGTAGTCCACATACCACTTGGCGAGAGCGCCGGGGTTGGGAGAGGCGATTGCGGTGTGTTCCAGTCCTTGATACATCATCGTGATTCTAACATCCCGTCTGCTTCATTCCGATACGGCCGCGCCGGCCATGCCCATGAACACCGCTTTCGCGTTGGTGGCGCCCACATGCTGCACAAGGAAAACACCCACCATCTCCTTTTTCGGGTCCACCCAGCCGTGCGTTCCGAACGCGCCGCCATGGCCGAATGAGCCGATCGACATCAGGCCCAAGGTGCCCATCGCCTCCTTTGTCACTTCCCATGTCAGCCCGAAGCCGGTGCCCGGCAGATGGCCGGCGCGAATATTGCCGGTGTGCAGCGACGTCATCACTTCCACCGCCGCTTTTGAAAGAAGCGGCTTGCCGCCCGTGCGCAGGCACTCATAAAACGCAAACAGGTCCGATGCGGTGGAATACATCCCATACTCGGGCCCCGAGTAGACGGCGCCCTTGCGATATCGCCGCGGATCGCCCGCCAGAATCGTCGCCGGTGCGGTTTCCAGCTTCCCGTTCCTGGCCTGATGCACAATGGCGATGCGATCAATCTTGTCAGCGGGTGGGAAGATGAAGCTGTCCTTCATGCCCAGCGGCCTGAAAATTCGCGCCTCCAGAAACTTCTCAAACGGCATGCCCGAAGCCACTTCCACCAGCCGGCCCAACGTCGCAAGACCCGGATTGCTGTACTTCCATTCCGAGCCCGGTTCAAATTCCAGCGGCTGCTGCGCGTACAAAGCGACGGCTTCCTCCAACGGCCGGTCCATCGTCTGCAGTAATTCCCCAATGCCCGGCGGCGGCATGTTCCCCATCCCGGAAGTGTGCGTCATCAGGTCGCGGATCGTGATCGGCCGCGCGGGCTTCCTCAGGGTGAGCCTGCCTTCCGCACGCGAGGAGATCATCATCTGCCCGCGAAATTCGGGCAGATGTTTTTCCACCGCATCGGTCAGCGCAAGCTTGCCCTCCTCCACCATCATCATCACCGCGGTTCCAGTGAAGGGCTTGGTCATCGACATGATCTGGAAAATGGAATCGGTGCGCATCGGCTTGCGATTTTCCACATCCGCCCAGCCGACGGCATCGAGCGCTGCAACCACGCCGCGGCGCGCCACCAGCGTCACCACCCCGGCCACTTCTCCCCGGTCGGTGTAGCTCTTCATGCGCTCCGGGATGCGCGCCAGCCGCGTGCCGTCCATCGCGGCCTTTTTCGTGTCCACCGGCGGCGCGGCCATCAAACCCACCACCAGCAGCGGCCAGATCATCTTCTTCATCAGTCTCTCCTTCTATTCAGACACCGCCGCGTTGGCCATGCCAACGAAGACGTTACGAATGCCATCGGTGTTACCGCCGACCCGCTGGATCATGAAGACCCCCACCATCTGTTTGGCCGGGTCCACCCAACCATACGTGCCTAACGCCCCGCCATGGCCGTAGGCGCCCTTGGACACAAGGTTCAGCGTCGAGCCAGGCTTGGCCAGCACACCCCAGCCCAGCCCCCACGTCCTTGCCGTATCTTCTGTGTGCACCGCCCGGGCCAACTCCACCGACGCGGGCGAAAGCAGCCGTCTGCCGTTCGCCTTGCCCTGATCGAGCATCAACTGGTAGAACGCCGCCATGTCCCGCGCCGTGGAATAGAGGCCGCCTTCCGGCATGGGATACTTCGCGTTCTTTCGATAGATGCCGTCACCGGCATCGTTAAGCTTGCCATTCTGCCAGGTATAGGCCCGGGCAATGCGCGGATGCCGTTCCGCGTTGGGGAAGAAAAAGCTGTCCTTCATTCCCAACGGCTGGAAAACACGCTCGTCCAGGAACTGCTCATAGGCTTTGCCGCTCACCACTTCAATGATGCGGCCCAGTGTTGCGATGCCCGGATTGGAATAGGACCACTTCGTGCCCGGATCAAACTGTAGCGGCATCTGCGAGAACAGCGACACTGCGCTCGCCAGCGTGAGGTTCAAGCGGTAATAGAGCTGCACTCCTCCCGCCCCTTCGGGCGGCATTTCGGCAAGCCCGCTGGTGTGCGTAAGCAGGTCGCGAATGGTGATGAGTCTGGACGGCTTTTTCAGGATGGTGGCGCCGTTTTCCCGCGCCGCCACCTGCATCTGCCCGCGAAACTCCGGCAGGTGCTTTTCCACCGGATCGTTCAGCGCCAGCATCCCTTCCTCGGCCAGCATCTGGATGGCGATGGCCGTCACCGGCTTGGTCATCGACATCACTTCGAAGATGGTGTCCGGCTTCATGGGCACAGATTTCCCCAAGTCCTGCCAGCCCACCGCTTCGTGGTGGATCACCGCGCCGCGGCGGCTTACCAGCGTCACCACGCCTGAGACTTCGCCGCGGTCCACGTAGGCTTTCATGCGCACGGGTATCTGCTTCAGACGGGTTTCATCGGCGAAAGCCGTGGTGGCCAGCACCAGTATCCAGAAGTATTGCACCGCGCCTCCAGGACTCACTATACAACTGGGTTGAGTATGATGGCGGAATGGTTCCCGCACTTGCCCTGCTGTTGGCCTGCCTGGCCATGAGCCTGCCGGCACAGACACCGCCCCGCTACGATGTTTACCGCGCCGCCGGCCGCATTGTCATCGACGGCATTCTGGATGAACCGGCCTGGCGGCAGGCGCCCGCCGCCGGCGACTTCCATTTCAACTGGTGGAAAAGCGGCGAGAAGGAACAGACCGTCGCCAAAC
>JANRLE010000146.1:0-23161 GCA_033762895.1 Bryobacteraceae bacterium | reverse complement strand
GCGTCGCGATCCTGGGCCGCCAATCGCAGTTGCTGCAAAGCTTCCGCGGGGCGGCCCATTTCCGCTAACGCTAACCCTAAATTGATCAAGGCGCGTCCGAAACCCGGACGCGCCTTGATTGCGTTTCGGAAGTCCACTGCCGCCAGGTCCGCACGCCCGCGCATGGCGCGCAAATTTCCCAGGTTGAGGTGCGCGTCGGCCAAGCCTGGATCCAGACGCACTGCCTCGGCAAGCAGATTCTCAGCCCTTTGTGTTTCGTTGCGCCCGGCGAGCGCCGTTCCATAGTTAAAGCGCGCCAACGCGTACCGCGTGTCTTTCAGGGCCTCTTCGAAATGAATCCTGGCCTGGGCCCAGTCCCCCGAAGCGTCAAGACGATTGGCCAGGTTGTCGTGGGCCGCGGCAAACCCGGGCTTGGCCTGGATCGCTTCCAGCCACGCCTTCTTGGCGCCCGCTACGTCACCCGTTCTGGACAGAGCCCGGCCAAGATTGTTCAACGTCTCCGGCGACTCCGGATCAATCGCCAGTGACTCACGCAACACCCCGGCGGCTTCGGCGTTCGATCCCTGCTCCAGCAGTGTTTCCCCCAGGTTGTTGAGCGCCGCCGCGTCTTTCGGCGCTCTGCGCAGGATTTCGGCGGCCTCGTTGAATCGCCCCAGCCGCGAGAGCGTCGCCCCCAGATTGCGAATGGCGGGCAGGTAGGCCGGATCCCGTTCGAGCGCCTTGCGATACCACGCTGCCGCCGCCTCGTCATTGGCCGTACGATGGTATGCCTCCGCCAGTTGGTGATAGAACTCCGGCTCGGCCGGTTGAAAGCGGCCAATCGCGGCCTCCAACTGAGGGATACCGGCTGCCAGATTCGCTCCGGCATAGACCTGCGCCACAGCCAGATACAACTCGTCCGGCTGTGCCGGATAGTAGGGCGCCACAGCCCCGCGATAGGCTGTGGTTTCGGTATCGTGCCGCTCGGAAAGCGGGGCCAGCAGGTCCCTCCCCGGTTGGCGGCGGCGAATCAGGTGATCCGTCATCACCACATGAACCACATCGTCCGTCCGCCGCTTGGCCATGTGACAGGTGGCGCATCCGGCCGAACGTGCGCGGTCTCCGGCATGGGTTTGCCCATGGCAATTGCGGCACGCGGCGGAGTACTTCCTTTCTGCCGCCTCGCCGCGTGGCGCGTCATGCGGATCGTGACACGCAGTGCAGACCATGCGGCCCGCGCTCGCAGTGAAACACTTGGACTTCCGCAGGCGGTACGCGGCGTGCGCGATCTCAAAGTGATCATCGGGCGCCTTAGCCGGCGCGAAATCGAAATGCAGGATATAGCTGGATAATGGCTGGTCCGGCCGGTAGGAATACGGCTGCCGGTCGAACCGGACAATCGAGTAAGGCAGCGCGCGGCTGGTCGACTCCAGATGGCACTGCATGCATACCTCAAGCTGGCGCTGAGGGCTCAGTGTGGCCGGATTCAGAATACGCCGCCGGATCTCTTCGCCGGGCTGCTTCGTCGCGGCCGCCTCGGCGTGAGAGCGCCCGGGACCGTGACATCGCTGGCAATCGATGCCCTCGGGGAGCTTCGCCGGAAAAAGGGCATCGGCGCCATGCCGCCGGCTCTGCTCGGAAACATCGGGATAACCGTTATGGCAGAACATGCAATCGTCCGGGATCGCACGGCGGAAGTTGGGATGGTCACGCCGGTCATAGCCGGGATTCATGGCGAAAAATCCGCCCTTATCGGCATACCAGGCCAGTGGCAATTCGATCAGCTTTCCCTCGCCCGTGCGGTGCAGATAGGTGCGGGCATGGTTGCCCGAACCCATCACAAAGTGGATCTCTTTCTCGATCGCGCTGTGCGGCCGGCCTCCCGAGATCTGGTAGCTCTGTTGAAAGTAGCGCCCATCGCGGGTGGTCATCGCGTAGTAGCGGTCCGACGCCTTGTGGTGGAAGGGCTTGCGCCCGGAGAAGTCTTCCGGCATGCGATCGCTCCGCGCTGGGAAGAACGCACGGCCCATGCCCGTCTGGCGATACGTGCGGTCCAGCTCCGCATGGCAGCCGGCGCAGGCCGCGGCGCTGATGTAGTCAGCCCGTGAGGAGGACGGCGGAACCGGAGCTTCACGCTTTTCCTGCCCACAAGCGCCACAAAGCAGCATGGCCGCAATCGCCGCCGGCGGGAAAAGCCCTCTTGCCTGAAACACAGACATTCAGCTTATCAGGCCGGGGCCCGGTGACGGCTTCCCAGCCAGATCGCGGCCAGCACGGGGATCGCAGCCACCGACGGCCAGCGCACCGCCGAAGACCCGAACACAATCGCGCCGTTGAAAAACATGAATGCCAGAAAGCCATGGATAGCCGCTGCGATCCAGCGCGGCCGGTGGCCGTAGGACAGCGGACGAATCCACATCCAGGCCGCATCCAGCGCCCATAGCGCCGTGAACACGTAATTGAAGTAGAGGCCACCGCCCCAGTCGAAACCGAAGAGCTCGGCCGTCTGCCGGGCCGTTTCGCGGTAGGCCGCCTCATGGCTCCAATGGTGATGGAACGAAAACGCCGCCACCACGTGGAGCAGGAAGAACAGCATGCCGGCGGTCCACGCCACGCGCGCCGTCCGAGGCCGATTGGCTGCCCAGGCCGCCAGCGCCAGCACATAGAAAACGCAAGCCAGGCGCACCGTCCACAACGTAAACATCACGTTCCCAGGTAGAATAGCAGTCTCTGGTGTCCTCTCTTGCTCAACCTCTCCCCAGCCGAGCGGGCATTTCGCACGCCTGGGTGAACGTTGCCATGGCGGCCCTGGCGATGGTGGGCACCCTGCCCGGACGCACCCAGGGACTTGGCCTGGTGACTGAGCCGCTGCTGGCGGACCTGCAAATCGACCGTGTCACCTACGCGACGTTGAATCTCTGGGCAACGCTCATCGGCGCGGCCTTCTGCCTTCCCTGCGGCCGGCTGGTGGACCGCTTCGGCTCTCGCCTGATTCTGACGGCGGTGCTCATCGCATTAGGCGGCGCCGTTTTGGCGATGAGCATGGCGGCGGGAATTTTTTTCCTCGGTGTGATGATTATGCTGACACGCGGGCTGGGCCAGAGCGCGCTTTCGGTGGTGAGCCTGGCGCTGGTGGGCAAGTGGTTCGGCCGCAAATTGAACGTAGCGATGGGCGTGTTTTCGTTACTGGTGGGCATTGGGTTTATCGCCGCCTTCCCGGCAGTGGGCGCGGTGGTGCTCAGCGCCGGGTGGCGGGCGGCCTGGGCCGGCATTGGATGGGTGCTGTTGGTGGTGCTGGCGCCATTGTCATTCGCTCTCGTGCGAAACGGGCCGGAAGAGCGCGGGCTGCGGTTTGAGCCACCCGCCGCACAAGCGGACCTCACGCTTCGGGGCGCGCTGGGCAGCTTCGCGTTCTGGATCTTCGCGTTGGCCAGCGCCATGTTCGGCCTGGTCTATTCGGGCATTTCGCTGTTTAATCAATCGATCCTGGAACAGCGCGGATTTGACGCTGCAGTCTATCACCAGGTGCTGGTGGTGAGCACAATGCTGGGATTGGCGGCGAACTTCGCCGGAGGGTGGCTGGCTTCGCGCTGGCCCCTGCAACGGTTGATGGGAATCGGGATGGCGGTATTGGGAGCGGCGCTGGTGGCTCTGCCGTCGGTGGTGACATACACGCACGTGATGGCATATGGAGTGGCAATGGGCGTGGCGGGCGGCGTGGTGACGGTGGTGTTTTTCTCGGTATGGGGCCAGATGTTCGGCAGAACCCATCTGGGCCGCATTCAAGGGGTGGCGCAAATGATGACGGTGTTTGCTTCGGCCATCGGACCGCTGCTGCTGGCGCAGACCCTGCAGCGGACAGGTTCTTACAACATGATGTTCTATGGTCTTGCGGTGTTAGTGGCGTTGCTGGGAACCGGCGCATGGATGGCTCCCCTGCCCCGGCGGAGTTAAGACGATGTGGAAGAGTCCCTGGCTGCACCGAATCGTGTTCGCGCTCTGCCTTGCTCCGTTGGCCGTCCTGATCTGGCTGTGGCAGAGTAACGCCCTGGGGATCAACGCGCTCGAGTACGTGCAGCGCTACACCGGCCGGTGGGCGCTGCGGCTGCTGCTGGCCTCATTGGCGATTACGCCGTTGCGCCGGATTCCGGGGCTGGCGCCGCTGGCCCGGTTCCGCCGCATGCTGGGCCTCTTTGCTTTTTTCTATGGCGCGCTGCATGGGTGGCATTACTTCGCCCGCGACGCCCAATGGAACTGGCAGGTGATCCAGGAGGATCTTACCTTCCGGCGGTTCTTCATCGCCGGCGCCGTGTCCCTGTTGCTGATGGCGCCGCTGGCCGCCACTTCGTTTGACCGGGCGATCCGGTGGATGGGCGGGAAACGATGGCAGTTACTGCACCGGTTGGTGTATCTCAGCGTGATCGCGGCGGTGGTGCACTATCTCTGGCAGGGGAAGGGATCGCTCGATCCGACGCCGCTGGTCTATGCGGGCGTGGCGTTTCTGCTGCTGGCGGCGCGGGTGGTGTTCGCCGTCCGCAAACGGTTCAGGTAGCTTTTCGCTCGAGGTCCAAGACAAACGCCGCGTGCTCCGCGGATTGAAGGCCCTGCTGGAGAACCCGCAGAATCGAGGCTCCATCGTTGGCCAGCAGCGCCTGTGGATCGAGCCACAGCCCCGGGAACACCCGTGAGCGCAACAGGCCGTCAGCGTCCGGCTGCAGTGGAACAAACCTTTCCGCCGTCCGTTGCCGCCAAACCACTCGCGGCGGATCGAGGACCAGCGTAAGATACTCTTTCACTCCTGCCCGCTGATAGAGAGCGAGCTTCGGCCCCGAATCATATCCGGAGGAGGAATTGCTCACTTCCACCGCCAACTCCGGCGCGCCCACGCAGTAGTCTCCGGAGAAACCCGATTGTCCGCCGAACTGAGGCAGCACGCATAGATCCGCATCGGGTTGAGGAGCGCTTTCCAGCATCAGCCATGTACGGTTGCAGCCGGCCGTGCAACCCGGGGTGGCGGCGGCGTAGGTACCCAGCCAGGTATGCAAGGTCAAGTCGTGGGAGCCGTGCGTAGCGGTAACCGGGGATGCCATATACACCAAACCGTCGATCAGTTCCGCCTTCTTGAGGTCTGGCAGGGCTTCCCACCGCCGCAGAAACTCCGCCCGGCTCAGCCGCTGGCCAGGCAGCAGGGGCGCGGCGGCGGAAGCGATCGACATCGCCTTCAGTATAGCGCCAGCCTCTACGCCCGCATCCCCCGAGGCTGGTGATCGCAAAACGGGTCGGACTCCAGCGGATCCCCCGTGGCCGAAAACGCCCGCGCCCGCGATCCCCCGCACAGAGCCCTATACTCACACACGCCGCACCGGCCCTCAAACCGCGACGGATCATGCAAAGCCTGAAACAGCGGCGCATTCCGGTAGACATCCACCACCCGGTCCTTTCGCACGTTCCCCACCGCCAACGGCAGGAATCCCGCCGGGCAGATATCCCCCGTGTTCGACACAAACATGATGCCGTGCCCGTCCCTGATCCCGAAGCCTCGCGCCAGGGGCGTCCGCCGGATCTGCTCGCCCGTCATCCCCTCTTCCTTCATGTGCTCCAGCGCCACCCGCCGGTAGGAGGGAGCCTCCGTCGTCGCCACAATAAACGGCGCCGTCTTCGATGTCTGATAGATCCAGTCCATCAGTTGCTCACCTTCCTCCGGCGTCATTGCCTGCAGCACCTTACCGCGTCCCACCGAGATCAGGAAGAACAGACTCCACCGCGCCGGGCCCATCGGTTTCAGCAGTTCGTAGATCGCCGGTACATCGCCGGCCGTCTCAGCCGCCGCCAGCGTATTCACCTGCAGCGGCATCTCCAACTCCTGCGCCCAGCGCATCGCCATCATGGTGCGGTCAAACGTGCCCGGTACCCCACGTATGGAATCGTGCCGGGCCGCGCTCGATCCATCAAGGCTTAGCCCAAGCCCTTCCACTCCGTGCTCTTTCAGCCGCACCAGCACCTCGCGCGTCAATGAGCCGGTGGCGGCGGGTGTGATCGAAGTCGAAATGCCCAACTCGCGCGCCGCGTCGATCAGATCGAACAGGTCCCGCCGCGCCAGCGGATCGCCACCGGTGAGAATCAACTGCGGCATGGGATCGCCAAACTCGCGGATC
This sequence comes from Bryobacteraceae bacterium, assembly GCA_033762895.1. Lineage (GTDB taxonomy): Bacteria > Acidobacteriota > Terriglobia > Bryobacterales > Bryobacteraceae > CADEFT01. The sequence continues at coordinate 17,027 of JANRLE010000146.1, read as the reverse complement.
TGGCGCAAAAGGTCCAGGCCCTGCTCGAAACTCAACTCGTTCGGGTCGGCGCAGGGCATCGCCTCGGCCCGGCAGTGGCGGCAGGCCAGCGCGCAGGCCTGCGTCATCTCCCAATAGACATTGATGGGCGTTTGCGACAGATCGCGCGGAGCGTGATGCGTGGTTGCAGGCATAGTGCTACTTTCAGCCTACACCCGCGCCGCCGCCGCCAGCAGGCGCCTACCTGCTCACCACCGGGCGCCCATGCTCGTCCAGATGCGGATATTCGCCGCCGATGCGGAACCGGTCCAGAATAAAGTCGTCATACTGCGGCGTGGGCTCAAAATAGCCGCCCTTGCGGATATGTTCGCGGATCACGGCCTCGTTCAGTTCCACGCCCAATCCGGGCGTCTCCGGCACCGTGATATAGCCTTTGTCCACAATCGGCTTGGAGGGCCCCGTCACCAGGTCCCCCCACCAGGGAATATCGACGGCGTGATTCTCCATCGCCACCATGTCCTTCAATGTCGCCGCCATGTGCACCGACGCCAGGCAGCCGACGGGCGAACCTGCAAAATGGATCGCCGTCTGGATGCCATGCATGGAAGCATAGTCGCCGATCCGCTTGGTCTCGCGCAGCGCGCCCGATGTCAGCGGATCCGGGTGCACCACGTCCACCGCCCGGTGATCAATGAGATCCTTGAATCCTTCTTCCAGGCCGAACAGGCTCTCGCCCGTCGCAATGGGTGTGGTGGTGGCCTCCTTCAACTCCTTATAGCCGCGCCAGTCCTTCGGCGCATCGCCCCCCGGACCAAGGTGACCCACCTGGATCATGTCCTCCGCCCAGGCCAGATTGTACTTCTCAAAGGCGCGCGCGTAGCGGATGCTGTCGTTCACCGTGAGCGGGCCGAAGTGATCGGTTGCCAGCGGCGCCTCCCATCCGATGACGTCGCGAACGGCCTGGATGTATTCGCACATGTAGGCCAGCCCCTTTTCGGTGGCCACGCGCTGGTCGTTCACCGCACCCGGCCGGTCAGCCACCAGGCGCGTGCCCAGATCCATTTTGAAGAAGGTGAAACCCTGCTGCTTGCGCAGCCTGAAGCGCTCGGCGTACACTTTCGGATCTTTGCTTTCATTGGTGTCGCAATAGACACGGATACGGTCGCGGTATTTTGACCCGATGAGGCGCCAGGCCGGCACGCCGTACACCTTGCCGGCGATATCGTGCAGGGCCATGTCGATGGCGCTGTAGCCGCCACCCATACGCTGATGGTTGGAAAAATTGCGCAGGCTATCCAGTATGGGCTCAATCGACAGCGGGTTTCTGCCGGTGATGTGCGGTTTCAGCACCAGCGCGGTGCCCTCGCGGCCCGCGTCGCGCACCTCGCCAAGGCCGTAAACGCCCTGGTTGGTGTCGATGCGAATCACCGGATAGTCGTAGTTGGAAGCGATAAGCACGGATCGCATGTCCGTGATCCTGAGCTGGCTGGGGGCGGAGTTGCGGTTGACGCCAGTGGAGCGCGCGGTCTGCGCCTGGGTGGGTGTTTCCACCATTTTGAAGAGAGCCGGAAAGACGCACGAAGCGAGCAGCGTGCGGCGTTTCATAAGGGATTTATGGGAATAAGGCATACGGCGAACTGCTCCTTTCCGGTTCTGAGCCTAGCAGCGATTGGCGCGAAAGGGAAGCCTGGAAAATCCACTATCGCAAATCGATTGCGCAGCCGATAAACACGCGTAGGAGTATCTATTGGCGGGAGCGCTTAAGCCGGTGATCCTCATCCTCGTGTTGACATTGCCTGTGCTTACCATGGCGCAGAGCAGGCGTAACCTCGCCGACGTCAGCCTGGAAGAACTGGTCGACATCGAAGTCACCAGCGTTTCCAGGAAGAAGCAGCAGCTTTCGAAAGCGGCCGCGGCGATCTACGTTCTTACCTCGGAAGATATCCGGCGCTCCGGCGTCACAAGCATCCCTGAAGCACTGCGCATGGTGCCGGGCCTTTTCGTGGGCCGTATCGACTCCAGCAAGTGGGCTGTCAGCGCCCGCGGCTTCCCGGGCCGCTTTGCAAACAAGATGCTGGTTTTGATCGACGGCCGTTCCGTCTACAACAACTTCTATTCGGGAGTCTACTGGGATCAGAACGACACGCTGCTGGAGGATGTGGACCGCATCGAAGTGATCCGCGGACCCGGAGGCACGATGTGGGGCGCCAACGCCGTCAACGGCGTGATCAACATCATCACGAAAACGGCGCAACAGACCCAGGGCACGCGTTTCACGGCGGGGACCGGGAACGACGAACAGGGCTACGCCTCCCTCCGTCACGGCGGCAAAGCCGGCAGTAACGTTTTCTATCGCGGTTACGGCAAGTTTTCCCACCGGGGCCAGATGCGCTCAGCCGCAGGGGCCCCCTTCGGCGACCAATGGAGCGCAGCACGGGCAGGCGGAAGAGTGGATTGGGAAGCGACCGGGCGGGACACTCTCACCATTCACGGTGATGCCTACCAGGGACGCGCATCTCAATCCGTCTACCCCAACTACCCGTTCCACGACCGCGGCCGCTTCCTGGCCGACAGGGCTGGCAGCAACGGCGGCTACGGCATGGCCCGCTGGGAGCGGAGTTACTCGGAGCGGTCAGCACTGGCCCTCCAGGGATATTTTCACGCTGAAAATCGCAGCGAGGACTTGGGAGATCTGCGCGCGCTGGTAACAGACCTGGAATTCCAGCAGCAGTTCGGACTGGGCGCCCGCAATGACCTGTTGTGGGGTGGCGGCTATCGCCAAATGCGCAACAACACGACCAGGGGGGCCACGCATTCCCGTTCCTACATACTGCCGGAGAAACGGACCGACTCGCTCCTCAGCGTGTTCTTTCAGGACGACATCACCGTAGTGCGGGATCGCCTGACGGTGAGTGCCGGAACTAAGGTCCAGCACAACAGCTATACCGGCGTGGAGACACAACCCAGCGCGCGCCTGCTTTGGACACCCACACAGCGCTTGAGCCTTTGGGGCGCCATTTCCCGCGCGGTAAGGACTCCGGTACGGCTTGAGCACGACGTGAGTCTTCCCTTCCGGCTTCCCCCACCGTTGCCCGCGGGCGCCGAGGGAGTGCTCTCGGGCAACCGCGATTTCCAATCTGAAACCGTCGCCGCCTATGAAGCGGGCTGGCGCTGGCAAGCCACCCATCGCGTGAGCTTCGATCTGGCGGCCTACACCAACAAATACCGGGACAACGCGGTGGTCGCGATCGGCACGCCGCGCCTTGAAGGCGGTCCCAGCCCGCTCCTGGTGATTCCCTTTCCATTCGAGAACGGAAAAGACATCAGGAACCAGGGGCTGGAACTGGCCTCCACCTGGAAAGTGCGCCGGTCATGGTCGATTCAGGCGAACTACTCCTTCTTCCGGGAACTGGACACACGGCGGACGTTCCCAGGGCTGGTGCTGGACCTTCGCGGCACCCGCATGCCCCGCCACTCTGCGCAGCTTCATTCCAGTTGGAACCTCACACGCCGCCTCAGCCTGGACCTGAGTGCGCAATCCTACTCCGCAATTCCGGGCGCGGCGGTCCCCGGCTATCTTCGCCCGGACGTTCATCTGGCCTACCGCCTGGGAGAACAGACTGAGATTTCCGCCGGTGTCCAGAACCTGCTGGACCCGCAGCATCCCGAGTTCATCGCCGAAGACTACGTGCGCAGCGGCGAAATCAAGCGCGCAGTGTACCTTCGCCTGAGTTGGGGCAACTGATCACTCCATGCGCAGTATCCCGCTTACCACCCGCTTCGGCACCGCCCCGACTTTGATGGACTTCACTACCTTCAGCGTCCGGATGTCCACTACCGCGGTGAGGTCGTCCCCGGCCGCGGCGGCATACAGATACCTTCCGTCGGGGGTGATGGCGAGCCAGTCCGGGTGCGACCCCACGGTCACGGTTTTCAGAAACCTGAAGTCCGGCAGCGAATAGGCGGCCACATAGCCATAATGCTTGCTGGTGACCCAAAGCATTTTTCCGTCCGGCGTGATCGCCAGCCCGTGCGAGGGCGAACCCTGCAGCCCCTCCATCTCCTTTACAACACCCGGCGGGTCGGGCAGTGTGATGCGCCGCACTTCCTTTCGCGTGGCGAAATCCACCACCGCGAATCCATGAAAATCGGAAAGCTGCACGATGATGTCTTTGGTTGAACCATCCCGGTTCACCGTAAAAGCCATCGGCCGGATGCCCGCGCTTAGCGTCAACGTCCAGGCCATCGAATTCGTCGCAGTATCGATCACGCTGATCGTGCTGGCCTGAATCGATCCGGCGACGGCGAACCTGCCATCCGGCGTCACGTAGACATTGTGAATTTCTCCCTTGGTGAGAACGCTTTTCACGTTCGCAAGCCCCACCGCATCGATCACATCAACCGCACCCGGGGCCTGCCGGATGCCGACGTACACCGTCTTTCCATCCTTTGAAACATCCACGTTGTTCGGGCGTCCGCTGAGCGGAATACTCTTGAACACGGCCAGCGTTCTCGAGTCCACCACATCCAGGGTCCGGCGCGCTTCGTTGGTGACATAGATCCGCCCGCCATCCGGCGATATCACCAGTCCGTGGGGAACTTCGATGTCCTCGATCAGTCCTGTTACCTCGTTGGTTGCGGGATCGATGATGTGGATATTGTTACCGGCGGAGTTCGATTGCAGAACCCGCACCACTCGCCCTCCCGGAGCCTTACTGCCATTTACCCAGGCCGCCAGCATCTTCCATTCCGGATCGTTCTGCGTGGTCCAATGCTTGCCGCCGCCGTGGAAATGGTCGCCGCCCGCCGCCGTGGCCAGCGGATGGCGCAACATGGGGCTCTTCAGCGGATTGCCGGGGATCACAAACTGGCGCCAGACCTCGAAGTTCTTTCGCGACGCCTGCTCGTCCCAGGTGGCGGCGCCGGGCTTGAGTGGCTGAAGCGGAGGGCTGCGGTGCTCATGACAGGCCACGCAGCGGGCGTGTCCGGGCCGCTTCTTCAGGAAGACAGGCTGCACGCGCTCCTTGAAGAAACCGTAGTCGAGAACAGGGCCGGGCTGCTGGGCGAACAACGCCGTGACAATCAGAGTCGCAAAGGCCGTCATGATCTCAAGAACTTATCACAACCAGTTGGTAGACTGGATCGGAAGCCCTTTACCATGCTCCGCCGCGCCTTTCTCGCCACCCCTTCGCTTGCTCTCGCACAGCCTCCGCGGAAGAAGATCCTCCTCCGCACCGGCTGGCAGATGCGCAATATCGGCGACGTCTGCTTCACGCCGGCGATGCTTGGCGCAATCGGCAGGTACATCCCCGAGGCTGAGGTCACCTGCTGGGCCGCCAACATTGACGAAGCCGGCCGCCGGATGATCCGGCGCGATTTCCCGGACGCCCGCTTCCTGGACGGCGCGGCGACTTCGCCCGAAGTGCAGCGGGCATTTAACGACACTGATCTGTTTCTGTACAACTCCGGGATGGTAATCAATTACGGACTACACGGCGTCCACGACATGGCGCGCACCATCGGCCAGGTGACCCCGTTCCACCTCGCCGCCAACGCCGGAAAACCCTACGGCACGTGGGCCCAAACGTTCGACATTCTGGACCCACCCTCCGATATCGTGCTGCGGCAGATCCTTTCCGGAGCGAAGTTCCTGTTCACCCGGGAGACAATTTCCATCGGCGTGCTGAAAGGAGCGGGCGTCCGCGGCCCGCACATCGCCTTCGCCCCCGACATCGCTTTTCAATACAAGCAGCGCAACGAAGAAGCCGCGGCCGCGTTTCTCCGCAGTGAGAACCTGGAGCGCGGCCGGTTCCTGATCGCGATCATCCACTACGCCGTCCTTGACCGGCCCGGGGTGCGCGAACGGGGCCCGGAATACGTCAGCAAGATGCGCGAGGTCCTCATCCGCTGGGTGCGGGAGACCAGGCTGCCCGTTCTCATCGCGCCCGAGGACGAGCGCGAGATCGAGATCGGCAGGCAGCAGCTCATTGATCCCATGCCCGCTGACGTCAAACCCTACATGCGCCTGCGCAAGACGTTCTGGCTGCCCGATGAAGCGCTCAGCGTGTTCCTGGCCTCGCGCACGATGTTCAACATGGAACCGCACGGCAACATCATGGCCCTGGCCAACGGTCTGCCCTGCCTGCACTGCTACGAGTGGGCGTTCGGGAAGAAGGCACAGATGTTCGACGACCTTGGCATCGGAGAATGGGCCTTCCACCTGGCCGGCGCCACGCCCGGGCAGATGTCATCGGCGCTGCTGCGCGTTCACCAGGATTACGACACCGCGCAGCGCAAGCGGCAGGCAGCCATTCAGAGAGCGGAGGCCCTCACCCGCGAAGGCTTCGCCGTGATTCGCAGGTCTCTTGGCCTGGGCTAGCTACCGCTATCTGGGTTGCCATCAGCGAACCGGCGGCGGATGCCCGCCGCCTGTTTTCATCGCCCGGTATTCGCTCAGACAAGCATTGAGCGGCTTACCGTGCTTGTAGATACAGTCACAAAAATAGTAACAGGCTTCACCGGGCCTGCACCCATTCCGGCATTCTGCTTCCTCATTGCCCGGCCGGATGTCGAACAGGAAATCATTGAAGACGATTACTGACATCACCACCACAACGGCACACCCGAAAAACAGGAACGGAAACTTTCTGATCGCAACGGCTTGGCGATCCTCAACCGGCTGGTAAACCGGCAAAACGTGCTTTAGCCGGTCATAGTCCCAGGCCAACAGGAACAGGTTCGCCAACAGCATGAGTGTGACGATGCGAGTTCCATTAAACCGGGTCGCATGGGTCAGAACGAAAATGTTCAGGATAATCGGAAAGTAGAAGATCGCCCCCAAGAGCGCCGTTCTTGGAATGAGCAGTAACAACGCCGCCACCAGTTGGCCGGCGCCAATGAACGTGTAGTAATAGTCCGTCAGGAACAAAGCGTCAAAGTAATGCCCTAAGGGATTATTCGACGGCAACCCTGTAAACCGCTCTCCGCTCACTTTTACGATACCCGCTGGAATGAATCCAAGGGCCAGGGCGATGCGGCAAAAAACGGCGAACCAGCGAAGCCACCTGTTCCGCCTGTATTCACCGTATAACCGTTCGAAGGCCGCAGGAAACCCCGATGCCGGACGCATCTTCACCCGCCTAACTGCTCCAGCGGTCCCGTGGCGTCGCCCAGCCTCTCCACCGGCGCGCCGGCCAGCCGCAGCAGCGCCACATGCAGATTCGCTACGGGTGTTTCCGCCTTGTACCGAACGTGGCGCCCGGGCTTGACCTTCCCTTTTCCGGTGCCGGCCAGCAATGTGGGCAGGTTGCCGTGGTCATGCACGTTGGGGTCGCCCAGCGGGCTGCCATAGACCACCAGCGAATGATCCAGCAGCGAACCCTCGCCGTCCTTCGCCGCTTTGAGCTTCTCCACAAAGTAAGCGAACTGCTCGACGTGGAAACAGTTGATCTTCGCCACTTTTTCCACTAACTCCGGTTGATTGCGGTGGTGCGTGACCGAATGATGCGCCTCGGGAACTCCGGCTTCCGGATAGGTACGCAGGCCGCCTTCCCGCGCCAGCATGAATGTGATCACGCGCGTGCTGTCGGTCTGGAAGGCGAGCGTGGCAAGATCGAACATCAGCCGCGCATGTTCGCGAAAACTGGTGGGGATGCCGGTGGGCGATTCCACTCCCTCCGGAAGCTTCGCACTCCTGCCGGCGCGTTCGATCCGCGTTTCCACTTCGCGCAGCGACGTCAGATACTCGTCCAGCTTGCGCCGGTCCACCGGGCCCAGGCCGTTCTTCAACCGCTCAGTATCGCGCAGCGTCAGATCGAGTATGCTGCGCCGGTCAGGGTTGTCCGCGCCCGCGTCGCCGAACAGCCGTTCGAACACCGCACGCGGGTTCATTTCAGGCGCCAGCGGTTGCGTTTCGCTCTTCCAGGCGATGCTTTGATACGCGCAACTGTAACTGTCGCAGGCGCCAGCCTGGCGGCTGTCCTCACAAGTAAGTTCCAGTGAAGGGAAACGCGTGTTGGCGCCGATACTCCTGGCTGCCAGTTGGTCCATGGAAACGCCGCAGCGTATGTCGGCGCCTTCAGTCTTTCTGGGGTGGGCGCCGGTCAGATAGCTGGATGCCGCGCGCGCGTGATCGCCCGCCCCGTCTCCCAAGGCGCGGCCGTTGTTTGCCGCCAGTCCGCTGAGGATCACGATGTCGTCGCGATGGGACTCCAGAGATTTCAGAATCCGCGGAAACTCGAAGCCAGGCTCGGTGGATTGCGGCGTCCAATATTGCATGATCTTGCCCGTGGGCGCGTAGACCACCATCAGGCGGCACGGCGTTTTGGCGGACGCGCCGGCCGCGGGCGCGGCGAACGCCGGAACCATGGCGTCCAGGAACGGAAGGCCGACGGCCGCCCCCATTCCTCTCAATAATGTGCGGCGAGGCAGGAATTTCATCATTGACTTACTCCGGAACGCATCTGGAAGGGGACCGATTCGACGATACCACGGATGAGCGCCGAGAAACGATGACCATTCTCCGCCACGCGGGTGGCGATGCGGCGCACCGCGGGCCGGTCGCGCGCTTCCAGCCCGCGGCCTAAGGCATAGGTGAGCATTTTCTCCGCCAGGCCGCGCGTGAAAGCGTCCTTCTGCTCTGCAAGAATCTGCTTCAACTCGGCCGGTTTGGCGAACTTCTTTCCGCCAGGGAGTTCGCCCGAGGCATCAATGGCGAACTTGCCGTCCATGGTGCGCCACTTCCCCACCGCATCGTAGTTTTCCAGTCCAAAGCCCAGCGGGTCCATGCGCCCATGACAGGATGCGCACACGGCGTTGGCACGGTGCTGCTCCAACTGCTGGCGGAGCGATACCGATACGCCCACCGCCCCGTCATTCAACTCCGGCACGTTGGGCGGAGGTGGCGGGGGCGGCGCATTGAGAATATTTTCCAGCACCCACTTGCCGCGGATCACCGGCGACGTGCGTGTCGGATAGGAGGACACCGTCAGCACGCTGGCGTGAGTGAGTACGCCGCTGCGCTGGACGCCATCCAATTCCACCCGGCGGAAGTGCGGCCCGGTCACGCCTTCCAAACCATAGTGGCGCGCCAGCCGTTCGTTCAGAAACGTGAACCGCGCGTCAAGAAAGTCCAGGATGGACCGGTCTTCCTTGAGGATCGCTTCGAAGAACATCTCAGTTTCGGTGCGCATGTCTTCGCGCAGCAGCGCGTCAAATTCGGGAAAGAGCCTGGCGTCGGGCGTAAGCACCGAAAGGTTGCGGGTCTGCAGCCACTGGCCGGTGAAACTCTCCACCAGCGCACGGGATTTCGGATCGGCCAGCATTCGCGCCACCTGCCCCCTGAGCACGGCCGGATTCCCCAACCGGCCCTTCTCCGCCAGTCCCAGTAACTCCTCATCGGGAAGACTGCTCCAGAGAAAGTAGGACAGGCGCGCCGCCAACTCATAGTCTGTAATTCGGTGCGTGCCGGGCGAAGCATCGCGCTCCACCCGGAAAAGAAAGTTAGGCGATACCAAAATCGCCTGCAAGCCCGCCCTCAGTCCCAATTCCAATGATCCCGACCGCGTCTGCGCGGCGTGAACCAGGCCCAGCAGATCATCCAACTCACTGCCGGAGGGAGGGCGGCGATAGGCGCGCCTCGCCAGCGGTTCCAGGATGCGGCGCGCACAGCTCCGCGCATGTGCGCCGGGAGCGTGGCCGCAGGTGAACAAACGCTGGTAGGCGGCGGTCCGGGCCGCTGGCGTCACCTGCGACGGGCCATAGATCTGGATGTATTCAAGATAGGGCGGGCTGCCTTTGTAAGCCGGTTCAGGCAGCACTTCGATCTCGGCTTCCACCTTGTGCCTGCCCGCCGGAACAGTAAGCGGCGGCGAGTCCAGGCCGCGGTCCATTTCGTAATAGAAACTCAGGATCCGGCTGGCCACTTCCCTGCCGTCGAGAAACAGGCGCAGACGGACACGGGTGCCGTTCCGAAGCGCCTGATACCAGGCTGAGCGCAGAACATACTCGCCGGAGGCCGGGAAAACGTGGTGGACGCTGAGGCGCAACATGCGGTCCTGGCCCATACGTTCGGCAAGGTAGCGATCCATGGCGGGCTTGGGTTTGTCGGAATCCACCGGGATGGCGGCGCGCGCGATCCGTTCGGCCGTCTTCAGGTACTTCTCGGTAAGGACGGGCGAGACCGAGAGCACGTCGCCGATGTTGTCGAAGCCGTAGCCGTAGGGATCGACGGGGAAATCCTCGCCCGCCATCAGGTCGATGCCCAGCAGATCGCGCACCGAGTTGGCGTATTCCAGGCGATTGAGACGGCGCACGGTGACGAGGCCCGGATCGGGTTTCGCGGCGCGGTCGCGCCGGGCATATTCCTCATCCACCCAGGTGATGGCGCGCTCCAGTTCGCCGTTTTGAGGACGGTGCGCGCCTTTTGGCGGCATCTCCCCGGCGCGCACCCGGCGCACGATGGACTCCCAGCGGTCACGGTCCGCGAGCGCGGGCTGAGTCAAAAGAGCCTCGACGTTCAGCCCGCCGGAGGACAGTTTCGCATTGTGGCAACCCGCGCAGGCACGGGTGAGAACCGGCTGTACGCCGCTTTCAAACGGACCGGCAAGAGCCGTCCAGGCGGCCAGCGGCAACAGGATCGCGTTCCGCATGCGGTTCATCCGGCAAACTCAGGCCCTGCTTTTCGGCGCGTATTCCCGGCGCACCAATATCAGATAACACCCGATACCAAGCGCCAGCCACAACCCCACGGCTTTGATCGGCGTATCGAAACTGCCGGTCTGCTGCACCATAAATCCGGTGAACCAGGGAGCCACAATGCCTGCGAAGTTGGCCGCGGTATTTTGAATCGCCACCGGCAGCGCACCCGGCATCAATGTCTGCGTCAGCGCCCAGTAGTTCGCCGTCGCCAGACCCAGGCCGCAGAGGGAGAACACGGTAAAGAAGATCATCAGCGGTTCTGAGGCCGTGAACACGCTCATGGTCTGGGTGGCGGCGGCGGCAAAGCCGGCGATGGTGAACCACTTGCGCGTTTTGATGGGGTCCGCCCCGCGCGCGATCATGCGGTCGGCCGCCCATCCGGCCAGCGCAGCCACTGCCGCCATCCCGGCGAACGACACGAAGCTGAACCAACTCATCTTTGTAATCGACATGCCGTGCTTTTCGCGGAAATAGGTCGGCATCCACGTCATGCAGTAATAGACGAAATACATGTAGCAGTAAGTGCCCCCGATGATGCCCCACATCAGCGGACTGCGCAGCGCCTGGCCCAGCGTCACGTTCGCCGCCTGCCCGGCGCCGGTTTTCCTGCCCTGCGCGGAAGGATCGTCCTTTTTCACCCAACTCATCCACGGAATCAGCCACAGCAGGCTGCCCAATCCCAGGATCGCGAACATCGCCTGCCAGCCGTACATTCCCGAAAGAAACGCCGCAATGGGGATGCCGATGGCCGGACCGATCTTCGTCCCCGTCATGTAGACGCCCACCGCCGCGCCCCGCTCCTTCTCCAGAAAGTGCGCTGCGATGTAGCGCAGTGAGCACGAGGTGACCACGGACTCTCCGGTCCCCACCAGCATGCGAAGTACGATCAGGCTCTCGAGCCCTGTCGCCATCGTGGTGGCCGCCGATGCCACACTCCATAACAGGAATCCGAAGAAATAGAGGATGCGCACGCCGTAACGATCCACCAGCATGCCGGCCGGGATCTGGAACAGCGCGTAAGTCCAGAAAAACGCCGATTGCGTAATCCCCAGTTGCTCTTTGTCCAGGCCCATCGTGCGCCCGATCTCCGGCAACACGGCCGACACGTTGACACGGTCACAGTAGGCGATCACCATGCCCAGGCTGAGCAGGCATACCACCCACCAGCGGCGCGGCGATGCGCCCTTTGCCGCCAGTTCCGCCGCGTCCTTGGCTTGCTGTTCCAGGGTTACGTTCATCATGCTCCTCCGCTACCGTTCCCACGGCAGGGCCAGGGTCGGGTCATTGGCGTATCGTTTCATCTGCAATCGTATCGTGCCGCCGCTGCCGGGTGCGAGTTTTACGGCCACTGAATCCGCCTCGGGGTTGAGAAAACGGTGTTCGCCATAAGCCCCCGCCTGCACAATCACCTTGCGCGATTCGGTGTGGCTCAGGTTCACCAGCGTCAGCGTCACGGCGCCGGCGTCGAACTTTTCCACCAGCGCCGCCACGTCTTCGGGAAGGCCCGGACGCTGCCGGGCGGGGTCAAAGTAGCGCACCCGGGAATGCAGCGTCCAGATGTTGCCCGTCAGATAAGAGCCCACCGTGAGCTTGGAAAGCGCATCGGTGGCGGCGGGGTTGAAGCCCATTAAAAAGTCGGCAAGGCGCGTATCGGCGGTGGTGTCGTCTTCATCAATCTCCTTCACCTTGCGCCGCACGAACTCCAGCTCGGCGCGCAGAGCCTTTTCCGGATACGCCGCATCCTTGCCTTCCAGATAGGCCAGCCATCCGTCCACCGGCACGCGCTCCAGATCCTTGCGATCCATCGACCAGAGGAAAATCTCCGTCAGCCGGTTGGTATGCAGGTTGGGCGTCCAGTGATACCATTCCTCGCGGCCGGTGGATTTGTGCCCGCGGGGGTCGCCGAACATTTGCGGCAACAGCGTTTTGCCGCTCTCCACCTTCTTGTTGGCGTACAGGTTGTCCATCTGCTTGCGCAGTGTGGAAACGAACCCGGGATCGCCCCTGGAAACCAGATAGGCGTTGCCGAAACCCGGCCATGATCCCGCCTCGAAAGTGTTGCGGTGCGCGATCTGGTCGATCTCGCCGTCGTAGATGGTGAAGTTCCAGCCGTAGGTGCCCTTGTACCAGCGTCCGCCATACTCGCCGCCCACCTTGCCGTCCAGCCCGATATTGGTGGGGATGTTGCCGCCATTGGCGTCGGTGCGCTGCTTCCAGGCGCCCACATATTCCAGTATCCAGTCCTTGTACTTCTTTTCGCCGGTGAGCATGTAGGCGTTCAGCGCCAGCCCCGTGGAGGCGAGATTCAGCGGATGATCGCCCACGCTGTCAAGGTATTCGGCGCAGTGAGCCAGCATCTTGTCATAGACGCTGAGCAGGTTCACCAGCCCGCGGCGCCCTTCCTTGCCGTGCAGCAGGTGAAACGAACCCGGCACGGCATCGCCCACCCAATCATAGGTGGTAGCTTTATGAAGCATCGGGCCCTTGCTGCCCGTCCAGATGCTCTTGATCACCTTGTTGACCGGGTCGTAGTTGGGCGCCTCCGGGTCTTCGTTCATGTAGAAGCCTGCGAAGCGTTTCATGCGTGCGCGCAGCAGCGGATCGTTGGGATCGGCCAGCCCCAGGAACATGAACGCGCGCATGCCCTCGCCGGTATGGAACCAGTCCGACTGGGTGATGAACTCTTTGTAGTAGGAGCCGTTTTCAGACAGCTTTGTCTTCACCGTGCGCAACTCTTTGTACTGTTGCAGGTGGCCTTCCAGCGCCCTTCTGTAGGTGTCCAGGACACCCTGCGACCCGCCCAGCGCGTATAGCAGCGTCCAGTTGTGAAACGTCTCAATGGCGTCGTCCGGACCGTCCAGGGTGCCCCAGCGGGGGGTGTGGAGCAGGTAGCCGCGCGAGTCGAGATAACGCCGCCCAAAGCGCTCACAGGCCGCAGAGGATTCCTTCAGAAGCTGGCGTTCCAGCAGCGCCCACGTGGGCGGAGACATCGGCTTATCGATGTCGATGCGGACTTCAGCGGCAAGCGCAAGGCTCAGGCAGAGAAAGAGGCCTCCAAATCGCATGGAGACAACTCTATCACGCCGTCACGGCAGGGCGATTACTTCCACGCCAAAGGAAGCGTCCATCGACGGCAGCCCTTCAAACAACAGCATGGTGCTGGCCGGCGGCTTTCCCTTATCCAGGAATTCGAACCGCACCTGGCGGATCTTGTCCATGGTGGATTGCGTCAGCGGGTAGTAGCCGGTCATCACCGTGTTCTTCAGCGAACCACCCGCTTCCTCTACGGACTTGCCCAGCCGATCGAAGGCCAGGCGGATATCCGCATCGCTGCTGTTGAAGGCCAGTTGTGTCCCGGTGATCACCACTTTGGGAGCGTTCACCAGCGCCACCAGCGAATAGTTGGCCGAAGCCTGCAGGCCGGCCGGATTCACAAGGTCCAGCGGCTTGGAAGGGGCCGATACCAGCCGCGCCATACCTTCGCATTCCACAAGACCATTGCTGAGACCTCGCAGCAGTTGCACAACTGTGGTGGTGGCCTTGGGAAACTGCTGCGCCAGGTGGGAACGAATTTCGGCATAGTCCCCCAGCGCGCTGGTGAAACAGGTGACACGCAGCATCTGATCGGGAGGAACGTTGATGCCCTTCAGCGCGGTTTGAAGGCGGCCGGCGGATTCGGTGATCAGCGGCATCACACGCTGCACAGGCTCCTTGCCGCTCACCGCCTGTCCGGAAAGGAACGCCAGGCCATTCGGATTGACGGCCTTCTTGTCCACGGCAATCGCTTCCATCCAGACCTGCGCCCCTTCCTGTGGCAGCGCACCCACCTGGATTGCGCTCACCGCCGGGATGGGCTGCCGCGAGTCAGTGAAATATTCGCTCACCACCGCCGCCAGCCGCCGCAAATCGCCGGTGCCGGCCACGAAGCCGCGGATCTTGACGATCTGTCCGCCCCGCGCCAGACTGCGCAGCGCCTTGGCGCCGTCGCGCACCTGTTGCGAAAGCAGCCCTTTTGACGACATGGGCGCCGTGAGAAACACCAGTCGCTGGGGATCGGCCACGACGGCGTTGGGCGGATCCTTTGGCAATTCCAGCGTCTGGGTGATTTCCTCTTCCTCACCCTTTTTGTTCTTGCGGCGCTTCTGCGCATGAAGAGCCTCCGCGCAAAAGCACGCGATCACAATAACGGAGATCGATATCCGAAATAACTGCATGCCGAAAACCTGGGACTTTCAGCATAGCGTTTCAGGGATCATGCGTGCGGACCCACCCCCTTGACCCCGGCGTCAGCCTGCGCTAGCTTAAGCCAAATTTGACCCAAGAGGAGTTTTCAGAATGCGCGCAGCCGTGATTGCGATTCTCGCCGCCGGACTCGTCTACCCCCAGGACTATCGCGGCCGAGTGCAAGGCACCGTCACCGATGCGACGGACGCCGTGGTCAGCGGAGCAAAAATCACCCTCCGCAACATCAACAAAGGTATCGAAACGGTCCGCGAGTCAAACGCCAGCGGCCAGTTCCTGTTCGATTTCGTCGAACCCGGCGCCTACAACCTCTCGGCCGAACTGGCGGGCTTCAATAAGTTTACGCAGCAGAACATCCAGGTGCAGACGCGCGGCGACGTCGCCGTCAACCCGGTATTGCGCCCCGGCACCATGGTGGAGACGGTGAGCGTATCGTCGCAGGCGGTGGAAGTGCAGTTCAACAGCAGCACCATGAGCCTGACCGTCGACCGCAAGATGCTCACCGATCTGCCGGTGCTGGCGCGCAATCCGTTCACCCTGGCGCTGCTCGATCCAGCGGTTGTGAACCGCTACACCACCAACCTGGCCACCCGCAATCCCTTCTACATGTGGTCTTCCAGCCAGCTTGACGTCGGCGGCAACACCTCCACCAAGAACGAACTGCAACTGGACGGTGCGCCGCTGCAACTGGGCGCCAAGGGTTCCTACGCGCCGCCGATGGACGCCACCCAGGAGGTGAGCGTGCAACAGAACGCCGTGGACGCCGAGTTCGGCCACAGCGCCGGCGGCGTGCTTTCACTGTCGGTCAAGTCGGGCACCAATGAATTCCACGGAACGGCATATTACTTCGGCCGCAACCCGGCGCTGAACGCGGTCTCCAATGCCGTGGTGCGGTCGAAAAACACCGTGCGCAACCACATTTGGGGCGGCACCATCGGCAACCCGATCAAGAAGAACAAGCTGTTCAACTTCTTCTCCTACGAGCAGTGGCAGACCAAGGACCCGCGCAACGCCATCATGACGCTGCCCACCGAGCTGGAACGCAGCGGCGATTTTTCGCAGACCTTCAATCCGGACGGCGGCCTGCGGGCCATCTTTGATCCCTCCACCACCCAGTTCAACGCCGCGGCCAACACCGCCACCCGCACACCTTTCGCCGGCAACCGGATCCCGCGTTCGCAGATGGATCCGCTTTCGCTGCGCTTCCTTGAAGACATCTGGCTTCCCAACAATCCCGGCGAAGGCGCCACTCGCGTGCAGAATTACAAGCAGGGCTATTTCTGGTATCTGTACAACTGGAACATCAACAACCGCACCGATTGGAACATCAACGACAAGTGGAAGGTGTTTGGCCGCTATTCGCGCTTCCGCACCGATCTTTCCCAGGACAACTACACGCCGAACAACTCGGCCGCGCTCACCGACGACAACGGCGGGGTGATGAACTCGCGCAATATCGCCGGCGACGCGGTGTGGACCGCGGGGCCGCGTACGGTGGTGAACTTCCGCTTCAGCTACGCTTCTTTGAACGACGATTACGACGCGCCCAAATCCAAGATCGGCGATGACGGGCTGGCGAAGTTCTGGTCCAACGGCTGGTACAAGCCATACCTGCCGGGCCTGCCCGCTGTCTACTATCCCAACCTGGTGGTGTCCGGCGCCGGTACGGCAAACTTCGGCAAGGGCGGCTACTGGTATCAGCATCCGGAAAGCTTCAACTACGCCGGCCGCGTGTCGCGCAACTTCGGACGCCACTACGTGAAGTGGGGTGGTGAAGTCCGGCATCTGCGTGGCAATTCCGTGCGCCCGAACCTGATGAACTTCAATTTTGGTCCAGCCCTCACCGCGGACACTTTCCTTGCGCCCAATACGCGGCTGCGGGGTGACGCATGGGCCACCTTCCTGCTGGGTGCGATCGATTCCGGATCCCAGGCCCAATACATCCCGCTGCAGAAGCCCCGCACAGATTTCTTTGCCGCCTTCGTGCACGACGATTTCAAGATCAACCGCAATCTCACTCTCAATCTGGGCCTGCGGTGGGAATACGAGACAGGAGTGTATGACGCCGAAGACCGCTTCTCGCGCGCGTTGGATCTTACCAGTCCCAT
>JANRLE010000145.1:0-13915 GCA_033762895.1 Bryobacteraceae bacterium | reverse complement strand
TTTGGGGATGCAACTCCGGATAGGCCGGATTTTCCGCTTTTAGATACCACTTCCCATTTTGCCGCACCAGCCGCTTCAACGTACACTCCCCATCGATCAGCGCCGCCACAATCTGCGCCTCCCGCGGCGCCTGCGCCGGTTCCACCACCACCATATCCCCGTCCAGAATGCCAGCGTCGCGCATCGAATCGCCTCGTACGCGCAGCGCAAACGCGCCTTGTCCCGGACGGAATCCAAGCGTTGCGCAGTCCACCGTCACCATCCCCTCTCCGCCGCCCACGGTCCCATCCGGCGAACCCGCCGGGATCGTTCCATGGACAGGCAGGTCCACCAGTGGCGCCCTCGCCGCCCCGTTGGGACCCGTGATGTCGATCTGCCGCGATCCCCTTTCCGCCCGCCGGATGTAGCCCTTTTGCTCCAATGCCGACAAGTGGCCCACCACGCCGTTCGGGCTGCGGATGCCGAACTGATCCTGAATCTCGGGGATTGATGGCGAGCATCCCTGCCGCCCTCGGAACTCCAGTATGAAGTCGTAGATGGCTTGTTGACGCTCAGTGAGCATGATACTATAAATTTTTACACTGGTTCGCCCGTCCATGTCAACCACACTGCCACTGTTCGGTGACCCGCGGCCGGAACTCGCTGAGCGCCTCGCGCCGAAACTTCAGTCACTCGCGCGCGAGAACATTTTCATCGGCGCCAGTTCCTGGAAGTACGAAGGCTGGTTCGATCAGATCTATACGCGCGAACGTTACCTCACGCGCGGCCGCTTCTCACAAAAGAGATTCGAAGCGGAATGTCTGGAGGAGTACGCGCTCACATTCCCCATCGTCTGCGGCGATTTCTCCTTCTACCAGTTTCCTTCCGATGCCTATTGGCAGAGGCTTTTCACCTCGGCGCCTCCCCCGCTGCTGTTCGCCTTCAAAGTGCCCGAAGAGATCACCGTGAAGCGCTTCCCCGGGCATGACCGCTATGGCGCGCGCGCCGGGATGGAAAATGAGGCTTTTCTCAACCCCGCCATCTTCGAAGACGCCTTCCTGCGCCCGCTCCAGCCCTACCGTTCCCGCCTCGCCGCATTGATCTTCGAGTTCGGCACGTTTCCCGCGAGCGCATTCGGCGAAGGCGCCGGATTTGTGGAACGGCTGGAAAAATTTCTCGGCGTCCTGCCGGCGGGCTTCCGCTACTCCATTGAGATTCGCAACCCGGAGTTTCTGACGCCGGAGTACTTCGCCTGCCTGCGCCGCCACAATGTGGCGCACGTGTTCAACGCCTGGACGCGCATGCCCGAACTCAGCGTACAACTGTCGCTTTCCGATGCCCTCACTTGCGATTTCAGCGTGGTGCGGGCCCTGTTGCGCAAGGGCCGGGCTTATGAAGAAGCAGTGTCCCAGTTCTCCCCTTATCGGCATGTGCAGGACCCGAATCTGCCGGCGCGCGATGCCATCCGCAAACTGATTGAACGCTCCCGCCGGCAGCGCCAGGCCGCCTACATCTTCGTCAACAACCGCCTGGAAGGGAACGCCCCGGAAACCATCGACGCCATCCTTTCCTGATTCGGCGCTAGAATAAACTCTCATGCTGCGATTATTGACGGTTGCCGGGGTCCTTCTCTTCGCGTGGAGCTGCAAACAGGCCGTACCTGCCAACGTCGCCGCCACCGTGGGGGCGCGCCATATCACCTATGAGGAACTCGACAAGCAGTATCAGTTCCAGTTCGGAAGCATGGCCGACAAGCCGGGCGACGACCAACTCACCTATCAGAAACTGGAAATGCTGAAGACCATGGTCGACAACGAGATCATGCTCCAGCGCGCCGAAAAGATGAGCCTGATGGCTTCTGAGGCGGACGTCGAAGCCAAGCTCACTGAAATGAAGACTCCTTATACCAAAGAGGAGTTTCAACGCCAGCTTGATGCGCGGAAGATGACGCTCGAGGATCTCAAAGCGCAGCTCCGTCGCCAGTTGAGCATCGACAAGCTGTTGAACAAGGAGATCACCTCCAAGATTTCCATCAGCGAAAAAGAAGTCACCGAGTTCTACAACAACAACAAGGCCAGCTTCCATCTCGCCGAGCCCCACGTTCACCTGGCGCAGATCATGGTCACCCCACAACCGGATCCGAATGTCCGCAATTTGAAGGGCGACAAGGCCGTCAACGAAGACCAGGCCAAAAAGAAAATTCTTCTGCTGGAATCCCGATCCCGGCAGGGCGAGGACTTCGCCATGCTCGCGCAGAATTTTTCCGAAGATCCCAACACCGCCCCCAACGGCGGCGATCTGGGCTTTGTCGGCGAATCCTCGCTTGAGAAGGCCAACCCCGATTTACGCAAGATGGTGATGAGCCTGCAGCCAGGCCAGGTCTCGCCGCCCATCCGCACCCAGGAGGGTTACCGCATTCTGAAGGTGATCTCCAAGGAGCCCGCCGGCCAGCGCGAACTCACCGATCCCAGGGTGCAGCAGAGCATCCGTGATCAGCTCATGAACCGTAAGGACCAGCTCCTGCGCGCCGTTTACTACGAAGTGGCCCGCAACGACACCAGAGTCACCGACTACTACGCAGCGAAAGTCCTGGAGAACTGGGATAAGAAGTGACCCGCCGCCGCCTGCTGGCCTCGATTCCGGCGATTGCCGCCCGCGCGGCGGCGGTCCCCAAAATCCGCGAGTTCGTCACCCGCAAGTACACCATCGGTTCCCGCGACTACCTCTTCCTCGAAGTGCGCACCGAGTCCGGCATCACAGGTGTCGGCGAAGGATCTCTTCCCTACCGCGTGGAGATCGTCGAGCAGGCCATCAGGTGGCTGGAGCCGCATCTGGCAGGGCAGCCCGCCAGTGGCATCGAAGACCAGTGGAACCGTGTTTATCACGAACTCTCCCGCTGGCGCGACGGGTCGGTGTTGATGACCGCGCTTTCCGCTCTCGACATCGCGCTATGGGACATCGAAGGTAAGCGCCTGGGCGAGCCGGTTTGGCGATTGACGGGCGCCGGAGAGCCAAAACGCCTGCGCGTGTACTACAGTCATTGGGACCACGGCTTGAGGGAACGAACTCAGGCCGGATGGGCCGAATGGACCGCGCGCTCAAAAGCCGAAGGCTGGACCGCGGTGAAATGGGTGGTGCCCCGCGCCGCTTCGGAAACCGAACGGATCCGCCGCACTGTGGCTGACCTGGCGGCCGTGCGCAAGGCCGCCGGCGATGATTTCGAAATCGGCCTGGAAATGTTCGAAACGTTTTCGGTACGTTCGGCCATCGGCTTCGCCAAAGCGGTGGCGCCCTATCGCCCATGGTTCATCGAAGAGCCGGTGCTACGCGAGAACCCGCGTATGCTGGCCGACGTGGCGGCCTCGAGTCCGGTGACGGTAGCCGCCGGCGAAGGACTCCTCAACCGCTACGATTTCAAAGCCCTGCTCGATGTCCGCGGCGCCCGCATCATCCAGCCCGACGTGATCCACTGCGGAGGTATCACCGAAATCCGCCGCATCGCCGCCTTGGGCGAAACCTACGGCGCCGAAGTCTCCCCGCATATGTGGTACGGTCCGGTTGCACACGTCGCCTCCATTCATGCCATGGCGGCGGTCCGCGGTTTCCTCGCTCAGGAGTGGGATGGCGCCAACCAGGCGTTGTGGAGCGAACTCACCCGCGGCACATTCCCGGCCCAGACCAACGGATCGGTAAGGCTGCCGTCCACCCCCGGGTTGGGTGTTGAGATGGACTGGACGGCCATGGACCGCCGCTTCCCTTATCAGGGCCGCCGAGTGACGCCCAAGACCACTCCGCTGCCCCAGCGTTGACGCTTGATGCCGGGGCGAACTTGCCGGCCGACCGAAAGTTTCCCGGCTCCGCCGCCGATAGACACTGTGAGGCCAAGCATGATCTGCCCTCATTGTGGCGGCGAGATTGAACTGATTTCCCCCGAGCCCGCTCCCTCAAGAACGCAGGCTCACAGCGGCATCGCAGTGCCGGAGGCGGGACACCCCTGGGATCGCCAGTGGCGCGACTATGATCAGGCGCTCGAATCGCTCGATCAGAAGCTTGCCGAAGTCGACGAGCTAAACCGCCTGCTGGGGCTGTAGGCGCTTCAGCGCTTCACCGGGATCGCGTCGCCGAGAATTGAGGCGCCGCCCTCGCTGATATAGTTGCGGTTCCAGGCAGGTATCTCAAGTACGATTTCGCCTTCCCGCTCCACGACACACTGGCAACCAAGGCGGCTATGGAGCGTCAGGTCGGCGGCCATGTCCAGACGGTCCGCCTCATCGTCCTCCATCTCTGAAAGCAGTTCCGAGCCTTTCTTCACCACCACATGGCAGGTGGTGCAGGCGCAACTGCCGCCACAGGCATGCTCCAGATGTACATCTTTGTTGAGGGCCACGTCGAGGATCGAACCAGGCTTGCCGTGATCGGAGTAGGGCAGGGATTCGCGGTCGTATTCCACAGTGATATTAGCGGGTAGGAAGGTAATCTTCGGCACGCCCTGATTATAGCACTCAATCTATACTTTTCTTTCCATTATACTCCCCCATCTGCCCCGGCCTGTTTGCGCAGGCTCACCGCCCCCTTGATCGCCATCCGGCGCACATTGCCGGCCTCCGTCTTCGCCATCCGTTGCAGTGTTTCGAGAAACCGCGCATCTCCGCTTTCGCCCATGGCCCATGCCGCCGCCAGGCGAAACGGCTCAGTGGAGTTTTCGGCAAGCTGTTGCAGCCGTTCGGCTGCCTGCGCTTCCCCCGCCCTCAGCAGCACGAGCAAGGCTGTCGTCACCACCCGATGGTGAGGATCCTTGGCAGCCTGCCAGACCGCCTCCACCTGTTTCCTCGTGGCTCCCGTCTTCAACAGCCCCTCAATGGCATTGGCGCGAACCCGCGGATCCTGATTCGTCATCTGCGCGGCAAACCACTCCGGGTTATGATGCGCGCGCGCCAGCAGAAGCGTTGCCTTGGATTGAATCCTCTTGTCCTTGTGCTTGGCCAACTTCATCAGAGCCGGAACCAGCCGCGTACCATCGCTGACGGCGTCGATGATCTCAAGAATGCGGTGGCCCGCCGCAGGGTCAGCGTCGGCCGCGCATGTGCCGTCCTCACGGAACATCTTGCGGATCAGTTTGGCATCCAGGTAGGGATCCATTCGTGAGAGATTGCGAGCCAGCGTAATGGCGGTTTTCGTCGTAAAGGCGTCGGGATCGGCCAAGGCGATCGACAGCAGGTCGTTCTCCAGCAGCAGGCTGATCAGATAGTCATGCCCCGGAGTGGGCTCGCTGGCTTTCAATACCTGCAGGCTGGCGGAATAGAACCGGGCCGGTGCGCGGCTGAGCAACTCGCGCATCGCCCGCCGCGCCAGCAAAGGGTTTGTCGAAAAACCCCGCACCAGATCCTTCAGCAGGTCAAACTCAAGCTCAGACTTGGCATCAACAGTTGACTGTTGTACAAATTCATCGACGATGTCGGCCATCATCGGGCGCTCAGCGCCCTTCGCCATGCCTGAGTTGTCGCTGCGCAATCGTGTCCTCTCGATATCCTCATCGGCCACCTCCTGATGATGTTGAACCGCATGTGCCCGTCAGCCAGCCTGCCGCCCGCAGCGTTACAGACACGCCCCTCGTCTCCTCCCCCCCCAGCACCCGCGTGAGATCGCCCAGCACCAGCGGCGCCAGCC
Organism: Bryobacteraceae bacterium; assembly: GCA_033762895.1. GTDB lineage: Bacteria > Acidobacteriota > Terriglobia > Bryobacterales > Bryobacteraceae > CADEFT01. Next base: position 8,269 of record JANRLE010000145.1, on the reverse strand, counting down.
AGCCCAGATCGTAGCCGCGCAGCGCCTTCTTCAGCCCGTTCCCGATCGGCCGGGCCAATTCCTTCCCTAGCCGGTCACCCCGGCGCTGCGCCGCCTGCCGCCTGCCCGTAGTACGCCCCAGTTGCTCAGCCAAGCAGAAGAGAGCTTCCACGATTCCCGCTTCGGCTGTCAGAAGGCCGGCGATCAAACGCGGCAGGCGTCCCCGCACCGGCAAAATATGACGCTTGATGTTCTTATCGATGTACTTCTCGGCCAAGTCCGCCTTCCCGCCGGCCCGCAGCGATCGCTTGAGCTGGTTCAGGGCAGCGCTGAGCGAAGCTTCAGCCGTCTTACAAAACGTCTGCACGTGTTGTGGGTCCAACACATCGTAGGTGTAAGCCGCCCGCCCCCTCGAACGGTAAATGCGGCTTGACCGGTAGGCCATCAGCGCCGCCGCGGCGGCTACATCCTCATAAGCATTCGGGGCTGACAGAACCGCCGCCGGCAGCCACTTCCGCATGCTCTCCTGCAGTACGGCCGAAAGGCGTGCCGCCAGCTCAAAATGCTCCCAGGTTTTCTCAGGCGGGAGTTTAAGCCACAGCTTCAGGCTTTGCGCCCGCAGCGGGTAGCCGATTCTCACTTCCACCTCACCCTGGGTTTGCGCAATCGGCGGCGGGCAATCGATGCCAGCGGACGCCGCCAGTCGCCGGGCGTGTTCCTGCCCAAGCACGGCCCGCGATTCCAACACCACTGTTTCGGCGGGCGCCGCCACTGTTACCGAGTGTTGCAGCAATCCGGCCAGTGCCCCATCGGCCGGTTCATAGCCGATCAGCATTCCCTGTCCCACGCTCTCTACCCGAAGACGGCGGATCAGTTCCGGAGAGATTTTATCGAAGTCCGGAAGACGCACCGGGATCATCACAGGGTCAAGCCAATGTACGGCTGACTCTGTTTCATCCAACGGTAGATGGGCGGGCAGGGCGAACGGGATTGTCCTGGCGCACTGCTCAGCCACCGCGGCTTCCACGGCGTGGGCTGTTTCCGCCACCAGCGCGTCATGAAGGCGCCGCAGCGCGGCCAGGATCGCTTCCGGATCCGAACCGGCATTGCGCCATGCCCGGAGCCTGGCCTCCACCCACACTGACCGTGCACTCGATGGAGCCGCATGCAGGCACACCATGCTGATCCAGTTCAGGCACAGCCGCTCAAGCTGGGCCATTTCGCCATTCCTCCAGCGGGCGGCCGCCCCGGCCGGATCCATCGTCGCGATCTGATCCAATGCCGGTTCGCCCGCGGTGTCCTGCCCGCTCCCCTGGCAGGGATGAATTCCCAGTAACGCCGCAAGAAGCTGGTCGGGCGATGCTGGACCCGGTGTCGCAGCGGCCACGGAAACCGAGCCGCCGGACAGCATATGGATTTGCTCGCCGGCCGCCAGAAAGCAGCCTTCAAGTACTGCCCGCACCTCGATCGGCGCGCCGCCCGCCGCGGGAACCGGCCGATCGCACTGCTTCGAGACCGGATGTTTCCACCAAAGCTCGTAGCTGTAAGGAACCGAAAACGTGACGGCGAGTCTGCCCTCGCCCAACATCGGACCGGAAGAGCCATCCGGCCTCTGCCATCGAATCAACGTGGCGGAGTGCATGAGTTTCGTCCCGATTGTACACACCGTACCGCAAAAGGCCGACGGTGGCGGACGCCCAAGGCGAACTCGAAAAATGTCCTAAAGGATTGAAACGCCGGAAGATAGCTTCTTTCGGCTTTTTTTTGAAAACGCGCGTGATCGATGCTTGCGCTCCAAATAGGAATTCATCTCGCCGATGGAGGCAAAGAACCCGGCAAACGCCGGCGCCTCCCGCGACGGGCATCGCCGGGCCGGATGGAAATCGCGCGGCCTGAAATGGTCGGTGGCGCTGATCACCGCCACGCCCATTGGCCGGTACTCATGGGTGCCTTGCGCCCACGACAGCCCGTCCTTGATCCAGAGCGCGAAGCCCATCACAAGGACAATAGCGTACTTCTGCACCCGCCAGTTCCTGATCTCCGCCACGTACGTCAATTGGCGCGTGGTGAAGTCTTGCAGGAGCGGCGAGCACCCCAGTGCAGCATGTAACCGTCCGACGCGTAGACATCGCCGTTCGGTTCATTGTCTCCAGCCGTGCTGCCCACCTTGGCGAACACCATCAGCACGCGGCCCTCGGGCGAGCATTCACTTGAGACCGAAGTTCCACAGAGTGCTTTCCGTCCTGATCAGGATTTGGCCTCGGGAAAGCGCGGGCGTGGCAAAACATTGCTCGCCAAGATCGTTGACCGCGAGTATCTGCCAGTCCATTCCTGCCTTCAGGACCACGACTTTGCCGTTTTCGGTGGTCAAGAATATTTTGCCGCCCGCCGCGACGGGAGACGCCCAATAATTGTCCAGGGCCCCCTCCAGCCGTCCTATCTTGCCGGGAGTTCCGTCGGAAACCTTCAACGCCGTTAGGATTCCGCCATTCGCCACCATGTAGACAATGCCATTTAAAACCAGTGGAGTAGGAACGCGGGCCACACTGCGCAGATGGGTCCAGGCGGCCGCTGGATGTTGTTCCGTCCCCTCCAAACGCACGGCCGCTAACGCGGGCTTCCCAGTCCATCGCCAAACTTCCGCCCACTCCTTCCGCTCCACAATGCCATCGCGAGTCCCGGACATGCTCGCGAATGCGGTGAGGACGCGCGCGACTTCTCCCTCGCCGAACTCGCCAGCCGATAGGACGCCGTCGCCATTCCTGTCGGACTTCGTCAAGAGGTCATCAAAGGAGGGGACAGACTCCGCCGAGTGAGTCTGCGTGAAGAGGATGTTGCCGTCAGATGCAGGACTGGATATGATGCTGCCGTTTGGCATCTCAGTGGACCAACGCTCTTGTCCCGATTTCGCATCATAGCGGATTACCCTTCCCGATCCGATGGTGATGATTTCCTCAACGCCGTTTGCTCTCCGCACGATGGGAGTTGAGTAGTTGAGGGAGAAGGGCAGCCTGCTCCTTTTCCATTTGAGCGCGCCGGTCTTTTGGTCAAATGCCGAGATGTTGGATTCTCCGAAGCCGTCAAGCAGCACGATGACCGACCCGGCCGCTAGAACGGGTGATGCCGCCATGCCCCAAAGACTGGAAAATGGCCCCAGTGGCTGCCGCCATCGTTCCTTGCCTGTTTCATCGTACGAGACCAGACCGTAATTGCCAAAGAAAGCGTAAACGTTTTCTCCATCGGTGACTGGCGTGGCCGATGCGCTGCTGTTCAGCGAGTGTTGAAACTCGGAGCGCGTCCGGCGAACGGACCGTTCCCACACCGTTTTACCTGTCTTCCGGTCCAGGCAGAGAACTACAAGGTTCTCGCCCTCCTCCGCCGTCAGAAAGATGTGTGACTCGGTGAGGACAGGGGATGATTTGCCCTGCGGAATCGGCCGTTTCCAAAGCAAATTCTTTTGGACGCCAAATTCGGTCTCGTAGTCCCCAACGGCGATACCAGCGCCCTCAGGCCCCCGAAATCGAGTCCAGGTTTCCGGCAAGATGCCTGGAGTGACAGTCAGGAGTAAGAGAACCGCCCGTGTGGTTAACATGCCAACAATCCTTATACTACGAATCGGAGTTCGTGAACATAATGCACTTCCAACACAGTGCTCAACTCAATGGTTTATGTGAAAAGACGGATGCTACGCTTATCGAATCACATGTTTCTGCCATGATGCCGGACTACTAAGCCGCAGCCGCGATGGGCTGGGGGCCAGCGAGTTCAGAAACATTGAACATCTGCGCGATTGCGGGACGCAATTGCTCAGCAGTCCCGTTGTAGGACTCGAGCAGTTCCACCAGCGGTGCGCTCACCACAGTTCGGAAGGGACGCTGGGAAGGTGTCATCTCAACAAGTCGAACGAAGGCTTGAGTGACTTCCTGAGGCCCCGGCGCATCGTCGGCGCCAAGTGCAGTCTGGATAACGCCCAGAACACGTTGAACATACTCTCCCGTTCTGCCGTAATTGAGTAAACGTTCTGCGTCGGCCGGCTGCATCAGGCGATCAAAAATAGGTGTGCGATAGGCCCCCGGCTCCACCAAAACTGAGTCAATACCGAATAGTTGTAACTCGAACCTGTACGCGTCCGCGAGCGCTTCCAACGCGAACTTGCTTGCGCAGTACGCACCGAACCCGGGAACAGCAACCCTTCCAGCCACCGAACTGACGTGAATCAGCAATCCGCTGCGTCGTTGCCGCATCGAGGGAAGAACGGCACGATTGACGCGAACAACGCCATAGAGGTTGACATCTAAGATCCGCTGGAATTGCTCAGGCGTATATGCTTCTGTGACGCCCAGGCCAGCAAAGCCCGCATTATTGATCACAACGTCCAACTGGCCCGCCTGCTCCAGCGCCCGCCCAATCGCATTCTGCACAGACGCTTCGTCGGTCACATCCAGTTCCAGCACCTCCAGGGAGAGGTTCTCACTGTTCGCAAGCCGCAGTAGCGATTCGCGATGTTCGGAATTATGTCCATTCACGCCCCGCATGGTTGCGAACACGCGATGACCGCGCCGCGCCAGAGTTTCAGAAGCATCTCTCCCGAAGCCTGTGCTCGCACCGGTTATCAATACTACGCTGCTCATAGATTGCTTGTCCTTACTATTCATCAGGCCTACAAGTATATATGAAATGCAAGTCCTGTCAACAACTGTAATATTTCTGCCCTAATAAGTTAGTAATATATTCGTTCAGGCAGCGCAAACGCTGAGGGCGTCTGTCACGATTTGGTGTGGCCCATATGGCCCGTTCTCCACGAATCGACGCGGAATGCTGTCACCCGACGAGAACCTTCCGCCTCAGGGGTTCGTTGCAGTGGTACTGACTGAGTGTGACTATAGACGGGACCGGAGTACACGGGCCGCGTCCTCGATTGCCGTAAGCCCTAGGGGAATCACGCCACCCAACTGCCAAAAGCCGTGTACCATGCCGGGATACACTCTTGCCTCCGCCGCGACGCCCGCCTGCCTCAATCGCTCTGCGTAGCACAACCCTTCGTCCCGCAGTGGATCGGCTTCGGGCAGGATAATTAGCGCCTCGGGCAGGTTCGTTAAGTCGCTGGACCTCAGTGGGGACACGTAGGAGAGGTCCAGTTGATCCGGATGGCTGACGTAGTGACAGTGGAACCACATCATATCGGTGCGCGTGAGCACGCCCCAATCGGATCCAAACTGCCGGTAGCTATCAGTGTCATAATCGTGGTCCAGCACCGGATAAATCATCACTTGCAAGCGGATGGGCGGCCCGCTTTCGTCCCGCGCGCGCATCGATACCGCGGTTGCAAGGGTCCCTCCCACGCTGTCCCCCATAACGGCGAGACGGTGACCGTCGAAGCCGTACTGCTGTCCGTTGCGGTTGGCCCATTGCAACGCCGAGTAACCGTCGGCAACCGCAGCAGGGTACTTGTGCTCTGGCGCGAGCCGACCGGTTCGCGAGAGCGCGCACGGGCGTGTCTATATCCTCATAAGTGCCAAGCGCCCAGCCCCCAGCGTGGAAGTACAAAACAACGGGCACCGGGCGGTCACCTTCCGGCATATACAAGCGGGCCGGAATTTCGGGACTCCCGGGGAGACGCAGATCCTGGACCTGCGCTACGGGCTCGGGCTCGCCGGCCAGTGGCCGCATGCCGGCCATCATGGCACGGCCCTGCTCAATTGTGAGGTATGCCCAACCGGGGAAGCCCTGCGACTGAATAGACGCGAGCAACGCTCGTACGCCTGGATCGAGTGTTTGGGCGAAATCTGAAGCAGATGTGGGATTCTTCATTTGTGTCCGGCTAATCACCGGCAGGCCGTTCTAATCCAGGTAACTGCCTTAGTCAGGCCGGTTTGATGTTCTGATTGACCCGAAAGAAGTTGTCGGGGTCGTACTTCTTCTTGATGGCGGCCAGTCGCGGAAGATTCGCGCCGTAGGCTGAGTTGATGACATCTTCGGATTCATTGTCAAGCGCCGCGAGGAGATGTGCACCCGCGGAGAAGGGGCGAAGTGCTACTTCTGTCGCGCGGGCCCAGTCGCGATGTCGCGCGGTCTCGGCCGGGTCGGCCCACTGAGCGACCACCAAAATATCCCAGGGAAGATTGCGATGGGGAAATGCTGTCGCGTCATTGGCTACCCGTCCAGCGGCGCCATCGTAGTATTCAAGAATCACAGCAGAGAGAGGAGAGGTCATCCGGTTGGCGTGCAGGACGACTGTGGCAATAGCATCGTCTGAGAGCTCCCGTTGGAGGCTGGACTTCCAGTAGTTGTGATTGCCGTCCGGGAAGGACGGGCCGAACAACGATTGCATAGCCGGAAAAGGCATGGGTTGGATCGTATCGATGATCGGACTGCCGAATGAACGTAGCGGCTCCAGGACGAGTTGAGCGTCGGAAACTGCGCCACAGTAGCACGGGACGACACCGGCGACGGGGGCGCCATCTGGTAAGTGAAGGAGAGCCGCATACGCGGTGACTTCGTCGGGGGCGGATTCGATGTAGTCGCGGAAGTTTCGGATGACATCGACGGCTGCGTCGCGGGGATAGATGAGGAGGCCTCCGACGACAGTGTGGACCGGGTGGGCTTGGAACTCCAGTGAAGTGACAACTCCGAAGTTCCCGCCCCCGCCGCGGAGGGCCCAGAATAGATCCTCGTTTTCAGAGGCGCTGGCAGTGAGGACTTTGCCATCGGCGGTGACTATCTGACAAGACAACAAATTGTCGATGGACATGCCGTACTTGCGAAGCAGCCAGCCGACACCGCCGCCCAAGGTGAGACCGGCAATTCCGGTCTTCGGGACTACCCCGGACGGGACGGCGAGACCGAAGGCGTGGGTTTCCCGGTCGAGGTCGCCGAGCGTTGCACCACCCTGGATACGGACGCGGGACGTGGTTGGGTCCACATGGACCGCGCGCATGCGGGAGAGGTCGATGACGATGCCGTCGTCGCAAAGGGCGCGGCCACCGACGTTGTGACCGCCGCCTCGAATTGCAGTGAGTAAATTGTTCCCGCGGGCGAAGTTAGCGGCGGCGATAACATCAGCGACGCCTGAGCAGCGAGCGATGAGCGCCGGATGTTTATCGATGCTGGCATTCCAGATCTGACGGGCGCTATTGTAGCCGCTATCGCCAGGTTCAAAAAGGTCACCATGGAAAATCGACTTGAGCGGCTGAATATTCAGAGGAGGCACACCTCATCATACTCTACCTGTCAAGTAAATTACGGGAATCTAATTCTCAGATAACTCGCTGGCGTACGTCGATCTTAAAAGCCCAACCCATCTTTCAACCACAGCGTAAAACTCATTAGCGCACGATGGCGAACTTCTGCACGCGCCAGTTCTTGATCTCCGCCACGTAGATTGCCCCGGCTGAATCCACCGCGATGTGATGCGCGAAGTCCAGCTTGCCCGCCGCCTTTCCGAAACTGCCCAGTTGGCCCAGAATCTGCCCATCCAGATTCAGTTTCAGAATGCGATTGTTGTGGCCGTCGGCCATGTAGATAGCATCTTCCCGCGCCGCATAGAACAGGCCCCACGGATTGCCCAGATCGTTCCACTTGCCCAGGAACTTGCCATTAGCGTCGAACACCTGCACTCGCGCGTTGGTGCGGTCGGCCACGTACACCCGTCCCCTGGAGTCGATTGTCACATCGTGAACCAGATCGAACTCGCCGTCGCCGGTGCCTTTCTTACCCCACTGCAGCAGGTACTCGCCGTCCTTGCGATACTTCACCACGCGCGAATTGACGTAACCGTCCGACACATAGAAATCGCCGCTCGGCAGGAACGACAATCCCGTGGGCCGGTTGAAGGCATACCTGGTTTCGTTGTCCCCAGCCGTGTTGCCCGCGTTGGCGAACACCATCAGCACGCGGCCCTCGGGCGAGCATTTGATCAGCGCGTGGCCGGCCACATCCACCAGCCACACGTTGCCTTCCGGGTCCACCTTGATGCCGTGCGAGGATTTCACAGGCACGTCCTTCCAGGCCTGCAGCATGCGGCCGTTCCGGTCAAACTGGATCACCTGGTGCGTGCCGCGGTTAAATACCCAGACGTTGTCGTGGCGATCCACATCCACGCCCGACACCTCGCCGAAGTTCATTCCCTTCGGAAGCTGCGCCCAGTTCCCCACCACTCCGTGGGGAAGGGCCGGTCCGTTTTTCAACTCAGCCCGGACAGGCAGCGTAACAGCGCACGCCAGAAGCAACACAGTTCGGCTCATGAGGCTGAGACTAAACGACTTGCGCCCGTTTTGTCAACTGCGGCCCT
>JANRLE010000144.1:0-6775 GCA_033762895.1 Bryobacteraceae bacterium | reverse complement strand
ATGCCCACTTCCTTCAACGCCCGCTCACTGGCCGGCGACGGCGCCTCGCACATCAAGTCCGTACCCTTCGCCGTCTTCGGGAACGGGATCACATCCCGAATCGACTGCTCGCCCGCCAGGATCATCACCAACCGGTCTAATCCCAGCGCGATCCCGCCATGCGGCGGAGCCCCATACTCAAGCGCATCCAAAAGGAACCCGAACTTACTGCGCGCTTCCTCGTCACTTAGCCCCAGCGCCGCGAATACCTTGGCCTGCACATCGCGGCGGTGGATACGAATCGAACCCGAGCCCAACTCCACGCCGTTCAACACAATGTCATAAGACTTGGCGCGGCAGTGCGCGGGGTCAGCCTCCAGTTTCTCCAGATCCTCGTCATGCACCGAAGTGAACGGGTGATGCGCGGCCATCCACCGCTGGTCCTCGTCATCCCACTCAAACATCGGGAAATCCACCACCCACAGGAACTTGAACGTCTTCGGGTCGAACAGCTTATGCCGATCCTTGTAATAATTCGCCGCGTAAAGCCGTAACTGCCCACACGCCTGCAGCACCGTATGGTCCGGACGATGCCCCTGCGGGTCACCAGGCCAGCCGGCCAGGATCAGCAGATCGTTCTCGCCCGCGCCCGTACGCTCGCGCACCTTGGCCATCTGCTCCGGAAAATCGCGTTCCAACCGTTTGGCGTCGTCAAACACGCGCAGTCCGCGCTCCTGCCCGTAGGCCTTGATCTCATCGCGCTCGCGGCGCGTGGGCACGCCAATCGACGGCACCACGATCGCCACCAGCGGCAGCGTCTCATTGGCCAACCCCGAGCCCACAAACAAATCCTCCACGCAGTGAAACGGGGGGATGCGCATGTCCGGCTTGTCGATGCCATAGGACCGCATCGCCTGCGCGTAAGTCATGCGGGGGAAGGGAAGCGACACCTCGAAACCCGCCACCCCAAACGCCGCCTTCAGCATCGGCTCGATCACTTCGAACACGCGGTCCTGCTGCGGGAATGACATTTCCAGGTCGATTTGTGTGAATTCGTACTGGCGGTCGGCGCGCAGATCCTCATCGCGGAAACAGCGTACGATCTGGAAGTACTTCTCGTAACCTGAAACCATCAGCAACTGCTTGAAAATCTGCGGTGACTGCGGCAGCGCATAGAACATACCCGGCTGCACGCGGCACGGCACCAGAAAATCGCGCGCGCCCTCGGGCGTGGACCGCGTCATGAACGGCGTCTCGATTTCCAGGAAGCCCTGCGAGTACAGAAACTCGCGCACGGCAAAGGACACCTTTGACCGCATGATGATGTTCTTCTGCATCTGCGGCCGGCGCAGATCCACATAGCGGTACTTCAGCCGCACGTCTTCGGCGATCTCGGCGAACTCATCGAGCGGAAACGGCGGGACGCGCGATTCGTTGAGGAGCCACAGCTTCTCCGCCACCACTTCCACTTCGCCCGTAGGGATATTGGGGTTGATCGTCGAGGCCGACCGCGTGGTCACCGTGCCTTCCACGGCGATCACATATTCCGAGCGCAGGATCTCGGCCTTGGCGTGGATGGCTTTGTCCATGTCTTCTTCGAAGATGATCTGGGTGACGCCTTCGCGGTCGCGCAGGTGGATGAAGATGACGCCGCCCAGGTCGCGGCGGCGGTGGACCCAGCCCATCAGCAGCACGCGGCTGCCGGCGTCGGATGCCCGCAGCGCCCCGCAGGAATGGGTGCGGCGTAGTTCGCCGAGGAAGTCCAGAGCCACGGCCGTGCGTTGTTCAGTGTTTTCCATAAAATCGTTCCGCGAGTTGTTCGCGTGTAACCGTCTCCTGTTCGCCGCTCGCCATGTTCTTAAGCTGGTAGGCGCCGGCTTGAATCTCGTTGTCACCCACGATCAGCGTGTGGCGGGCGCCGAGCTTGTTGGCAAGTTCAAGCACCCTTTTCAATTTACCTTCGAAGGCCAGTTCCACCTTCACGCCGCCGCGGCGCAATTCGCGGGCCAGCATCGCGCAATGGCTGAGCGCGGCGGCGCCCATCGGGGCCAAAAACAAATCGAGGGTAAATTGTTGGAACTCCGGGTGCGCTTCTTCCACGCTCATCACCAGGCGGTCTTCGCCGATGGAGAAGCCGATGCCGGGGGAATGCACGCGCGAGCCCAGCGCCTCGGCCAGGCCGTCATAGCGGCCGCCGCCCAGCACGGAATTCTGCGCTCCCAACGCCCCATGCACCACTTCGAAGGTGGTTCGCATGTAATAGTCCAGGCCGCGCACCAGCCGCGGTTTCACCCAGTATTCGATGGCCCGCGCGTCCAGGTGTGAACGCACCGTGGTGAAATGCGTGGCGCAGGTTTCGCAAAGATGATCCAGAATCGAAGGCAGTCCGTCGATGATGGGCTGATCCTCGGGGATCTTGCAATCCAGCACGCGCAACGGATTGGTCTGGCTGCGCCGCTGGCAATCCTGGCACATCGTGTGCGCCACTGAGGCAAGCTGTTCCTTCAAGGCGGCGATAAATTTCGGCCGGCATTCCTTGCAGCCCACCGAATTGAGGATGAGGGTGAATCCCTCAAGACCCGACTGGCGAAGGATCTCCGTCACCATTTCGATCACTTCGGCGTCAGCGGCCGGCGATTCCGATCCAATCACCTCGGCGCCAATCTGCGAAAACTGCCGGTAGCGGCCTTTCTGCGGGCGCTCCCGCCGGAACATCGGCCCGATGTAGTAGAGCTTCTGCAGGCCCGGGCGCTGGTCCATTCGATGTTCGATGTAGGCGCGGATGACGCCCGCGGTATTCTCCGGCCGCAGCGTCAACGAACTTTCGTCGCGGTCCTGCCACGTGAACATTTCCTTGGAGACGATGTCGGTCTCCTCGCCCACGCCGCGGGCGAACAACTCGGTCTTCTCGAAGATGGGCGTGCGGATTTCCTGGTAGGCGTAGGCCTCCATCACGCGGCGCGCAACGGCTTCCACGTGATTCCATACGCGGCTGGCCGGCGGCAGTATGTCGCGGGTTCCTGTGACTGCTCGAATCAACTTGGTTCTTCCCTGAATAACGCGGCCAACTCCACGTAGTGGTCGGCGTTGAGTTTAAAGCGCTCTTTCTCGTCCTCAGACACTTCGCGGCGCACCCTGCCCGGCACGCCCATCACCATGCTGCCGGCGGGGATTTCCGCGCCTTCGGGCACCACGGCTCCGGCGGCGATGACCGATCCGGCGCCGATGCGCGCGCCGTTCAGCACAATGGCTCCGATGCCGATGACGCAGCCCTCTTCCACCGTGCATCCATGCAGCACCACCGAATGGCCCACGGTGACGCGATCACCGAGGGTGAGCGGAAAGCCGTCGGAGTCCACGTGCAACACGCTATTGTCCTGCACGTTGGTCTGGCGGCCGATGCGGATCCAGTTGACGTCTCCGCGGATGGTGGCGTTGGGCCACACGGAGCACTCTTCGCCGATGACGACATCGCCGATCACCTGCGCGCTGGGGTCGATATAACAGGATGGGGCGATTGTGGGAATCTTGCCCCGGAAGGAGCGAATCATGAGTACCGAATAAACTGTCTATGTTAGCACGCGGCCCTTTATTCCGACCGCAGCGCCTGGAGCAGCGGGCTTCTGAGAGCGGCCTTCACGGCGGCCAGTGAGGCCAGCATGCCCACGGCGAAGACCCCCGCCAGCAGCATCGCCATTGAGCCCAGCGGCAGATGCGTGCCGCGTTCAGAAAGCGCGGGGGCAATGGCAAGCGCCGCGCAGAGCGCGCCCACCAGCAGTCCGCATACCAGCAGCAGTGTGTTTTCGGCCAATACCATCGTGGCCAGATGCGATGGCTGATAGCCCACGGCGCGCAGCAGCGCCAGTTCCTTGCGCCGTTCCAGCACATTGCGCAGCAGCACGGCGCCCAGTCCCACGGTGCCCAGCAACAGGCCCAATCCGCCAAGCGATTGGAAGGTGGAGATGTAGGCATTTTCCACTTTGTGGAACTCCGCCAGCCGTCCGGGGGCGCCCTTCATGTCAAGCCCGAAGTCAGCCATGCGCTCCTCCATCAGTTGGCTGATGGGGCCGGCCTTCTCCGCCGGGGCCTGCACCAGGAAGACGCGGTAGCCCTGTTCGCCGGGAAAGGCGCGGGTAAAGTTTTTCTCAGCGATGATCAGTTCGCCCTGGAAGATGGAATCCTTCAGAGCGGCGGTGATCTTCAGCTTCGCGCCGCCCACTTCCACCACATCGCCGATCGATTTGTGCAGCACGTACTGAAGCGAGTTGGCGTCAACGAAGGCTGGAATCTCGGGGCCATCGCCGTTGAGTTGGGCCCATGTGGCCTCGCCCGCCAGCGGAAAGCGGGCTGTGCGGATCAATTCTTCGGGTACGCCAAGCACACGCGGATTTTTCGGCGCATACAGGTTAAGGCAACTGGCATCGTCGCCCGGGCGCAGGCGCAGCGGGATCACGCGCGTGCCCTGAAACAGGGCTTCGGAATCTTCGGCGAAGGCCAGTTCTGAGCGGCCCGCGGTGGTGCCAGGATTGTGGATGACCGGCAGCACGGCTTCACCCACCAGCGCAAAGCCGCCCGTTCCCGGCCGTTTGGCCGGATCGTTGGACGCGCCTTCCTGGCGGAACGCGGTGAGCGCCAGAATCAGAAAGGTGGCAAAGGCGATCAGCGCCATTGACAGCACGCTGCGTCCGGGGCGATAGGCGGCGTTTCGCAACCCCAGCCGCCATACCGAAGTTGGTTCGCTCACGCCGTGGCCCAGCCATATCCTTTGCACTGCCAGCGCCGAAATCAGGAACATCACGCCGGCGCCGAAAAAGCCGCCGGCCGCATCCATCTTCCCCAGGAGCGCCGCGGCAAGCATCGCCGCCCCCAGCACGCCGCATCCAATCGCCAGAGGGCCCTGTAGCAGGCGCCGCCCGCCTGTTAGCGAACGATGCTCATCGGCCGAACCCATCAGCAATGCGCGGGGCGAGGGGCGCCGCAATCCGCGCACCGTGAAAAACACCACCAGGATCGCCGTCAGAAATCCGCCGGTGGCGCCGGCGGTGAGCGAAACCGGGCTCAGGTGCAGCCGAAGTAATCGTGTCCCCACGGCGTCCACCCACCAGGTCCGCAGGCCGTATAGAATCAGCGCCGCGTAGGCCGCCGCGGCAATCACTCCGATCATTGCGCCCAATCCCGCCAGCACAGCGCCTTCTCCCAGGAACAACTGGTTCAGCTTGCTTACCGGGAATCCAATAGCGCGCAGCAGACCGGCCTCCTTGTAGCGCTGTTCCACGCCCAGCCGGAAGAACAGGCCCACCAGCAGCAGCGCCGAGACCACCAGGAAGAAGCTGAAGTAGAGGAAGTACTGTCCGAAGTCGGTTGCACCCTGTGACGCCTCCAGGCCATCGGCGCGAACGGGAATCACGGCCAGGCCCATTGCCGCCGGATCCAGCTTGTTTCGCAAGGCTGCCGAATAGGGTTCGAGGTCGGCTGTGAAGACGCGAAGTGAAGTGAGGTTGCCGAAGCGCGATGCCCAGAGCCTGGCGCCCAGTGCGGTGCTGATGAAACCCTTGGGAGTGGTGCGGTATTCGTCCCAGTAGTCCTCATCCTTCTTGCGAATCCTGTTCAGATCCATCGGAAACGGCGGATCCCAGTCGTGTATGGTGCGGGCTTCGGTGATGCCGGGATAGTCCGGGGCGAAATCACGGTCGGCCGCGGGCCCTTTCATGGGAACCACCGCCGACAGCTTCAAACTCGCTGAACGGGTCTCGATGCGGCCATCGGTCCAGACATAGTAGTCCAGGCGGATTGTATCGCCGGGGCGCGCGTTGAGATCGGCGGCCGCCCACTGGTTCAGGACAATGGAGGCGGGATCGGCGGAATCGGCCACGCGCTTCAATTCGAGCGCGGTGATCAGCGAATAGGGAACCTGTTTGTCTCCTGCGGCGATGGCGTTCACCAGGTAGGTGAGCACGGGCTCCGCGGTAAGGCCGGCTTCGCGCGCGGCCGCGCTGGCAGCGCGCTCCAGCGCCGGGCTGATCACCATGCTGGCGGTCTCCACGGAAAGCTGCCCTCGATCGGCCAGCGGCTTCACGCGGATGCCCATGTCGTCCAACGTGGCGCGCTCCCGCAGCACGCCTTCGATGCGCGGCGCGCCGGCATCGGTGGCCAGCAGGATCACGTTCGCCTTGTCCGGCTGCGCCAACTCGCGCTGCAGACGGTCGAGAGCCACGAACACTGCCCGCACGCTGCCCTGCTGAGGACGCAATGCGAATTCGCCGAGCATCTCAGGCGGCAGCGTACTGCCCGCCGTGACGCGGACCGCTTTGATGCTCTCGTCCTTGCGGCCGTGCAGCGATTCCACGGGAATTTCAGAAGGCTTGTCCAGCCGGATGAGGATGCCATCGCCTTCGCCGGCCGCCAGTTCCTCCCGCAACGCCGGTGAGAGGCGCGCTGTGCGTCCGGAAGGCGCTTGGGCCGCGGGCAGGCCGTGAAACTTCCAGAATCCGGCGTCGACGCCATAGATGGCCACCTTTGAGGCGACGCGCCGGTTCTGGGAATGCACTACCACGCCTTCCACCGCGATGAGCGGATAGGCCGACAAGGGGACGCCGCGCTGGGCGCCGAGTTCGGTTGCCAGCGCGGAGCGGAAGAAGTTGGTTCCGGCGATGATCGCATCGGTTTTTCCCAGCCGTCCCAGCACCAGCTCCCGCAGGCTGCCGCGCACCGAATCGCCCACCAGCAGCGCGCCGGCCAGCACGGCGACGGCGGTGGCTACGCCCGCCACCACGGCCAGGTTCGTGCGCCAGTGATA
>JANRLE010000143.1:0-11881 GCA_033762895.1 Bryobacteraceae bacterium | reverse complement strand
GGGAGGGCCCTGTTCGCCCGGCAGCCAGGAGGCATCGATCGAAAATCCTGATTCACGACTGACTCCATCTGCGTAAACGCCATCGCCCTCAAGTTGCGCCTCAAGCGGAAGGCCATCGCCAGTCACGGCCCAGACATTCTGTTGCCTTGGCGTGGAGCACTTGGCGGAGTAAGTCCGAAATGTCCAGAGCGGCTTCAGATCGTCACGGCCGTGATTGCTCTGCGTCCTCCACTCGCAGAAAGTCACATCCGATGAGCGCATTCATCGCCCGCACAAACTCCGCGGGTCCTTCGTCCCCGCTCAGCGCGCCGTTGCCGCGTACCCATTCCAGCAGGTTCGCGCACGTGTGTGACCCGTCGCATCGCGCCACCGTCGCCGCGATCCAGGGTTGGATCTGCAGGTCCACGTCAAACGGCGCCTTGGTCTTCATCGTGTAGCCAATCGGCGCCAGCTTTCCCTGCCGCAAAGTGTGCCGCACTTCCAACTCCCATGCCGGCCCGGCGACGGGCCGCGCCGCCATCAGAAATGCCTCATGCCCGGGCTGGACGCATCGGGTTTCCCAATCCACAAGCCATTCCATCGCGGCCAGTCCGCTTGAGGGGCCGAACTTACGCACGGCGTGAAACACGGGCCTCTCCGACTCCCTGCGCTGGATGACAAGGTGGCCGTGCACCACTTCGTAGGCGCGCAGCTTCTTGTAAAAGCCGCTCCATTCCTCCAGCTTCCACGAATCGTCGTTCTCGCCCAGGATCTGCTGAATGGCATATTCACGCGGCTGCATCACCTGCCGGGCGAACAGCGCGAAGTCACATTCGGCGGAAGCCTCGCCCAGCCACTTGCGGATGCGGGCATCGAAGCTTTCGTCCTCGCGATTGGTGCCCATCACCTGCATGTATAAACGTCCGCCCGGATTCAGATAGCGCGGGGCCTGCTCCACCAGCCGCTTCATGATCTGCTCGCCATCCTCACCACCAACGGAGAACACCAGCCCCCGTTTCAGCGGCGGCTCAAACGGCGGATTGCAGGCAATGCGGTCGAACGTGAGGCCCTTCACCGGCTCGAACAAATCCCCTTTCGCCACGGTGAAATTAGCCGCTCCGTTCAGACGGCTGTTGAAGCGGGCGTAGTGCGCAGCCCGTTCCGTAATGTCGGTGGCCCACACGTGGCCGGCCGTGCGCGAAGCCCACAGCGCGCCCAGGGCGGAACCGGTGCCGATCTCCAGAAACCGGCCGCAAGCGGTCAGCGGCAGCGAATCCACATAGTCCCGGCAGACGTGCTCAGTTCCGCTCATCACATAGTCCGAGCCGCGGTAGCCGAGCACCCCTTCCAGGTAAAATCCGCGGTCGGCTGCGATAAAGAACCCGAGCGCCGGATAGACCAGCGCGGGAGTGATGAACTTTGGCGGCTCACCCTCCATCGGGAGCAACAGGCCCAGATCGCGCATCGCATCGCTGATCCGCGGCGGGAGGTGTTCGGCCAACTCCGTTTCCGTGGCCGCGTAACCGCCCATGAGCAGGCGGCTGAGCAGCAACTGCAGCCCCGGCCCCTGGTACCGCTTGCGAAACTCGTCGCCTTGTTGCCCCAGCGGATAAAGTAGGAAGTGGAGACTCGGCAGACTGAAGCGATCCAGCAGGAACTGCTCGCTGTAGCCGGAAGCGGTGAGAAAGCCGCGTACGGCGGCAAAGGATTCCTCCGCGCCGATCCGCAGCGGAAATGCCTGTCCGGTGGAATTCATAGTTCCCTGGGCTCCGGCCAATCCATTCCCTCCACTTTGAGGAATCCGCCGGAAACCAGTTCGGCCAGCGCCGATGCGAATTCAGCGGCGCTCACTTCGGGATGGATCACTTCGTCCTGGCGCAGCAGGGCATGAAGTCCGGCGCCTGTGAGCGTGCCATCGGCCCGCGGAAGCAGGTATACCGTCCACGGTTCCACCGGCCATGAGATCTCATAGGGATGCATTACCTGCAGCAACTGCTCGCCCAGCGTCCAGTTTCCTTCCGCGATAGTGTGACGGCTGCGCAGCGACGCCGCGGTGGCGCGCAGCCGCGATCCCAGCAGTTTCTCTTCGACGCCGCCGGAGGCGCGAAATGTCTCCCAACGCAGCAACCATTCGAGCTCCCTGGGACCGGAGCGTTTGCCCTGGTCGCGCCGCACGGTAAATACGGGGCGCGCTTCAGCGCGCCGCTGCACGGCAAAGAAGCACGAAACGAACCTGACAATGCCGGCTTGCTCGAAGGTGCGGCTCCACAACGGCAGGTCGCTTGCGCCGCTGCGCCCGCGCAAAACGCTCACTGTCACGTAATAAAGGGGATTGATCGCCTCGATCACGGCCACGGCAACGTCATAATCCGCCTCCCGCTCACCCAGCCACGACCGCACCCTGTGCTCAAAGTTCTGCCCCTGCCGGTCCGTGCCCACGCAGCGGCACAGGAACCGTCCACCGGGCGCCAGCCGTTCAGGCAATCCTTCCACAAGCCGCCTGGTCACCGCCTCGCCGTCGACGCCGCCGCCGTGGTAAATCCAGGTCGGCTTTAACACCGGCACGTAGGGTGGATGCGCCACAATGCGGTCAAAACGTTCTTCGCCGGCCGGATCGTAAAGATCGCCGCACGCGGCGGTGAAGTTGGCCAGCCCGTTCAGCTTGCCGCTGAATTCGGCGAAACGGGTGGAGCGTTCGGTGATGTCGAACGACCAGGCCTTTTCAGCAAACCGGTCCGCGGCAATCAGCGCCGCCACGCCGGAGCCGCCGCAGGCCTCCAGGAACTTCCCGCACGGGTGGTTCGGAATGTAGGAGAGATAAGTGGCGGTGTTGGCGATGTCGGGCGGGTAAACGATATCGTCGGCGACCTGGTTGTTGTCATGGCCCACCCAAAGATCGGAAATCACATGCAGCCCGAACAGGGGCCGCACCCGCACCGAGGCGTAAACCAGACCAGGGCTGGAGCCGGACATCTTCAGCATGCCCAGGTCCATGAGGTCGGCCGCGGCCTGTTCGCCGGCGCAGGACAGCAGTTGTCCCGCGCTCGCCGCCGCTCCCCGCAGAAAAAGGCCGGTGAACACCTCGGCCGGATCGGCATCGGCGGGCACCAGATTCTCGTCCGAGTAGGGAGGGAACATCTCTCCGGCGGCCTCCAGTGTGTCGGGGACCGTCATTCGCTCGTCGTGAAATCCCGCGCGAGTGAATGCTTCTCTCACGCGGGCGAATTGTTCGGGGGACCCTGAACGGATCGGGATTTCGGACAATTTTATCTCCTTACTTGAGCAGGGTCACGGCCAGGCCGATCAGTAAGCCGGCAAAGATCACACCCAACAGAACGAAAAGCCACACCGGGCGTTTGGGCGCGGCCGCAGGAGCCGGGACAGGCGCGGGAGCCGGAACCGGCGCGGCTGGCGTGTCGGGCCGTGCAAACATCCGCGTGTATTCGCTTGGGCCGGCCTGCGGCGCAGCGGACTGGCCATATTGCGGCACAGGAAAGGCGTTGGTGGCTCCGAACCCCCCGCCGGCGCCCCCGGTTGGCGCCTGAGCCGGCGCCTGCCCGCCGCCGAACAGCTTGGCGTAGTCATCCTGGACCGAGGGTGGTTTCGCAGGCCCGAATCCTGGACCCGGATTCACAGCCGGATGCACAGGAAGATGGGCGGCGAAAGGCGACTGGGAGACGGGCGCGGGCTGCCCCAGTGCGTTCGCCGATGGGGCAGCAAAGGGAACCTGGTGCTCGTTTCCCGCCGCGGGCTGGAACATCCGGTTCGCTTCGCCCTGCGCCTGCTGCGATACCGGCGCCGGCGCGGCGTTGAACATGGCGGTAAATTCTCCCGGCTGCGCGTGGTGCGGGCTTGGCTGGACCGGGGGAGCGGCGGCTGGCATCCGCAGCGTCGACGAGGGTACGGGACTCGACGGCGTCTCGAACATCCGCGTAAACTCGCCACCCTGTGGCGCGGGTGAGGAAGGGGGTGGCGAAGCGGGTGCGGCCGGCGCGGGCGCCCGGAACAGTTGCGTGAATTCGCCGGCGGAACCGGCTGAGGAAGGCGGCTGCGTGGCGGCCGGAGGCTGCTGGGCTTGAAAAAGCTGCGTGAACTCACCGGCCGGCGTGGCGGCTGGCGGCGCAGTGGGGAACTGGCGTGTGGACTCTCGCGCCGGCATCTGGGCTGGCGGCTGCGGGGCTTGAAAAAGCTGCGTAAACTCACCGGCCGGCGTGGCGGCTGGCGGCGCGGTGGGGAACTGGCGTGTGGACTCTCCCGGCGGCATCTGGGCCGGAGGCTGCGGGGTTTGAAAAAGCTGCGTAAACTCACCGGCTGGATCGGGGGCGGCGGCCGGCTGCCGCGACGTCTGGAACAGGTGTGTGAAATCGCCGGGCGCATCGGCCGGCTTGGGCACCGGGGGCGCCGGCGGCTGCGAAGGCATCAGCCGGGTCGCTTCGAGCGCGGCCGGAGCAGGGTCCGGCGGCCGTGCCGGGGGTGGAACCTTCCAGCGCCCCACACGGGTGAGCGGGTCGTAGCCGGCCTTTGATTCCTCCGGCCCATCGGCCCGCAGTTTCGTTTCGAGCCACTCACGCAGGCTTCCGAATCCCACTAAAGGCAGCGTCACGACGTATGGTGTACCCAGGTGGCGTCCCGTTTCCACGATGTGCTCGGCGTCTTCGGGCTTCAGCCTGCCCACCTGCTCAATCAGTTCCGGCGGGGTCTCGCCTGCGTCCGGCTCGCCGACGAGCAGATGGATCTCCACGGGGCGGCCGGTCAACAGTTCCTTTGCCTGGAACGTCTTCACGCCGTCGTCCCGCAGGACCTCGAGCAAATCGTACTTCTTATACAAACTCATGCGGAAACCCTATAATCCGGGACTGAAAAATTGCCCGCCTCCATTGCAGCAGATTCTGGAGTCAAACCGCACGGCGGCGGCCCGTGTTCCTCGCCGAACGCATCTCCACACTCGTCTCGGAAAAAGAACGGCTATGCTAGAGTATATCTTTTGAACAAGGGCGCCGCAGAATTCGTTTCCGGCCACCCCAGAGTTCAGTATGAAAAACCTCTCGCGGGTCGTCTGGTCCGAGGGTATGTATCTCGGGCCACACCATTTCCAGCTGCAAAGCCGGTATTTCGAAGATTCTATCCGCTTCCTGACATCGAGCCTCTGGTTCGAGTCGTGGGGCATGGTGGGAGGGGGATTCGATGCCGAAGCCTTGCGCAACGGCACGCTGGCGATGCTGCACGGCCGCGGGATCTTCCCCGACGGGCTGACTTTTCACATGCCCGATTGCGATCCTCTACCGCGTCCGCGGCAGATCGCCGATATCTTTCCCGTGGCTCGCGATCGGGTGACAGTACTGCTCGGCATTCCGCCCCGGCGGCAGGACGGGTTGAACTGTATTCCGGCGATTGAAGCCGAACGGACGCCCGGCACGCGCTACTGGTCTGAGACCAGTGTGCTGCACGACGAAACGACGGGGCGCGATGAGAAGCCGGTGGAGTTGGGCCGGAAGAACATCCGTCTGATGCTGGATTTTGAGCCGGCGGGCGACGAGGTGATGCTGCCTGTGGCGCGCATCATGCGTGACGGGGCGGGCAACTTCACCTTCGATCCCAGCTATGTTCCGCCATGCGTGGATCTGGCGGCCAGTGAGCGGCTGCTGGCCATCACCCAGAGGCTGGTGACGATACTGGAGGACAAAAGCCGCGCGCTTTCGGCGGGCAAGAAAGCGGCGGGGAGATCGTGGGCGGAGTATTCGACGTCGGATGTGGGCCGTTTCTGGATGCTGCACTCGATCCACGCAGCGCTGCCGCCGATCCGCCACCTGCTCGAAACCAGGCGCGGCCATCCCGAGGAGTTGTACCGGGAACTGGCGCGGCTGGGGGGCGCGCTCTGCACGTTCGCCTTCGACGTTCATCCGCGCGAGGTGCCGGCCTACGATCACCGGGCGCTGGACGAATGTTTCGGGAAACTTGACGAACACATCCGGCGGCTGCTGGAGACCATCGTTCCCACCAACTGTATTTCCATTCCGCTGCGCAAGGTGAAGGACTACTTCTGGGCGGGCGAGGTGGCTGACCAGCGATGCCTGGACCACTGCCGCTGGGTGTTCGCCATCTATTCGAAAGCCGGCGAGGCTGACATCATCCAGCGCACGCCGGCCATCGTCAAGGTCTGCTCGCAGCGCTTCGTCGAAGAACTGGTGAAACGGGCGCTGCCCGGATTATCACTTACCCATTTGCGGATCCCGCCGTCGGCGATCGCCACGCACGCCGACACCCAATACTTTGGGGTGAGCCGGGCGGGCCCGTGCTGGGAAAACATTGTACAGACCAGGCAGGTGGGGGTTTACGTGCCTGGAGATC
Source organism: Bryobacteraceae bacterium (assembly GCA_033762895.1). Taxonomy (GTDB): domain Bacteria; phylum Acidobacteriota; class Terriglobia; order Bryobacterales; family Bryobacteraceae; genus CADEFT01. The sequence continues at coordinate 5,554 of JANRLE010000143.1, read as the reverse complement.
TGCCCGATCCGCAGATCGAACTGATGGTGGTGCTGGAATCCTGAACGGGCGGGAAAATTTTGAAGGCGGCCCGCGCCGGTTTTCGCTTCTATCCACAGGAGGAGTGTCATGGTTTCATCGGCCGCCGGAGCGGCGGAGTCGAGACGCCCGGAAAACCTGGCGCTGGTGTACCAGGAGCTGTTCACGGTCATCGAGCGTATGCGGTCCAACCGCCTGCAGGTGCCCGATTCGGGCATGTTCCGGGGTCAGGTGAAGGAAATGTTGCGCGGCGCGGTGGACGAGGCGCGGCGCAAGGGTTATAGCGACGAGAGTATTCGCCTGGCGCAGTACGCGGCGGTGGCGTTTCTCGATGAAAGCATCCTCAACCTGAGATGGCCCGTTTTTGCCGACTGGCCGCGGCAGCCCCTGCAGGAGGATCTTTACCAGCATCACATCGCGGGCGAGGTGTTCTTCCAGAATCTGCAGGCGCTGCTGGGGCGCAACGATTCCCAGGAACTGGCCGATCTGCTGGAGGTCTACCAGCTTTGCCTGCAGTTGGGATTTGCGGGCCGTTACAGCATCGGGGGGCGGGCCGAGTTGAGGGCAATTATCGACGCCACGGCGCAGAAGATCAGACGCATCCGCCAGACGGGGGCGGAACTGGCGCGCAATTGGCGGCTGCCCGCGGAGCAGTATGCCGCCCGCGCCGGCGATGTGTGGGTGAAACGGCTGATGATCGCCAGCGCGGCCTCGGCCGGCGTGGCGCTGGTGCTGTTTCTGATCTATAAGTTTGTACTGAGCGGCGGCATTTCGCGGCTCGGCGAACTGGTGGCATGAGGGAGCTCAACGCATGAGGATCCATTGGAGCTACGCCATTGGCCTGGGATTCTTCCTGGCCTCGAGCTGGGCCGCAACCCACGTGTTGAACTGGGGCGGCGAGAAAGCGAGTCTCGTTTTCTACTGGCTGGGCGCGCTGGGCGTCACCTCGTCGGCCATCATGTACCTGCTTCACGACAAGTGGAACAACCGGAAGCAGGCGGCGGCATCGGGCGGCGGCGGAGCCGCGGCGGCATCGGGTGGTAGTGACAGCGGCGACACGGCCGAAGTGGATCAACTGGTGCGCGACGCCGGAGCGAAACTGGCTGCTGCAAAGCTCGGACCGGGTGGCGGACTGGGTGAAATGCCGGTGCTGTTTCTCACCGGTGACAGCGGCAGCACCAAGACCACGATCCTGATGCACTCCGGCATGGAGCCGGAACTGCTGAGCGGCCATGTTTATAACCAGGACAACGCCATTGTGCCGACGCGGGCGGCCAACTTCTGGTTTGCGCGCAAGGCGGTTTTTGTCGAATCAGGTGGCGGCTTGTGGGCCGATCCGGCTGGCTGGGGGAAGCTGCTGAAGAAGCTGGCGCCCGGCAAACTCAAGTCGCTGTTCGGGGGAAAGGCGCAAGCGCCGCGGGCGGCGATCCTTTGCGTGGACGTGGAAAGGTTCATGCAAGGCGGCGCCTCGGAGGCGATGACTCGCGCGGCACGGGCGGCGCAGACGCGCTTTCAGGAGATCTCCCAGCAGTTCGGCATCAGCTTTCCGGTTTACGTGATCTTTACGCGGGCCGACCGGCTGCCGTTTTTCCTGGACTATTTCCGCAATCTGAGCAATGAGGAGGCGACACAGGTCTTCGGCGCGACGCTGCCGATGCGGAACTGGTCGGGTGGTGTGTATGCCGAAGAGGAAACCAAACGGCTGGGGCAGGCCTTTGAGGATCTGTTTTACTCGCTGTGCGACAAACGCATTGAATTTCTGCCGCGGGAAAATGATCCCGAGAAGCTGCCGCCATGCTACGAATTCCCGCGCGAGTTCCGCAAACTCAAAGGGCCGCTCGTGCAATTTCTGGTGGACACGGGCCGGCCCAGCCAGTTAAACGCCAGCCCGTTTCTGAGAGGCTTCTACTTTGCTGGCGTGCGTCCGGTGGTGGTGTCGGAAATGGGTCCCTCGGCGCTGCGGCCGGCGCCGCAGCCGCAAACACCCGCCGTTGGCGCGACGCGGATCTTCAGCATGGCCGATGTGCAGCAGGCGGGCATGGTGGCGCCGCAGGCGTCTCCGGTGGGCAGAAAAGTGCCGCAATGGGTGTTCCTCACGCGCCTGTTCAACGAGATCATTCTCGAAGACAAGGCGGCGATGGGGGCCAGCGGGGCCAGCACCAAAACCAGCACCATGCGCCGGATCCTGCTGGCGGCGGCGGCCTGTCTGGCGCTGCTGTTTATGATTGCGGCGACGCTCTCGTTCTTCAACAACCGGTCTCTGGAGAACGACGTACTGGATGCGGCCACCCGGATCAAATCCGTGCGGCTGCAGCCGGCCGCTCTGCCCGGCATCGACGACCTGAAGCGGCTGGACGGGCTGCGGGAGCGGCTGGAACAGTTGACCAAATGGGAGACGGGCGGGGCGCCCTGGAGCTACCGCTGGGGCCTGTACACGGGCAGCGATCTTCTTCCGCTGGTGCGCAAGGCCTACTACCAGAGCTTCAACCAGTTGCTGTTTCGCGAGACGCAGCAGGACAGGATGCTCGCCTTCCTGCGCAGCCGCCCCTCGCAGGCGCGGCCCGAGGATGACTACAACTACGGCTATCACAACCTTCGTACCTATCTGCTGACGACGAAGGAATGGAAGCGCACCACCGACGACCGCGAGCGCGACTATCTCTCAGCCCGGTTGCGCGACTACTGGACGGAAAAGCGCGACCAGCAGATTGACCAGGAACGCCGCACCCTGGCCGAAAAACAGTTCGAGTTCTACGCCGGTGACCTGCGCCACGGCAATCCGTTTTCCGAACGTGAAGACGGTGAAGCGGTGAACACGGCGCGTGTCTGGCTGGGTTCGTTCCCCCTTTTGGACAGCCAGTATAACGCCATGCTGGATGAGGCCGACCGCAAGGGCAAGCGCCTGAACTATAATCGCGATTTCGCCGGCACCGCGGCGGTGATCATCAATAACAAGGACATACGCGGCGCCTTCACCAGGGATGGCTGGGCGGCGATGCAGGCGCTGTTCAAAAACCCCAAGCTGTATGCGGCTGAGCCCTGGGTGCTTCCGGAGAGCTTCCGGCGCTCCAAGGATACACCCGCCGACATGCTGGTGCAGATCCGGGAACGCTATGTCAACGACTACATCGCCCGCTGGCGCGCCTATTTTAACCAGGACACGACGGTGCTCGGCTACGCCGGGCTGGGCGATGCGGCCAACAAGCTGCGCGAGCATTCCGGGGGGCGTCCGGCGACGCTCTATCTGATCGGCATGGCCAGCCAGAATACGGCGCCCGAACCGGCCACCGATGCCGCGGCGCAGAAGGTGCGCAATGCCTTCCAGTGGGCTCACAACGTGGTTCCGCCGGGCACGGCGTACCTGGTGCCGGGGAAGAACGACGGCTACGTGAATGCGCTGACCAAGCTGCAGGTGAGCGTGGAAACGGTGGCGCGCAACACCAACGATGCAGCGGGACTGTCGACCGCCGACATGGTGCGGCAGGAGGCACAGATGGCGGCGCAGATTCTTGGCCGCCCGTCGGCTCCGGATTCGGAGGCGAATCTGGACCGCTCGATTCTCGCGATTCTCGTAAAGCCGACTCAGCTCAATTTTCCGAGGCCCGAACCGCCGGAGAACAAGGCCGGGGCGGCACTGTGCGCGCAGTTCAACCTGATCAAGCGCAAGTTCCCCTTCGATCCGGCGGCGCAGCCGGAGGTAACGCTGGAGGAGTTGAACACGCTGTTGCGGCCGGGTACGGGCCTGGTGTGGCAGTTCTATGAGAGCAGCCTGAAGCAATCGGTGATGCGCATCGGAAACCAGTTCCAGGCCAATCCGTCGGCCAATCCGCCGGTGAACCCGGATTTTGTGCGCTTCCTGAACGAAGTGGCGAGGCTGGCCGATGCCTTCTACCCCGGCGGCCAGGGACCGAAACTGAACTACTCGATCGGACTTTCCGAAGTGGAACTGCTGCTCGGTCCCACCAAGGCGAAGACGGGAAGCATTACGGTGGATGGCAGGCGCGCCGAACTGGCGCGCGGGCCGCAGGCCTTTACGTGGACGGGCACGCCGGCGCACTCGGTGTTGTTCGAATACAATGACACGCCATCCTTTAACCGGACCGGGGTGTGGGCGATTTTCCGCTTCTTTGTCGACGCGACGGTGTCGCCGGCGGGCGGAGGTTACCTGGTGACCTGGCCCATCCGCGGCGGGCAGGCGAATCAGACCATCGCCAACGCCCGGTTTAACGTGAACCTGGGTGGAGCGCCGGCGGTATTTGACCGCAGGTTCATGGCGGGAATGCGCTGCATCGCGCAGGTTCTGAAGTGAAGGCTCCGGCGCGATAGAATTGGATTGAACCCATGGACCTTCCCGCACGAATCGGAAAGTACCAGCTCGAAGAGTTCCTCGGCGGTGGCATGTCGCATGTCTACCGCGCGCAGGACACCGTGCTCAACCGCACGGTAGCGGTGAAGATCCTTACCTCGCAGGGCTGCACCGATCCGGAAACGAAGGCGCGTTTTCTGCAGGAAGCGCGCATGGCGGGCAACTTCGCGCACGACAATATCATCCGCGTGTTCGACTTCGGCGAAGACGAAGGCCGCCCGTTCATGATCATGGAGTTCCTGCGCGGTGAAACGCTGCGCGATGCGATCAAAAACAAGCGGACCGGCGATTTGCGGAACCGGCTGCGGATTGCCTACCAGATCGCGCAGGCGGTGGACTACATCCATTCACAGAAAATCGTTCACCGGGACATCAAGCCGGACAACGTGCATATCGACGCCACGGGCCGCGTGAAGCTGATGGATTTTGGCATCGCCAAGTCGCAAAGCGTGTCGCTGACCAGGGCGGGGTTCACGCTGGGAACGCCATACTACATGGCGCCGGAGCAGGTGCTGGGGCAGAACGTGACGCACCTGGTGGACGTTTACGCCTTCGGCGTGGTGCTCTATGAGCTGATCACCGAGACCAAGGGCGTGACGGCGGACTCCATCCAGAAGGCCTTCGATCAGATTCTGACCGAGCCGCTGCAGATGGAGGCGGTCCGGCAGGCAGGCGCGCCGCCTTCGGTCCGGGATCTGATCAACCACCTCACGGCCAAGAACCCTCAGGACCGGCCGCAGAGTTTCGGGGACGTGGGGATGGAGTTGGACCGCATCCTGAAGGGGATGAACACGTCGAACATTCCGGTGGCGTCGGGAACATCCACCGGGATGGCGGCGGCGCCGGCCACCGGCTCAGGCGGCTATCAGCTTCCGCCCGTTCCACCGCCGATGGTCCCCATTCCCCCGCCGCGGCCGCTGACGGTTCCGCGGGCGCCCGCGCCGGTGGCGCATTCGGCCACGCTGCCTTCGTTTATGCAGAAGTTGCCGCCGCGCTTCCACACGCAGGAATGGTTCATCGCGATTGTGGCGCTGAGCGTGTTGTTCGGCATCACGATTCTGGGCGGCCTGCTCAGCGCGCTGGTGCGGCTGGTGCGGTAAGCTGATGCGGTAACCACTCGATATCGATGCAACTGCCGGCTCAATTCGGAAAATACCGGCTGGAGAAGTT
>JANRLE010000142.1:0-4382 GCA_033762895.1 Bryobacteraceae bacterium | reverse complement strand
ATTCCAGTTGGGATGGTTGGAGAAGTTGAAAGCCTCCCACCGGAACTGCAGCCGGTGGCCCTCCCAAGGCATGGAAAAATCCTTCAGCATCGAAAAATCCCAATTCGCGTAGCCCGGGCCCAACAGCGTGTTGCGCGCCGTATTGCCAAACCGGAATCGCAGCTCGGGGTTGGTGATATCGAACGCGTCGATGTTCCAAAAGCGCGCCTCTGTGCCGGCGCCGTCGAACGGGCTTACTCCCGTCGCGTCGGGATAGTTGCCCTCCCCGCCGATATTGTTGCTGTCTCCCATCACCCCCACACGCAGCGGATTGCCCGTCGAGAAGGTGAGGATGCTGCTGGTCTGCCATCCGGCCAGGGCGGTCTGCGCCCAACGCGGCGCGCTCCGGAAGAACGGGATGTCATAGAGCAGGCTGGTCACCCAACGGTGGCCCGTGTGGAACTGGCTCAGGCCCCGTTCCGGTCGCAGGTCCCAGTCCCACGCCGCAATCGACTGTTCCCCGCTCGACGAACGGATGCCGCTTGCGTCGTCTATCGCCTTGCTCCAGGTATAGCCTATCAGCAGCGACAGCCCGTTGGAAAATCTCTGCTGCACTTTCAGGTTGAACGCATGGTAGTTCGAATTCACCACGTTATCCACCTGTTGGATGATGCCGTAAATCGGGAAAGGCCGCCGCTGCGCGATGCTCCGCGTGTCGTTGGCGCCGGTGCGCAGGTACGGCTCATTCGTGCTGCGAAGCCGTTCCAGCCTCCGTCCGATGTTGCCCATATATCCGGCCTCCACCAGGAAGTTGTCGCCCACCTGCCGCTGAAGATTGAACAACCACTGCGCCACATAGGGCGTGCGGCGGTGGTTCACGTTGCCCAGCACAAACGGCTGCCCCACGCAGTTGCCCGTCCAACCCGTGCAGGTGAATGACTGGCGTTCAAACCGCCACGGATCGTCCAGTGTCGAGTTCGGACGTTGATCCGACGATGTGAAATCCCCGCGGCCCGCCAGATTCCTCGCGATGTCAAAGCGCGGATTCCCCTGATCCTGCGTATAGAACAGCCCGCTCCCGGCTCGGATTGTCCACTTCGCCGTCGGCGACCATGCAATGCCAATGCGCGGCGCGAAATCGTTACGGTCCGTCTGGATCGTCGACCGCCCCATCTTATCGTCGCCAGTCTGCGTCGGAATCACGTCGGCGAAACGGAAGGCCAGCCCGTCGTTGAAATCGCCTTGTCCCGGACGCGTCATGACGGGCGTCCGCGCACCCGCTTCCCACCCGAACATCTGGATATTCATGATGCGCCGGTCCGGTTCATACCACGGCGGCGTCAGTTCGTAACGCAGGCCCAGCGTAAGAGTAAGCTTCGGCGTCACCTTCCACGAGTCCTCCCCGTAGCCGTACCAGGAGATCGAGCGAAGATCCGCCGCCGCCAACCCCAGCGCCCGTTCCGAACGTTGCGGCAGGCCCAGAATATAGTCGGCGAATAGATTGCCCGCCTGCGGGCGTCCGCCCGGCGCAATGCTCAGAAAGCCCTGAAAATAGAAGCGGCCCCGCGCCACCGTGTTGCCCTGCGCGTTGTACACATTCCGCCGTGCCTCCATGCCGAACCGCAGCGTGTGCTTGCCCCGCACCACGCTGGTGTTGTTGAGAAACTGCAGCGTGCGGTTGCGATAGATCCACGGGCCGTTGCCGGATTCGCCAAAGCTTGAAAGCCCGCTGCCCAGTTGAACCGCCGGCGTGCCCCAGGCGTTCTCTGATGGCGACACCAGGCCCTGTATGCCCAGTTCTTTCGTAACGTCCCGGGTATAGGCGAAGTGCAGAATCAGATCGTTGTCAAACCGGTTGTAGCCAAACCGCGTCTCGTTGACGATCGTTGGTGAGATGGTCCGGATGTTCGACGCCATCACCTGAAACACATTCACCTGGACGCCGCCTTCCTGCGCCGGAAACGCCTCCAGCCGCCTCTCAAATTCATCGGCCCAACTGAAGCGGCCGAACCATGCCGACCGCGCCGACTCGTTCCAGTCCAGACGCTGCGTGAACTGATCCGAATTGAGCGGCCGCTGCCGCTGCCGGATGTAGTTCTGGACCAGGTTTTCTCCAGGCGCCGTTGCCTCGGGATAGAACTCCAGCAGCTTCACCGCCGCCGGATGTATCCGCGACGCGGGAATCATGTTGCCGCCGAACGGCGTCGCCGACACCGCGCGTTCCGTGTTGTTCGCCCCTGCCTGGTAGGTGCGTGTGGCCGGATCGAAAATCACCGCCGCCTGGCCGGAGAAATTGCCGTTGCGCCACGCCGTGGGCGCCACGTTCGCTGATCCCTGCAGCGTCTTCGAATCCCGCGTGCCTTCGAAATTCGACATGAAGAACAGCCGGTCGCGAATGATCCGCCCGTTCCACACAAAGCCAAACTGGTTCCGCCGGAACGGGTTCTTCTCTCCCACCTGCCTCCATTCCTTGGCGTCCAGCGCGCTATTGCGCAGGAACTCGAACACGGCCCCGTGAAACTGGTTGCCCCCCGATTTTGTCGTGGCATTGATCTGCGATGTCGCCCGCCCGTATTCGGCCGAATAAATTCCCGTCTGCACCTTGAATTCGTTCAACGCTTCGATCGACGGGCGCACCACGTAGGTGTTGTAGTTCACGTCGGTGTTCTCCACCCCGTCAAGCGTGAACCGGTTAAAGAACTGCCGTTGTCCGGCGATCGAGATCGGCTGCCGGCCCCTCTCGCCACCCTGCCGCGAATCCACGTGTCCGCTCGAACGCATCTCCGCGCTCACGTTCGGCGCCAACGCCACCATCTGCAGCCAGTTCCGCCCGTTGAGCGGCAGTTCCACGATCCGCTTGTTCTCCACCACCGTCCCAATCGCGGCGTTGTCGCTTTCCAGCAGCGGAATCGATTCGCTCACTTCGATCGTCTCGCTCAACTGCACGAGTTCCATGGTGAAATCCACCCGCTCAACGACATCCACCCGCACCGGCACGTTGCGCCGCGTCGTCTTCTTAAAGCCCGCCAGCTCCGCCGTAATGTCGTAGCTCCCCGGACTGAGGAACGGGATGCGGTACACACCCGCGCCCGTTGTGGTCACGTTGCGAAGCTGCCCGGTGGCCGTATTGGCTGCCGTGATCCGCGCGTTGCCCAAAACTGCGCCGGAGGCGTCCATCACCGTTCCCGTTAGTTCACCGAACGTTTGCCCGCACATCACCGCCGGCAGGATGAAAGAAAACCAGAATAACCTCATGCCCAGCCAGCCTAACCGCCCGGCGTTTCGATCGATTGAATGTCTCGTTTCACCCTGATGAGAATGTGGCCGGGTCACCTCTGGCGTTATAATCCCACTGAAATGTCTTTTCCTACCCGCCGCGTATTCATCGGGTCGGCGTCTTGGGCGCTCGCCGCTCCATCGGATCGCGTGAACCTCGGCGTCATCGGAAGCGGCAGCCGTGGCGCGTTTGTGATGACCGTGTTTCAGAAGGATCCTGCGCTCCGCGTTCATGCCATCTGCGACGTCTACGAACCCAACCTGGAACGCGCCCTGTCCACTGCATCCAAAACACAGGGCGTCTCGCCCCGCGCCTACCGCAACTACAAACAGCTTCTGGATGACCGCAACATTCAGGCTGTCCTCATCGCCACGCCCGAACACTGGCATCACCGCATGGTGCTCGATGCCCTCGCCGCCGGCAAGGACGTCTACGTCGAAAAGCCACTTTGCCAGACTCCCGAACAAGGCGTCGAACTCGTGGAAGCCGAAGCGAAATCCAAACAGATCATCCAGGTCGGTATGCAGCGCCGCAGCTACGACCTTTATCTCGATGCCCGCCGCATCATCGCCGATGGCACGCTCGGCAATGTGCGCATGGTGCGCTCGTGGTGGCTAAACAATTATCTTCAGCCCGCCGCCGCCAGCGTCGATGGCCCGCTCGACTGGGAGCAGTGGCAGGGACCCGCCACCAACCGCGTTGCGCCAAACCCCCTCCGTTTCCGCAACTGGCGCTTCTTCTCCGACTACGCCGGCGGCATCGTCGCCGATCAGGGCGCTCATGTCTATGACGGCATCCACCTGCTGATGAACGCATCGTATCCTTCCGCCGTCACCGCCGCCGCCAATCGCCCGCACAAAGAAGGCGTCGACACACCCGAATCGGTTGTCGTCACCGCCGAATATCCGCAGGACTTCATCGGCGTCTTCTCCATCAACTACGCCGCCATGCGGTACAAGAGCCGCAACGATCAGCTCAATCAACTGGATGGCGACAAGGCCCGCATGGACATCGGCCGCGAAGAGTGCAAGGTGTACCTGCAGGGCGCCGAGGAAACTGCCGCCCTCACCCGCACTTCGGAGAAAGGCTTCGGCTTTGCAACCGACCTGCACGTCCGCAATTTCCT
>JANRLE010000141.1:0-31061 GCA_033762895.1 Bryobacteraceae bacterium | reverse complement strand
ATGTGCGCGCCAGGCGGGGATTGCGCTGACGATTACCGGCTTCGGCGCGGCATTCTCACTGCACTTCACTTCCCGGACGGAGCTGACCAACTACAGGCATACGCTGGAGGACGACAAAGAGCTGCTGGGCCGGTTCCTGCGCCTGGCGCTGGACGAGGGGTTATACCTGCTGCCCGATGGCCGGTTCTATGTATCCACCGTGCATAGCGAGCGCGAGGTGGGGGATACGATCGAAGCGGTGAAGCGTGTATTTGCGGTACTGTAGAGTGGCTTAAGCCTGGCCCACCCAGTTGCGGCGCTCAAGGAAGGTCCTGGGCTCGTAGGTGGCGCCTTCGGCCAGCCGCCTCTGTTCACGGCGGCTGGTCCAGAGCAGGATGGGGCCCAGCAGGTGCGCCATCAGCCGGGCCGGCAGACCGAATTCGCACTCCATCTCCTTGCGCAGGGAGCGGATCTGCGCGCAGACAGCCAGGTTAGTTTGCCGCAGTTGCCGTTCCATCGCCCAGAGCAGGCCGGTATAGACGGTTCGGATGGAGCGGATCTCGGCGGCGAAGCGCTCCCTCACGCGCGGGTCGGCATCCTTGCCATAACGCTTCCAGCCCGCGAGCGCCGTGCGGCAAACGCGGAACAGACTGGGGCCATTGCGCTCAAAGTCGCGCAGGAAGGCCCAGTCGAGAAAGCGCTTGGAGTCATCGCGGGAGATGGCCGGGTGCCTGAAGTTGAACATGTGCTGACCGTGGATATCGGCCAGGTCGACGTCGAGCAGAAGGCCCTGGTCGCGCATCTGATGGTGGAGCGGCGCGCCGGGCACGGGCGTGTAGAGCATGAACTGATGGAAATCGGTTTCGTGCGAAACGGCATGTTCGATCTCCTCCCGGATATTGCCGGGCGTGTGATGTTCGAGCCCGACGATTGTCGACCCCAGCACCTTGATGCCGTGCTGGTGCAACTGGCGGGCGAGGGCGAGCGTATCGTGGCCCTTCAGCTTGGCATAGGCTGAGCGAGGCGATTCCAGGCCCATCCAGATCCAGGAAACACCCAACTCCACCAGTTCCCTCATGGTGTACCTGCTGATGGCGTTGGCCGAGGAGAAGACGTACAGCGTCCAGGCCTTGCCTGCGGCCTTCATGCGATCCAGCAACTCCATGGCGCGGCCGCGGTGGAGCAGGAAGTTCTCATCCATCATGAAGAATGAGCGCACCTTGAGCGCTGATTCCATTTCGCACATGACGGCGAACAACTGCTGGCCGGTCTCATAGAAGTTGAGGAACCTGCCTTTGCCGCCGAAGAAGGCCGAGGTGGTGCAGAAGTTGCATCCCATGGGGCAGCCGAGGGAAGGGATGATGGTGGCGGCGGTGCTGCCCGGAGTGGCGGGCGCCTTCACTCCCATGGTGCGGATATCGAAGCCGGACACGATGTGGGGGTGGCGGATGGGTGCCTCCGGGTCCTCACCCAGAAAGCGGCGCATCCAGGAGACGCCGTCGCCGCGCACGAAGTGGTCGGCATCCACCATGGTTTCGATGCCCGGTATGGCGCTGACGTGGCCGCCCACAACGATGGTGGCGCCGGGCGAGAGAGCGCGCGTCATGCGGCACATTTCGCGCACCTTGCCCACGTTGACGATGATGGACGAGATGCCGACGATATCGTAGCCGCCCGTTTTCAGTTCCCCGGCGAAGGCATCGCGTGTGGGGAAGTCCAGCAGCGTGGAGGGCGCTGAGATGTTCTCCTGGATCATCATGATGCCCCAGGAGCGGTGAAACATGCGCAGGGAAAACGATCCCTGCAGGCGGGTGACCTGACTGTGGTACAGCTCCATGGGGTTGATACGGCGGCTTCCGAACTCATCATCCTGCGCGTATGGGCCGAAGACTGAGGTCAGCAGGACGCGGGCGCGGGGGCCTTTCGGGTGTTTGTCGGATCTGGCAGGCTCCATGATGGCCCGATCATACAACCGGCGTGCGGGATTCGAATGTAATATTCCTGTAATGGCGGTGAGGGGCGGGTGGCCCCTCAGCCGAACAGCTCCTGGTAGGTGGCTTCGTCGAATCCGACGATCAGGGTTTTGCCTTTGCGCAGGGTGGGCGCCCGCAGGTTGCCGGTAGGCCCCAGCAGGAGGGAGCGCAGTTGCGCGGCATCGGGCTTGTCCTTGTTCATGTTCAGGTGGACCACCTGTTTGCCCTTGGCGGCGTAGATTTCGTCGGCTTCAGCAGCCAATTGGAGAGCTTGTTTTTCGCCGAGGGTGGATTTTCTGGCGTCGACGGTGGTGGAAGGCGCCAGGTGGTGAGACGCAAGAAACTCCTGCGTTTTTCCGCAGGTCTTTCAGCCTGGGCGGTGGTAGCTCCAGTCGATTTTGGGCATGGGTGTTGTTTCCTTTCTCTATCGATAGTTCTAGAACGTCCGGGGAGACGTCCACGACCAATTGTCTTACGATTCTCGGGTTCCTCCTCGATTCTTTCAAGTGTGGGATGGCCGCATTATGAATGTAAGCTGCAAAACGAAAAACGCCATGCCTCAAATGCCGCCTTCACAACTCGATTTTGGAGTAAGCCTGATGGAACATCCCACGGTGTGGGAGATCCAGAATGAGGTGGAGAAGCTGCAGCGTTCGCTGCCTGCCGTGAGAGGAGTGCTGTTCCTGACGAACGAAGGGGGGGCGCTGGGATGTTCGTTCTCGGAAGTGGACGGAGCGCTGGAAGAAATTACAAATGTGGCTGCAGAAGCGGCGAACTTCGGCCGATTGATGAGTGAAGGCTTTTTCTGCGGCGCGATGGTTGAGGTAACGCTTCGGGGAAGCCTTGGCGACCTTCTGCTGTATTCGGTCGGCGAGAGTGGAGTACTTGCGTTCTTCACGGCGAATCAGACGGAGTTGTCGGCGATTCACTTTGAGGGGCGGTGGGCTTCACAGAAGCTGGCCGACGTGATCGCCAAGAACAAACGGCTGTACGGTCACTGACGGTTCTGAACGAATGCAAACCAGGCTGGCGCAGGCAGAGGCGGCAACGGGGGTACCGGGACGCAGATTCCGGCTTCAAACGGTTGTTGTACCGCAGGCGAGAGCGCTGGGATTCACGGCGGTGGTGCTGCTGGCGGGGCTGCACTATGCGCTGATTTCGGCGGAAGTTTCCGACCGGGCTCTGCTGTACTACGTGATAGGCACCGCGGGGTATTGCACGCTCTCATGGCTGATTCTGCAGGTCTGGTATCAGCAGGTGAGGCGCATCGACCTGGCCGCGGTGTTTCTCTACGCCGACGTCCTGCTGTTCACCTGCGCCGTCTACATTACCGGCGCTGAGAAGAGCTGGCTGTTGCTGATTTTCGTGTTGCGGGCGGCCGATCAGGCGGCCAACGGGTTCCGGCCGGTGCTGGCCTACGCCCACTGGAGTACCGCCTGTTACGTGGGAATGCTGTTGTGGATTCAGTTCGTGGACGGACGGGCGGTCAACTGGACGGCGGAGATCGTGAAGATCCTGGGAATCTACTTTGGAAACCTGTACGTATCGTTGAGCGCGCTGATCCACGAGAAGGTCCGGCGGCAGATGCGCACGGCGCGGGACCTGATCCAGCAGATGCAGCAGAAGACAAAGGATCTGGAGCAGGAGCGGAAGAAGTCGGCTGCGGAGGCGGCGTCGCGGAAGGAATTTCTTCACAACGCGGCGCGGGAGTTGCGGACTCCGATCCAGGCGATTGCCGGTATGGCGCACCTTCTCAAGGACCGGAAGCTGGAACCCGAACAGAGAGAGCAGGTTGAGGCGGTGCTCAGTTCGGCGCAACTTGCTGCTGCGCTGGTGAACGACATCCTGGTGAGCGAAACCTCAGAGGACGTGGAGGGGCTGAATATCGTACCGTTTTCGCCCGCCGAAGTAGTAAGAGTGGTGGTGGAGGCCAGTGCGACGGCGGTTCAGATGCTGATTTCGCCCGAAGTTCCCGGGGAGGTGCGGGGAGACCGGATCCGGGTGGAGTATCTGCTGCGGCGGGTTCTCGATTACGCCAGACAGGCAAGTCCGGACAGACGGCTCCTGCTGGAACTGCGCGCCGGGCCGGCGGGGCCGGCACAAACCGGATTGGAGTTCTGCGTTTCGGCGTTACGGGTGGCGGCGGGCGTGGCGGGAGCCGCCACGGCCTCGCAGGACTATTCGATGGTGATGGCGAGGAAGATTGCAGGAGTTCTGGGCGGGGAAATCCGGGTGGACCAATGGAATGGGCAAGGAGTGCGCATCCACTGGACGATTCCTTTCCCCGCCGATGAGCCGCAGTCCCCAGAGTCGCCCGGGAGCGGGAGAACGAACGGCCGGTTGCGCATTCTTGTGGCTGAGGACAACCAGGTGAACCAGCGTGTTTTGCTGAAGCTGCTGGAGCGCCGGGGACACACCGTACAACTGGTTTCCAAGGGCACCGAGGCGGTGGCCGCGGCGCGGCAGAAACCCTTTGATCTCATTCTGATGGACATCATGATGCCGGTGATGGACGGTTTGGAAGCAGCGCAGATCATACGCCAGGAAGGCGCGGGCGCCAACGCCAGGGTGCCCATTGTGGCCGTGACCGCGGTCTCGGCCGACGATGAACGGCTTTCCCGCGCAGGCCTCGACGCCTGGCTTCCCAAGCCTTTTCTTCCCGAGGACCTTTACCGGACGCTGGACCGCCTTGCATGATCGGGCCAGAAGTTTAGTCCACAGGTGGGGGGGAATGTAGAAATACTTTGCGGATACCCTGCCGCACGGGAATAAAACTCCCCTATAATACAAGAAGTTCCAAAAGTACTAGAACTGATATGTGGGCGAGCGTATCGCGCTTGCGCACCTTTGCCGTTTTCTGTCCGGCGGATGACCAACCGCCGCAGTGGAAGACGCGCGGCGTCGTGACTGCGCCGCACAGGAGTTTGTGCCCGTAGGGCTTCGGAGTTGTCAGGCCGGAGCCTCGAAAGGATGTCTGCACGCTATGGTGAGTGCTCAACCGCGCCTGGTCAGCGAAGAAATGGGTGACGCATCGGAGGATCGCGCGCCCAGTGACGTCGGTTCGGCGGAACAGAACAACCCCCCGGCTGGTCCTCTCTCCACAGCCGAGGTTGAAGACCTGGTGGTACGAATTCAGACCGGAGACTCTACGGCGATGGAGGACTTATATCGGCTATTTTCCAAGGGTGTTCGTTTTTACATGTGCCGTCATCTCGGCCAACAGGAATTGGAAGACAAAGTACACGACACGTTTGTGATTGTGGTGCAGGCGATCCGGCGCGGTGAACTGCGCGATCCGGGCCGGCTGATGGGATTTGTTCGAACGGTGGTCCGGCGGCAGGTGGCGGCCTGCATCGACGAGGTGGTTGCCGAGCGGAAGGATCGGACGGATCTGGATGCGGGCATCAATCTGGCCGGGTCGGGCGATCCGGAAGAACGGATCCTGTGCCAGGAGAACTCGAAGCTGATCGAGAAGATCCTGCGCAGGCTGCCGGTGAGGGACCGGGAGATTCTGAGCCGGTTCTACCTCGACGACCAACCTGCCGAGCAGATCTGTCAGGAGATGGGACTCAGTGAGACGCAGTTTCGCCTGATCAAATCCAGGGCGAAGACGCGATTTACGGAAATCGGGCGCCGGAAGGTGGCGCAAAAGCCGATTCGTACATTTTGGGTGAGAAAATCTCTGACTGCCTAGCACTATATACATGACGGTCCTGCCTGGTTGCTGCATCCGGGCAGGAAAAGGAAAGGCAGGTCCTGCTGAGGATGAACTCAGGATTACATATTGCGGAGGAAACCCTGGAGGAGTACGCGTTTGGGCGGGTCCGGGGGACGAAATTGGAGGAAGTAGAAGACCATCTTTTCGAGTGCGGCTCCTGCCGGAGCCGGCTGGAAGAGGCGGAATCCTACGTGCGGGCATTTAAGATGGCGGCCGGCCGGGTGCGCCGGGACCGCAAGGCAAATCGAGGTGTATCGGGCGCGTGGCAGGATTGGCTGCGCGGCTGGGCGACGCCGGCCAGGTCGCTGGCGCCGATCGGGGCTGTAATGTCCCTTGCCATCGCGTTATTGTTTTCGGGGCTGCCGGGGCGATCGCCGGCTTATGTCGATCTCACGCTTGAAGCCAGCCGGGGTGGGGAGATGCCACGGGTGGCGAGCGGGCACTACTACCGGCTGCACATCCGTTCGTCCGGGTTGAAGAGTGCGCCAGCTTACGCGGTCTGGATCATGGATTCCTCGGGCGTCACGCGTTGGCGAGGGTCTGCGCTGCCGGAGGGCGGCGATCGAATCGTGGCCAACATCGGCACGCGGTTGGACGCCGGGACTTATTGGGCGCACATCGGTACTGACACCAGCGGATCGGTTTCGGCGCGGGAGCACGAATTCCGGGTGGATTGACCGGGGTCAGAAGACTCTGCGTTTCAGCCGGTCGATGGTGAACTTGGCGGTTTCGGCGACGGCCATCACCGTCATTACCCCTGCCTGAACAGGGTCGGTCACTACCAGGTCAGCAGCGTCCGGGACACTGCCGGCCATGTTCAGGCTCACCACCAGCAACCCTTGCTCGCGCACATCGCGGACAGCCTGTTCGATCTCTCCGCCCATGAGCGAGCCGGCGAGCACCAGGGCCCGAGCGCGGGGCAGGCGCGCGACGGCGCGCACGGCCTCCGCCAAAGGCAACTCTCCCACCAGGGGGATGGTGTCGACGGAGATGTGTTCACCGCGGATGTTGTGCCTGTCGGCTTCGGAAATGGCGCCGATGGCCACCTGGCCCACCTGCGCTCCGCCGCCGATGATAATGATGCGCTTGCCGAAAATCCGCTGCATGGTATTGGTCTGCTCAGCGTGGCGCACGATGGGCAGTGTCCGGAGATCGGCCAGCAGCCGTTCCATTGCCGCCTCATCCTGCGCGGGCAGGCGGATTTCGAAGTATGTCCGCGCCAGTTCCGGTGTATTCTCCAAAATTGCGACCGAAGTAATGTCGCCCTGGTGTCGGGCGATCACTCCGGTCATCTGGTGCAGCACGCCTGTACCGTTATCGGCGTGGACCATTACGCCGACTGCCTCAGCGCCCGTGTCAGTGTTCATTTCCTGCCTAGTTTAGCCGCTTTGGGGGTGGGCCGATCGGGTTGAAGGATGTCGCCCCAGAAGATGGAATAGGCCTCCAACTCCATTTCCGCGCTCCTTCCGGCGCGAATATGCAGGGGGCGGTTCATGGGAATCGCCTGGC
The DNA here is from genome assembly GCA_033762895.1 of Bryobacteraceae bacterium. GTDB lineage: Bacteria > Acidobacteriota > Terriglobia > Bryobacterales > Bryobacteraceae > CADEFT01. Next base: position 23,882 of record JANRLE010000141.1, on the reverse strand, counting down.
GCAGGGCGGGCAGCCCGTTTTCAGCGAGCCGGGTGTCATCGCGCAACACCAACATGATGTTCTTGCCTTCGCGCGTGCGGATCCAGACGTAGGGATCGTCGAATCGAAGCGCCACAGCCGATAGCGACAGGTTGCCGCGCGGGGCAAACGATTCGGTGGGGCTGCCAAACGGGCGGCGCAGTTTTGCCGCGCCAGCAGCGGGTGGCGCCTGATGCCTGACGACGCGGACGATTAACGCGCGGCAACTGGGCGGATCGGTGAGCTTTTCCGAGAGCACCTCCAGCGACTCGCCGGTGCGGATGGAGGAAATGCGGGTCCGCCGGTGCTCCAACTCAAAATAGGTTCGGCCGGTAAAGGCGCAGCGATGGGTTTCGTCACGGGCGGTGCGGAAGACCAGGTGGCCCAGGCTGTCCGATCCGGTCCACTCCACCAGCACTCCGGTGGCGAGGGGCGCGGGAAGGCCCTCCGCGGCGGAAGCCGGGAATGCCAACAGCCGCAAAACCAACAGCGCGCCGTAGCTGATCATGTTGTCTGGAACCAGTACTATTCTGAGCCTAATACACAGGAGAACCTGTTACAATACGTAGCTTGCCAACCGCCGCTGCAAAATTGACCCTCAAACCTTTTTCAGTCTCGCAACTGGTGCACCGTGCCGGGGTGTGGATGCTCAATTCCGGAATTCAGGAGCACTCGGGCGGCATCGCCCGCTACTACCGGTCCGATCTGGCGCGGAACAATCCGATTTCCACCGAGATCACGGGCTACGGGGTGAGCGGGTTGTGCTACCTGCACCAGCTTACCGGCGAGGAGAAATATCTTGAGGCGGCGCGCAAGGCCGGGTATTTTCTGACGCGCCAGGCCTGGAACGCGGATCTGAGGATTTTTCCGTTTGAGTGGTTCGAAGATGCGGCGAAAACGGCGGTCACACCGGCCTACTTCTTTGACTGCGGGATCATCGTCAGGGGCCTATTGAAGCTGTGGCAGGCGACCGGGGAACGCGAATTCCGGGATGTGGCGGCGGCCTGCGGCGAATCGATGGCGCGCCGGTTCCCGCACCAGGGCAATCTCGCTCCGATCCTTCATCTGCCGGGATTGGAGCCGTTCGAGTATGGCGGATCATGGTCGAACAACCCGGGCTGCTATCAGTTGAAATCGGCGCTGGCATGGCTGGAACTGCATGAGGAGACGGGTGATTCCGGCTTCCGGGCGAACTATGAGAGTGCGCTTGAGCTGGCGCGGGCCGATGCGCCCACGTTTCTGCCCGGCACACACGACCGGCTGCGGGTGATGGACCGGCTGCATGCGTTCAGCTATTTTCTGGAAGCGCTGATTCCGGTGGCGTCGGTGCCGCGATGCGGGGCGGCGTTAAAAGAGGGGATTGCGCGGCTGAGCGAATACCTGCGATCGATTCGCGGTGAGTTTGCGCGCTCAGACGTGCATGCGCAGTTGTTGCGCGTGCGTCTCTATGCCGCCCGCGCCGGTGTGGTGCGGCTCAATGAGAACGAGGCGGCCGAAGAGGCTGCCGCGATTGCTTCGTTTCAATACGAGTCCGGTGATCCGAAGATGGACGGCGGATTTTCGTTCGGCCGCCGCAACGGCGCCGACCTTCCCTATGCCAACCCGGTTTCGACCGTGTTCTGCCTGCAGGCGGCGGCGATGTGGGAGGCACGGGGCGGTCCGGTGGCCGAGAGTTGGCGGACGCTGATCTAGCCGTGCGAGTGAAGCTGGCGTTTGTCTCCTGCCGGGAGCAGTATACCGCCGGCTACCTGGACCGGCTTCGGACGCTTTATCCCAGCCTGCCGCTTTTGGTGGTTTCCGAATTTCCTCCGCCCGATGGGCAATGGATCCCCTTTCACCCGCGCCGGACGTTTGGGGAGAACCTCGCGCGGATCCGGGCGGCGTTGGCGGGCAGGCGGCCGCGCCTTTGCGCCGTGGTGCTGGATGCCGGGGCGCCGTATGGCTCCATGCGGTGGATGGCGCTGCTGCTTTCTCCGGCTGGATTTATCGCCTTCAACGAAAACCTGGACAATTTCATGCTGCGTCCGGGTAGCGCGGGCACGATCGCGCGGCATCTGAAGTGGCGTCTGAAGGGATGGGTGCGGTTTCAGATCCGTCCGGGCGGGACGCTCTATACGTGGGCCTGGCGGGTGAGGCATCCTTCGGCGCTGCGCCGTCCGCTTTCCTACCTGGCCGGGCGGGTGGCGGGGGCCGCAGGGGGGCTGATCCGTCGTGTGGTTCCCGCAAAGGCCGATCCGGCGCCGGAAGCGCTGCCCGAAGGCATTTCCGTGGTGGTGCCGACCAGAAACGGGAAGGATCTGGTGGCGCGCCTGCTGCCCGGGGTGCTGCCGCAACTGCCGCCTGCCTCAGAAGTGATCGTGGTGGATAACGGCAGCGACGACGGCACGGCTGCGTTTCTGGCCGCCAGCTTCCCGGCGGTGAAGGTGGAGGTGAGCGCGGAGCCTTTGTCCTTTGCCGCGGCGGTGAACCGGGGTATCGCGCGGGCGGGTTATTCGCATGTCTGCCTGCTGAATAACGACATGATCGTGGAGGCGGACTTTTTCCGGGCGCTGCGCAGGGCGTTCGATCAGGTTCCGGAGCTTTTCTGCGCCACCGCGCAGATCTTCTTTCCTCTGGGAATGCGGCGCCAGGAGACGGGCAAGGCGGTGTGGTGGAGCAAGGAGGAAAAGCGCGGGGCCTCAGATTTTCCGGTGCGCTGCGTGGAGCCGATCGAAGGTGAGGATCTGACCTACGTGCTTTACGGTAGCGGCGGCTGTTCGATGTTCCCGGTGGCCCGGCTGCGTCAGATGGGCGGGTTCGATGAGCTTCTGGCGCCGGCCTATGTCGAGGATCTGGACCTGGGTTGGAGGGGATGGCAGCGCAACTGGCCAACGGTGTTTGTGGCCGGGGCGCGGGTGACGCATTTTCACCGCAGCACGACGTCGCGCTACTACAAGCCGGACCTGCTGCAGAGCTTCGTGGAGTACAACTTCCTGCGGTTTGTGGCGCGCCGGGTTGCCGCGCCGGACGTGTTTGGCGCGATGTGGAAGGATGCGCTGGACCGGTTAAACCGGCTGGCCGTCGAGCAGCCCTACTTTGTGAAGTGGCCGGAGGCGGCGCTGGGTTTTGCCTGGAAGGCGACACGGTTACTGAAACCAGCACCCGAGCCTCTATGGCCGGAGCGGTGGATTCTTGGGATCGGAAGCGGCGCGGTGGCGGTGTTTCCGGGGCGTGCTGAGCGGGGCAGGGCGCGAGTGCTGGTGGTGAGCCCGTACCTGCCGTTTCCGCTCTCCCATGGCGGCGCGGTGCGGATGTTCAACCTGATGCGGGCGGCGGCGGAGGGCTTTGACCAGGTGCTGGTGGCATTTGTGGATGAACTGGCCGCGCCTCCCGCGCAACTACTGGATCTGTGCGTCGAAATTGTGCTGGTGAAACGCTACGGCACCCACCTGTTTGAGGACAAGGGACGTCCCGACGTGGTGGAGGAGTTTTCTTCGCCGGCGATGGAGGCGGCGCTGCGCCAGAGCGTCCGCAAGTGGCGTCCGGGGGTGGCGCAACTGGAGTTTACCCAGATGGCCCAGTATACCGGCGATTGTGCTCCCGCGCGCACGATTCTGGTGGAGCATGATGTGACCTACGATCTCTACCAGCAGTTGCTCGACAAGGGAGAGGATTGGGAAACGCGGCGGCAGCTTGCACGCTGGCGGCGATTTGAGAAGCAGGCCTGGAGGGACGTGGACCGGGTGGCGGTGATGTCCCAGCGGGACGCGGCGGAGGTGGAGGGGCAAGTAGGCCCCAAGGCGGTTTGTTTGCCCAACGGGGTGGATCTGGAGCGGTTCCGGCCGTCAGGGAAAGAGAAAGAGGAGCGCGGGCGGCTGCTCTTCATTGGTTCGTTCCAGCATTTGCCGAACATGCTGGCAGTGGAATTTTTCCTGAGGGAATGCTGGGGGCGGCTGGCGGGGTGCGATCCGCGCCTGCATCTGATTGCCGGAAACCGCCATTCCTACTTTGCCCAACGCTATGCCGAGTCAGTGAAGCTGGATCTGGAGCAGCCGGGAATTGAGGTGGAAGGCTTTGTGGCGGATGTGCGGCCGGCCTATGAGAGGGCGTCCATTGTGCTGGCGCCGTTGGTGGCGTCGGCGGGTACAAATATCAAGATCATGGAAGCGATGGCGATGGGCAAGGCGGTGGTGAGTACGCCGGCCGGTATCAATGGATTGGATCTGGCGCCTGGCCGCGATGTGGTGGTGGCTACAAGCGGGGAGCAGATGGTGGAGGAGATAAAGCGTCTGCTTGAGGATGGAGAGGAGCGGCGGCGGTTGGGGGAACGGGCGCGGGAACGGGTGGCGCGGGATTTCGGATGGGAGCAGATCGGACGGCGGCAGGCGGAGTTGTATTTTTCACTGATAGATCAGTAGGCGTGGTAATGGATCTGGAAGCGCCGCGGTACCAGCCGCAATGGGGAAGGCATGGGGAGCGGGGACGGCGGGGAAACGGGAACTGTGCGGGGAGGGATAGAACCTGTGCAAAGTGTACCGGAACGGTCCGATATAGTACCAAGTCAAGCGGGTTGGAGGCGATTGTCGGCAATTTCTTCTATTGTGTTGAAACTAAATAATTTGCAGTGACGAAAAGAACCTGGACGAAACGTTTTGTTTTTCCCTTGACATTTTCTTAATCTCGACTTAACATCAGGTTTCCACGGCGTTCGAGTGGTATGTCCACGACGCACAAACCTTTGAAGCGAGAGAGGGTCCCCGCATGACCTTTCAGGTCGGAGAGCGTGTCGTTTATCCGAATCACGGAGTGGCTGTCATCGAGAATATCAGTGCGCGGAACTTCGGCACTCAGTTCGAGCGGTTCTACTTGCTTCGAATCAACAGCAGCCGGATGACGGTGATGGTGCCGTTTTCCCATGTCACCGATGTTGGGCTGAGAAAGGTCACCAAGAACGCCGAGGTCAGCAAGGTTCTGCTGTTTCTATCGGCGGGAAGGGCGCCCTCCTGCCAGGACTGGAAGGATCGCTTCAAGGAAAATTCGGACAAAATGCGCTTTGGCAATCTGCTGGAGACTGCCGAGGTACTGAAATGTCTGTTGCTGATCCAGAAGACGAAGCCGCTTTCCTTCCGTGAAAAGAAGATGCTGGACCGCGCCCGGCACATGCTGGTGACCGAGGTTGCCATTGCCCGCAGCGGATCCGATTCGATGGCCATCGATATTCTGAACGAAGCTTTGGGCAAAGCGGGTCTTACACTTCCCGAGCCGCTCTAAGTTCTTCGCACTGCGATGGTTACGGCAGGCCGCGAAGTGTTAAGATAGGCACTGATGCAGGTACTGCACGCCGGTTCCCACAAACTATTGCTTCTTGAGCTGGACTTGGAACTGGTGTCCAATATCGCCAAGCAGGCCGGGTTTGACGCAAAGATCAACGATGGCGGACGTGTTCTGGTGGTGGAACTGACCACGCCGGACCGTCAGGCACCCCTGCTGCTGTTCGATGCGGCCGACCCGGGCAATCTGGGCTGGTTTTCCCGCTGCCAATTCTACGTGGACGGTCTCACCGGTCTCATCCTGCAGACTCCGATGCTATTGGCCAATATGCGCGACCGTGGCGGGCGCGCGCTGCCTCATTCGGTGCGGCTTCAGATTAATAAGGAACTGCCGACTGGGTTCCGTCTGCCCGGCAAACAGCCTGTGACCGAACAGGTGGTCTACTCGGTGCTCTACAACTTCCTGCAAGCGCTGGTGAACGTGGGCGTTGGCGTGTGCGGCGCAGGCGTGGTGCGGCCGCTGACGGGGCGGGCCGAGGCTCCTCCGAAAAACTAAGCCCTTCGGTGCGCATTTCGGTCCTGATTCCCACCTACAACGAAGAAGCCATCATTGAAGGAACGCTTCGCGCGATCCGGGCCGAAGGGCCGTATGAGGTGATCGTGTGCGACGGCGGATCCACAGACGCGACGCTGGAACGGGCGGCGGGTTTGGCGCGGGTGGTGGTGAGCGCGCGGGGCCGGGCGGTACAGATGAATGCGGGGGCGAGAGAGGCGTCGGGCGATGTGCTGCTGTTCCTGCATGCCGACGCGCGGATTGCGCCCGGCGGACTGCGGGCGATTGGCAAGGCGCTGGCTGACGGGCGTTGGTCGGGCGGCAATTTCCGGATTGAGTTTGAGGGCGGCGATTGGGCCGCGGCTGTGTTCAGTTGGATCAATCGTGTGCGGTGCCGGTTTGGGGTGTTTTATGGGGACTCGGGGATTTTCTGCCGACGGGGCGTGTTTGAGCAGATGGGCGGGTTCCGGGAGTGGGCGATTCTGGAGGACTACGAGTTCGCCAGGCGTTTGTGGCGAACGGGCGGGGTAGCGTACCTGGATGAGCGGATCCACGTGTCGGCGAGGCGCTGGCGGCGGGGCGGGATGATGAATACGCTGTGGAGCTGGTTTTGGATCCAGGGATTGTACTTGGTTGGGGTGTCTCCGGACCGGTTATCGAGAATGTACCGGGACGTGCGGTAGGACTTTTCCAACAAAAAACCAAACTTTCTTCCCATTCCCAAGTTCACGCCCGCATGCGATTCTTGGCGTGCGAAGCGGGGACTGATCTTTCGGAGGACGGCCCCCGTGGCGCGTCACGCCGGTCCGCCTGTCAAAAGGGCGGACCGGTTTTTCGTGTGTGCCGGCTAAAGGCAGGGGACTTGGGGCGCGGCTTCGAGCGGCAGCTTGCCTGTCAGCCGTGGATCGGGAGCGATCTCTACCGCGCGGCGGTACGGCTTGAAGCCTGCCCGCTGGTAGAAGCCGAGCGCTGCGGGGTGGTCGAGGGTGCAGGTGTGCAGCCACAAACGCACCGGCTGGTGGGACCATGCGGCCTGGATGGCGTGGTGGATCAGTATCCGGCCCAGACCTTTTCCGATCTCAGACGGGACGATTCCGAGGAAGGCGAGTTCGACGTCCGGCCGATGGCGGCGATCGAGTTCGGCGAGCCCAATCGGCTGAGAGTCCCGGATCAGGAAAAAGATGTCAACCGAGGGGTGGGAGAGGATCTCGATCAATTGGTCGTCCGGCATCGCCAGGCGGCTGAACCAGAGCCAGTTTTCACCGGCGGCGCGGAACACCTCACGGTAGGCGGCCGGATCAGGCTGTGCTTTCACGATGGAAAGGCCGGGCGGGAGGGTGAGATCCATGGACGGCGGCGGGGTTCGCATCTCCAGGTAGGTGACGACGGAGGCGATTTTGCCAGGTGGTAAGTCGTGGTAGCCGTCTGGGAGCATAATAAGGAAAAAGGCGCGGAGCCCCACGGGCAGGTTCCGCGCCTTGCGTTGACCGAAAGCCTCTAGATGTCGTAGTAGAGGGCGAATTCGTAGGGGTGCGGACGCAGGCGGACGGCGTCGGCCTCGTTCTTGCGTTTGTAGCCGATGAAGGTTTCCAGAAGCTCCTCGGTGAAGACGTCGCCTTTGAGCATGAACGCGTGATCTTCTTCGAGGCAGTTGAGCGCTTCATCGAGTGAGGCGGGCATGGACGGCACGTTCTTCATCTCTTCGGGAGTGAGATCGTAAATGTCCTTGTCGAGCGACTCGCCCGGATCGATCTTGTTGAGAATGCCGTCGAGTCCGGCCATCAGCATGGCGGCGAAGGCCATGTAGGGGTTGGCCGAAGGATCCGGCGGGCGGAATTCGATGCGCTTGGCTTTCGGGCTGGCCGAATACATGGGGATGCGCACGGCGGCCGAACGGTTGCGGCGCGAGTAGGCCAGATTGACCGGCGCCTCATAGCCCGGCACCAGCCGTTTGTAGCTGTTGGTGGTGGGGGCGATGATCGCGGCAAGGGCGCGGGCATGCTTGAGCAGGCCGCCGATGTACCAGAGCGCCATCTGGCTGAGACCGGCATAACCGTCGCCGGCAAACAGTGGCTTGCCGCCCTTCCACAGGCTCTGATGGACGTGCATGCCGGAGCCGTTGTCGCCGAACAGTGGCTTGGGCATGAAGGTGACCGACTTGTTGTACTGGTAGGCCACGTTCTTGACGCAGTACTTGTAGATCATCATGTTGTCGGCCGATTTGACGAGCGTGTCGAATCGCTGGTCGATTTCGCACTGGCCGCCGGTGGCGACTTCATGGTGGTGGCACTCGATGTTGAGGCCGCACCTGATCATGGTCTCGACCATTTCGGCGCGCAGGTCCTGATAGTGGTCGATGGGGGGGAGCGGGAAATAGCCTTCCTTGTAGCGGGGACGGAAGCCGAGGTTGTTTTCGCGGCGGCCGGTGTTCCAGCGGCCTTCCTCGGCGTCGATGAAGTAGTAGCCGGAGTGCTGGTTCTGATCGAAGCTGATGTTATCGAAGATAAAGAACTCGGCTTCGGCGCCGAAGTAGGCGGTGTCGGCCAGGCCGGTGGAATTGAGGTAGTTTTCGGCCTTTTGGGCGATCCAGCGGGGGTCGCGTTCATAGTGCTGGCGCGTGATGGGGTCGATGACGGTACAGGTCATCGAAAGCGTGGGCACTTCGAAGAACGGGTCCATGTAGGCGGTTTTGGGGTCGGGGATCAGCACCATATCCGACTCATTGATTGCCGCCCAGCCGCGGATGGATGAACCGTCGAAGCCGAAACCTTCCTCGAAGGAATCCTCATCCAACTGGCTGATCGGGTATGAGACGTGCTGCTGCAGGCCCGGAAGATCTGTGAATCTGAGGTCGAACTGGCGGACCTCGTGCTTCTTGGCAAATTCAAGTACTTCTTTTGGGGTCATCTGTCTGACTGTTCCTCTCCTGGTGCTTCAAACACAAAACCTGATCGTACCGAAGGGCCCGCGGTCAAATCAAATAGAAATGCTTTATGGGGTGAATCGGGCGGTGGCCGCGTTCCGGGCTGGTAGGATGAAACAGTGCAGATTCCGCTGCTTTTTGGCGCTGAACGCCGGCAATTCACAGTGAGTCAATTGACCGATGCGATCAAAGCGGCCTTAAACGAGGAGTTCACCGATATATGGGTGGCGGGCGAGGTTTCCGGGACCAAGGCGGCAGCGAGCGGGCATATCTATTTCACATTGAAAGACAGGGAAGCGCAGATTCGCTGCGCCTGCTTTGCCCGGACGGCGCGGTTTCTGCGGTTCCGGCCGCAGGACGGGATACAGGTTGTCGTGCGGGGCCGGATCGATGTGTACGCGCCGCGCGGCGAATACCAATTGCTGGTGGACGCGCTGGAGCCGCGGGGTTTCGGGGCGCTGCAGGCGGCCTTTGAGGAGCTGAAAAAGAAGCTGGCGGCCGAGGGGCTTTTCGACACCCAAAGGAAACGGCCGATTCCCGCCTATCCGCGGCGCATCGGGATTGTAACGTCGCCTTCGGGCGCCGTGATCCAGGACATGCTGAAGATCCTGACGCGGCGCTTTCCGGGACTGCACATCCGGTTGTACCCGGCGCAGGTGCAGGGCGAAGGATCGGTGGAACAGTTAGTGCGGGGAATTGATTACTTCAGCCGGACGGCGTGGCCGGATGTGGTGATACTGGCGCGGGGTGGCGGATCGGTGGAGGATTTGTGGTCATTTAACGAAGAGGCGGTGGCGCGGGCGGTGGCGGGCTGCAGCGTTCCGGTGGTTTGCGCGGTGGGCCATGAGACCGACTTTACGATCGCGGACTTCGTGGCCGATTTGCGGGCTCCCACGCCTTCGGCGGCGGCGGAACTGGTGGTGGGGACGCGGCAGCAGATTGTGGAGCGGCTGGAGGGCCTCAATGCCCATCTGCGTCAGGCGGTGCGCTACCGGTTGGCGATGGCGCAGCGGCGGTCACGGGAGCTTGGCGTGGAGCGGCTGGGGGGCGACCTGCACCGGATGATCGGCAAACGGATGCAGCGGGTGGATGAGTTGGAGGGTCGTGGCAGGGAGGTGGTGAGAGGAGCACTGGAGGGAAGGAAGCGGCGGCTGGCGGCCTTGGAATCGCGGCTGGCGCGCATGGACGTGCGGCTTCGGCTGGCCGAAGGGAAGCGGCGGCTGGAGGCGGCTGTTGCGCAGTTGGAACAGCGAATGAGGTGGCTGATGGCGGCAGCGCGGCGGCGGCTGGATCCGCTGGGGGCGCACCTGCACCAGCTTAGTCCGCTGCGCATTCTGGATCGCGGCTATGCGCTGGTGCAGAAGCCCGATGGCGAATTGATCAAGGATGCGGGGCAGGTGCGGGTGAAGCAGGAGTTGCGGGTGCGGCTGGCAAAGGGCGAGTTGGATGTGCGGGTGGCGCGGAAGCGGGAATGATGTTTCAACGGGTGTGCGTGTTTTGCGGATCAAGCGCGGGGCGGGACCCGCGGTTTCTGGAAGTGGCGCGGGAGTTGGGTCTATGCCTGGCCGGGCGCGGTATGGCGCTGGTTTACGGCGGGGCGCATGTCGGGCTGATGGGCGCCATCGCCGATACGATGCTGGCCAGGGGAGCCGAGGTCATCGGCGTGATCCCGCGGGGGCTGGTGGACCGCGAGGTGGCGCATGAGCGGCTCACCGAACTCCGCGTGGTGAATACGATGCATGAGCGCAAGGCGCTGATGGCGGATCTGGCGGGCGCATTTGTGGCGCTGCCGGGCGGCTTCGGGACGCTGGACGAGTTTTTCGAGATACTCACCTGGGCGCAATTGGGGATTCACCGCAAGCCGTGCGGGATGCTCAACGTGGAGGGATTTTTCGACCCGCTGCTCGTGTATCTGGACCACGCGGTGGAGGCGGGATTTCTGAAACAGGCACATCGGGATTTGTTTCTGGTGGATACCGATGCCGGGCGGCTGCTGGAACGCATGGCCGGGTTCGAATCGCCGGTGGTGGGCAAGTGGATGGATGCCGGCGGGCGGTGAGGGCTACTCCTCGTCGTCGGGCTCAATGAAATCGACGCCGTCGTAGAGTTCGCTCATGGCGATGGTGACGCCGATGGGCGGGACTTCGAAGGTTCCATGCGGATCGTTACAATCACTGAGAAGCCAGGATCCGTCGGGTTGACGCAGGTGGATGTAAACGCGGGGTTCGGCCTGGGCGATGATGAGGTACGCCTGCAGGGATTCGATGCGGCGGTACTGGTCGAGTTTGAAGATCCGGTCGTGACGTTCGGTGGAGGGCGACAGCACTTGGATCAGCGCGGTGGGGTTTTCGATGGTATCCCGCCGTTTTGGGGTGTGCCGCACCGGGCCGCAGACCACTGAGGCGTCCGGGCAGGGCGCTCACCAGCAGATAGATACAGTTAGTGATGATGCGGGAGTGCCGGAATGTGCCGCGGACATGGCGTACATCACGCCGCCGTGGTACTCGAATTTCCCGCCGATCGCCTCGGAGTCCAGGCGAAGGTAATCCTCCTCAGTAACAAAGGGGACCGAGGACGTCGCCATGGCCGTATTCTCTCACGTTGACTAGCCGGAACAGCGGTTGTTGCGCACGGTGTTGGCCGCCTTGTCCACGCCCGGCGCGTAGCCGACGCAGCGGGTGGTCATCTGGTAGCCCTGCACTTCGTTGTTCTCCACCACGTTGCCTTTTGCCGGGGAGGGGCGGTGAGCGCCATTGCCCAGATAAACGCCGGTGCGCAGCAGATCGGGCTCATCCGGCTTGTACAGGCAGCCGGCGGCGGGATTCTCATTGCAGTGGGCGAGGTTGAGGTTGCGGAACACGTTGTCCCTCACCACGTGCGGGCCGCCGATGAGGAAAAGGCCGCCAAACCGGAAGCCTTCCATCACGTTTGAAACAATCTGAATGCCTTTTGATTCCATGTCGGGATTGCTGTTGTTGAGCACGATGCCGTAGTGGCCGTGCGGGTAGGCGTCTGCCGCGCGGCTGTTGGTGCACTGGTTCTGGCGGACGGCGCCGTCGTGGAAGCCGTCCAGGTCCATGCACTTGCCGTTGACCTCTTCAAAGCGGTTGGCGGAGTATTCGCTGTTTTCCACGTTGCCGGCCGTGTCGATGGCGACGGGGACGGCGCCGGTGGCGAGGTCGACGATCTCGGGCGGAAAGCCGATGAAGCCGCCGCTGTTGCCGGCGATCTTCATTCCTGTGGCATGGCCGGCCTGCAGCGCGTCGCGGCCGGCGTAGCGGATCTCATTGCCTTCGAACCGTCCGTCCCTGTTGCGGGGCGAGGTGTAGAGCGAATGGGTCCAGATGCCGTTGCCGCGGATGTTGCGCAGTTTGCACTGCTCGGCGGCGAAGCGCTGGCAGCCCTCTTCGAAGAGAATGCCGCCGGTGGCGTTGTTCTTTCCCATCTCGTTCAGCGAGCCGGAATCGCCGACGAAGACATCGCGGACGGTGGCGTCGTTTGACTTGCTGATCAGAATCGCGTAGCCGGAAACTTCGCGGATGGTGAGCTTGGAAAGCAGCAGATCGCTCGAATCCTCCACCAGGATGCCGTTGTTGGAGTTCCACTTGGCCATGGGCGCATCGGCGGGCGGAAGGCCGAATTTTTTCTCGCCGGCCGCGCGGTTACCGAGCAAAGTGAAGTCTTCGAGCCGCACGCCTTTCGATGTGCGGATGACGATGGCCGCCGGACCGTCGAAGTTCATGCGAATGCGGGTGCCTGCGCCGCGCACGGTGAGTCCATCGGCGCCTTCAATCAGAATGGGCTGCGAGATGGAAAAGTCGCCCTTGGGCAGTGTGACTTCACCTGATTTTTTTCCGGCCAGCTCGTTGTGCAGTTCGGATTCCCGGCTGCATCCGCAAATCAGAACCAGCGCCATGATTGCGAGGAAATTCTTCATCTCGTTGCTAGACTAGCAGGATATGTCCGTGGTCTTCCGCGATTGCCGGTGCGCGCCCCTTGAAGAAATCAACATTTCGGCGCCTTCAGGCGCGATCATTGGCGTGATCGGTGACGATGGGGCGGGGAAGCAGGAACTGTTGCGGCTGGCGGCGGGCACCATCTATCCGGCCTCGGGCGCGGTGGATGCGGGCGAGCCGCGCCGCTATCACGGACCGCTCGATCCGTTTCACCGCGACAAGGCCGCGACGCTCAGTCTCTATCACACCTTCGCCATGAAGGACGCCATCACGCGTGGAGAGGCGGTTGTGGAACTGGAGATGTTCCGGCGGGCGGGGGGCACGGCGCTGATTGCTTCGCACGACCTGGATTTTGTCGCCGCGATTGCGGACGAGGTCTGGTGGCTGGACAAGGGGCGTGTGGCGGCCAAGGGCGATCCCGGCGAGACGATCGAACGCTACCGGCGGCACCTGGCGGCGCGGCTGATTGCCCAGGCCCGGGAGAAACAGATCAAGCTTCCACCTTCGATGCGGCGCGGCGACGGGCGCGCCGAACTGCTGAGCATCGAGACGCTGGACGCGCGCGGGCAACTGGTGGCGGCATGGACCAGTGGCGAACCGGCGCTGATCCGGGTGACGGTGCGGTTTCATCAGCCTGTGGACAATCCGGTGATCGGCATTCTCATCCGCACGCGCATCGGGTTCGAAGTGTACGGGACCAACACGGAGTTAGAAAAGATAATGCTGGGGCCGTGTGTGAAAGGAGAAACTCTGGTGGTGACGTTCCGGTTCACGTGCCATGTTTGTCCCGGCGAGTACACGGTTACCGCCGCATCGCACGATCCCGACGGGGTATGGCACGACTGGGTGGAGGATGGGGTGGCCGTGAAGGTGGGCGACGTCCGGTACACGGCCGGTGTGGCATGCCTGCGTTCGTCGGTGGAGGTTTCACGCTACAATCATGAGCTTAAGGTGAAGAATGAAGGGTAACGAAAAAGTCCTCGCATATTTACAGGAAGCGCTGAAGGGAGAATTGACAGCGATCAATCAATATTTCCTTCATGCCGAGATGATGGAGAACTGGGGCTATGAGCGGATGGCGAAGATCACGCGCAAGGAGTCGATCGACGAGATGCGCCACGCTGAGTCGCTGCTGGAGCGCATTCTCTATCTGGATGGTTCGCCGAACATGACGGAGCTGTTCCCGCTGCGGATCGGCCAGAATCTGAAACAGCAGTTGGAGAACGATCTGGCGCTGGAGATGGAAGCGCTGCCGCGATTGAATCGGGCGATTCAATCGGCGGTGGAGGCGGGCGATAACGGATCGCGGGAATTGTTTGAAAAGATTCTGGTGGACGAAGAACACCACGTCGATTTTCTGGAGGCGCAACTGCACCAGATCCAGGAAATGGGTTACGAGAATTATCTCGCGCAGCAGATCAAGGGCGAGTGAGCGGCCAGCGGATCCGGGGCCGCCGGCGCCGTGCCTGCGGCCAGCCTCTCAAGGACGGGCAGAGCCTGTTCGGCGGCCTTTTCGCCGGCGGCGATGAGTCTGTCGAAGCTGCTGAAATCATCCCAGGTGACGGCGCTCACTTCGGGCGAGATCACCAGGTCGCTATAGACCCGCCACTGCTGTTCGGTCCGGCGCTGCATGATCTGGAAGCAGCGGTTCACCACTGAGAACATGCTGGTGGGCTCATGGGACACGGGGGCGTGTGCCAGCGCCACCGAAACGATGTTGGCAACGCCCAACTCCCGCAGGGCCTGGGCGGGGATCTCCATGCTCATCGCGCCGTCCACCAGGTAGCGGCCTTCGTGCCGGACGGGATGGAACAATCCGGGGTAGGCGCAGCTTGCGCGGATGGCGGTGAAAACTTCGCCTTCGGTGTGGAATACGATCGGCTCACCAGAGCGCAGATCGGTGGCGACCACGGCCAGGGGGGTGCGCATCTGCTCAAAGCGATGTACTTTCAGGCTGCGGCGCAGGAACGCTTCCATACGCTCACTGGCAGCCAGACCAAGCCGTCCGGGCTTCCATCCGGCGACGTCGCGAAACTTCATGGAGCGGGCGATTGCGGTGAGATCGCGGGAATCGGCGCCCGCCGCATAGATGGCGCCGACGATGGAGCCGGCGCTTACGCCGCCGATCCAACTGACGGGAATCTTTTCCCGCTCGAGAACCCGCAGCACCCCGATGTGAGCCATGCCGCGGGCGAATCCGCCGCTCAGCGCCAGGCCGATTCCGCCGGTGGTGCGGACCGGGAGTTGCGGATGGCTGCGGGTGATGCGCCCCCAGAAGGCCTGTGCTGCCCGCCATGCCGGTGTGAATTGGTTGCCGCGCATCGTGATAAGCCCTCCTCGCATCCTCTACCATATAGAGACGCGCAATCGCATGCCAGTTTCAACAATCGGACGATATCTTGTCGCATTGGCCTTCGCCGCCTCCCTGTGCCCGGCGCAGTGGGCGCCTTCGGGCGCGGCGGAGATTGACCAGCGGCTGCGGCGGCTGAACAGCATGGGACGGGTGCTGATGATCGCCGCGCATCCGGATGACGAAAATACGAACCTGCTGGCCTACTTCGCCCGCGGACGCCATTACCGCACCGGCTATCTTTCGCTGACGCGGGGCGAAGGCGGGCAGAATCTGATCGGACCGGAGCAGGGTGATGAGATGGGGCTGATCCGCACGCAGGAGTTGCTGGCGGCGCGGCGGATCGACGGGGCCGAGCAGTACTTTACGCGCGCCATCGATTTCGGCTTTTCCAAGAACGCCGGGGAGACACTGGCCAAATGGGGCAGGGAGGCTGTGCTGGACGACGCGGTGCGCGTGATCCGGCGATTCCGCCCGGATGTGATCATCTTCCGGTTTTCGGGGACACCGCGGGACGGCCACGGGCATCATCAAAGCTCGGCGATTCTGGGCAAGGAAGCCTTTGCGGCCGCCGCCGATCCGATGCGGTTTTCCTCGCAAGGGCTGAAAGCCTGGAAAGCGAAGCGGGCGCTCTTCAACCTTTTCGCTTTCAACGAACAGATGGAACGGGAGAACGCGAAGGTTCCCGGCACGGTGGTTCTGGACACCGGCGGATTCGATCCGGTGCTGGGTTTCTCCTATGGCGAGATTGCCGGGATGAGCCGCAGCCGCCACGCCAGCCAGGCGATGGGCGCCGCTGAGCGCAAGGGCGTCATCCGCAATCAACTGGTGGTGGTAGCGGGCGAGCCGGCCAGCGGGGATCCGTTTGCCGGCATTGAAACGTCGTGGAAGCGGCTGCCGGGAGGCAACATGGTGGACGCCGTGCTGGCCGAGGCGATTGGGGCGTTTAATGCCGCGCATCCCGAGCGGCTGGTCCCGCTGTTATTCAAGGCGCGGGCGGCGGCGGCGGCGATTCCCCACGAGGATGCGAGAGAAAAGCTGGGTGAGTTCGATGAACTGATCGCGCTGGCGGCGGGCGTTTGGGTGGATGCGGCGGCCCAACAACATTTCTACACGCCGGCGGCGAAGGCGCGCATCACACTCACAGCGGTGAACCGGCTTGGGCTGGATGTAACCCTGTTGCATGAGGGAGAACAGAAGCTGGAGGCCAACGTTCCCTGGACGCGCAACATCACGTGGGAGATTCCGGCCGATGCGGCCCTGAGCCAGCCTTATTGGCTGCGCCAGCCCAAACAGGGCGCGCTCTATGGGGTGGCCGAATCCGCAAGGACCCCCGATGCGGAAAACGCGCCGGAGAAAACCGTAACGTTCCGGCTGAAAATCCAGGGCGAAGAGGTGGTCCTCACGCGGCCGGTGCTTCACCGCTATGTGGATCCGGCGCGGGGTGAGCTGAGGCGGGCGGTGGTGATCGGGCCGCCTGTGGCGGTGGAGTTTTCAGAGTCCGCAATCCTTTTTCCGGACACTGCCGCGCGCACGGTACAGCTTCAGGTGCGGGCGATGAAGCCGGGTTTGGCTGGAGAGGTCGCGCTGGAGGCGCCGGCGGGTTGGAAGATCTCGCCTGCGGCGCAGCCCTTCAAATTAGAGGAGGCGGGCGAGCAGACGGCGATGCGGTTTCAGATTACCCCTCCGGCAGCCGATTCGTCGGTTACGTTGCGCGCGGTTGTGAACGGCGGAGGCCACGCCGTGCGCGTGATCAGCTATCCGCATATCCCGCCGCAGACCGTCTTTCCTCCGGCGGAAGTCAAGCTGGTGCGCACTGCTATCCGTACGCTGAGCCGGAAGGTGGGCTATGTGATGGGCGCGGGGGATGAAGTGCCCCAGGCGCTGCGGCAGCTTGGCATCGAGGTGACGCTGCTGAGCGATGCGGATCTGGCGGCATCCGATCTTTCCCGCTTCGATGCGATTGTCACCGGCGTGCGGGCCTACAACACGCGGCCCGCGCTGAAGGCCAATCATCAGCGGCTGCTGGACTACATGACAGCCGGTGGGACGTGGGTGGTGCAGTATAACGTGGTGGAAGGTTTTCCGGGGCGTGAGCGGCGCGACACCATCAGCCGCACAGGCCCCTATCCCATCACGCTGGGCCGCGGCCGTATCACGGTGGAAGAGGCGCCGGTGCGGTTTCCCAATCCGGATCACGTGCTGCTGCGCGCGCCGAACCGCATTACGATGAAGGACTTCGAGGGATGGGTGCAGGAGCGCGGCCTGTACTTTGCCTCTGAATACGACGCGCAGTACGAAGCGGTGGTCGCTTCGCAGGACCCGGGGGAGGACTGGCTGCCCGGCGGCATGCTCTACGCGCGCTATGGCGCGGGCGCCTATGTGTTCAGCGCCTACGCCTGGTTCCGGCAGTTGCCGGCCGGGGTTCCGGGGGCCTACCGTATCTTTGCGAATCTGTTGAGCGCGGGGAAAGCGAAATGATCCCACGTGACGACCCGCCGCCTTTTCTGGGAACATGGAACCGGGTTTATGCGGCGGTGGTGATCTACCTGGCGCTGCTGGTTGCCGGCTTCTACTGCTTCGGGCGGGCCTTCGCATGAGAACGCTGGACTGGGCGGTGCTGGTCGCTTCGATTCTCTATTTCATTGCCTACGGGCTTTACCGCGCGCGCGGAGTGAATTCCACGCACAGCTACCTGCTGGCCGGCAAGACCATGCCGTGGTACGCCATCGGCCTCTCCATTATGGCGACGCAGGCGAGCGCGATCACCTTCATTTCGACGACCGGGCAGGCCTATTCCGACGGCATGCGCTTTGTGCAGTTCTATTTCGGCCTGCCGGTGGCGATGATCCTCATCAGCATGACGGCGGTTCCGATCTTTCACCGGGCCAACGTCTATACGGCTTATGAATATCTGGAACAGCGCTTTGACCGCAAGACGCGCTATCTGACCAGCGTGATCTTCCTGCTGCAAAGGGGGCTGGGCGCGGGCATTGCGCTATATGCGCCTTCGGTGGTCCTTTCTGTCATTCTTGGATGGAGCGAGCAGGCGACGACGATCCTGATGGGCGTGGTGGTGATCCTGTTTACGGTGGTGGGCGGTGTAAAGGCGATCACGTGGTCCGATTTCCAGCAGATGATTCTGATCTTCTTCGGGCTGATTGTTTCGCTGGTGATGGCCATCCAGCTTCTTCCGGCCAACGTGTCGTTCGTGGACGCCATCCGCGTGGCGGCCGCGGCGGGCCGTATCAACCCGGTGGTGACCACCTTTGACCTGAATGACCGCTACAACGTGTGGAGCGGTCTCATCGGCGGGATGTTCCTGGCCCTGGCGTACTTCGGCACCGATCAAAGCCAGGTGCAGCGCTACCTGAGCGGGAGTTCCATCGCGCAAAGCCGGCTGAGCCTGATCTTCAACGCCGTGGCCAAGATTCCGATGCAGTTTTTCATTCTGTTCATTGGGGCGATGGTGTTCGTCTTCCACGTGTTTGAGAAGCCGCCGGTGCTGTTCCAGCCCGCCGATCAGAAAAAGATCGAAGCCCGCGCGGAATACCCGGCTGTGAAGCAGCGCTTCGACGCGGCATTTGAGGCGCGGCGGCAGGCGGCCTACAGCATGATCCAATATGACGGCGCTGCCGGCGATTCGTTCCGCGAAATCTACCGCGGGGCGCAGAAGGAACTGGATGCGGCGCGCGTGGATGCATCGAAGCTGGCCGGACCGTCGAACGATGTCAACTACGTGTTTCTGCGTTTCGTGACGACGTATCTGCCGGCCGGTGTGGTGGGACTGGTCATTGCGGTGGTGTTCGCGGCGGCGATGTCGACGATTTCGGGTGAAGTGAATTCGCTGGCCACGGTGACGGTGATGGATCTGTACCGTGCGGCGCGGCCGGGGGCCGAGGATTCGCACTACCTGATGGCTTCGCGGGCGGCCACGTTGTTTTGGGGGGCCTATGCCATCGTCTTTGCCGGCTACGGATCGCGGCTTGGCTCGCTGATTGAGGCGGTGAACATCGTGGGCTCGCTGTTCTACGGCGGAATGCTGGGCGTGTTCGTGCTGGCGTTTTACGTGCGGCGCGCGACGGCCACGGGCGCCTTCATTGGTGTGCTGGCGGGGGAGGCGGCGATCTTCTACTGCTTCTGGTTCACGAAGATCTCGTTCCTCTGGTACAACGTCATCGGATGCGTGGTGGTTATCCTGGTTGGCTACCTGTTGAGCGGCGCTTCACGTCGATATTCAGACGCTTGATCTTCTGATTGAGGGTGGAAAGCGGTATGCGCAGGCGTTCGGAGGCTTCCGTCTGCGACCAGCCTGCGCCCTCCAGCGCTTCGATGATGCGGCGTCGTTCAAAGTCGGCCACCATTTCAAACAGGGATGCGTCGGCGGGCAGCGGCGTGGTGTCGTCCTGGCGGATGCGGAAGCCCTGGGATTCGAGCAGACCCTCGGGCAGCTTGTCGGCCGTCACCACGGGCTGTGAGGCCAGCACCACGGCGCGTTCCACCACGTTTTCCAGTTCGCGGATATTGCCCGGCCAGTTGTAATCCATCAGGATCTTCATCGCCTCTTCTTCAAAGTGAAGCTGCGATTTGCCGTCCGAGGCTACATACTTCTCATTCTCGCGGCAGTAGCGGTCGAAGAAGTGTTCCACCAGCGCCGGGATATCTTCCTTGCGGTCGCGCAGCGGGGGAAGGCCGATGTTGATGACGTTGAGCCGGTAATAAAGATCCTCCCGGAACCGCCCTTCCTCCATGCGTTTTTTCAGATCTTCATTCGTGGCGGCGAGGATACGCACATCGACGCGCACGGTTTCGGTGGAGCCCAGCGGCATGAACTCCTTTTCCTGAATCACGCGCAGCAGCTTGGCCTGCGTTTCCGGGCCGATGTTGCCGATTTCATCAAAGAAGATGGTGCCCTGGTTGGCGATTTCGAAGTATCCTTTGTGGGCGGCGTGCGCGCCGGTGAAGGCTCCTTTGACGTGGCCGAACAGGGTGGATTCGAGCAGGTCCGGAGGAAGCGAGCCTGAGTTGACGGCGACGAAGGCATGGTCGGCGCGGGCCGAATGGGCGTGGATGGCTTTGGCGATCAGTTCTTTGCCTGTGCCGGTTTCACCGGTGACCAGCACGGTGGCCGAACGCGATGCGGAAACCTGCGCCACCAAGTCCAGCACCTTGGTCATGCGCTCGCTTTTGCCGATGATGTTCGGGAAGGCGTAGCGCTGCTTCAGGGCGCGCTTGAGCTGCGTGTTCTCCTGCTCCAGGCGCTTCTTGCCGATGAGGCGGTCAATCTCGATCAGCAGCTTTTCGTTGTCCCAGGGTTTGGAGAAGTAATCCTGCGCGCCTGCTTTGAGGGCGCTGACGGCCACTTCCACCGAACCGTAGGCGGTGATCATGCAGATGGGTGTTTCCTTGTCGCGCTCGCGGATTTCATCCAGAAACTCGAGGCCGGATTTGTCGGGCAGCATCAGGTCGAGCAGCACCAGATCGTAGCTGGTGCGGTCCATCGCCTTGATGCCTTCGCCCGCGGTTGGCGCTTCGTCCACCTGGTAGCCCTCCAGCGAGAGCAGCGTTTCCAGGGACTCGCGGATGTCGGCTTCGTCGTCGACGATCAGGATGCGCCGGCGCGGCGCGGATGGGGCGTTCGAAGTGGCGTCAGGCATTTACCATCTTGCGCACGAGGGGGAAGTCCAACAGGAAGCGTGTTCCCGAGCCGTGGCGGCTGTCCACTTCAATGTGGCCCCCGTGCTCCTTCACAATGCCATAGGTTACCGCAAGGCCGAGGCCGGTGCCTTTCTTTGCGCCTTTGGTTGTGAAGAAGGGGTCGTAGATGCGGCTGAGATGCTCGGGCGCGATGCCGGAGCCGGTGTCGTGGACTTCGATGCGCGCCAGATCCTCATCGGCGCGCGAGCGGATGGTCAGGGTGCCGCCGCCTTCCATGGCGTCGCGGGCGTTGAGCAGCAGGTTGAGGAACACCTGCTGCAGCTTGCCGGAATTGCCGCGCACCGTGCCCATGCTCTCATCAAGATCCAATTGGATGTCCACGCGCGCCTTCTTAAGCTGGTGCTCGATGAGGTTGGCCGTCTCGCGCACAATGCGGTTGAGATCCACTTCCTCATACTCGGTGGGCGAGACGCGGGAAAAGTTCAGCAGCGAATTGACAATCTCGCTGGCGCGGAAGGTCTGCTTGGCGATCTTCTCGAGCAGCTTCGATTTCGCCTCATCGCCCGAGACCTGCTTGGCCAGCATCTGTGCGTAGGAGGAGATCACGGCCAGCGGCGTATTCACTTCATGCGCCACGCCGGCCGCCAGCAATCCGATGGAGGAAAGCTTGTCGGCCTGCATGAGCTTACGTTCCAGGTCGCTGCGCTCGGTGATGTCGTCGAAAATCACCAGGCGCCCGATCTGCTTGTAGTCTTTTGAAACCAGCGGCGCCACGGCCAGGTTGATCACTGATTCCGGTGGTTTGCCTCCGCCATTGTGATCCTGGGCGCTGGTGCCGGGCAGCGGCCGCAGCACGAACTTGTAGATGTGGTGAACGCCATCCTGATTCTTGACGCCGTCGAGTTGGCGGCACAGGTCGGGAGGCAGCAGTTCGCTCAGGCGGCGTCCCACGGCGCGGTCGCGTGAGATGCCGGTAAGCAGCTCAATCTGCGTGTTCCAGCTTTCCACGCGGTCATCCAGGTCGGCGGCAAGGATGCCGACGTTGATCGACTCCACTATGTTCTCGCTGAACTCCTTGAGCCGTTCGAACTCTTCCACCTTTCGTTCGAGTGAACTGTAAAGCCGGGCGTTTTCGATGGCGATGCCGACGTATCCGGAAAGCGAGATCACCAGGTCCATGTCGTCGGAGGTGAGGAAGTCACCGCCCGCGGTGCGGCTGAGGCCAAGATAGGCGATCGTTTTTCCGCGCACCACACAAGGCACATAGTAGGTGAGATCGAGTTCGGCGATGGTGCGCCGCACGGCCGGGGGCAACTCCTGGGAGACGATATCGAGCGCATGGCGCGTACGTTCGAAAAACAGGTACGGCTTGTCGGCTTCCTGGCGCAGGAAAGCCAGGTCCAGTCCTTCGATGGCGAACCTCTCCATGGGCCGCGTGGTTTTGGCCAACGAAAAACTCTCGTGGTTTTCCCGCCGCAGGAAGAACGCCAGGTGCGAGATGTTCAGCGTGCGCCGCAGCCGGTCTGTGACCGTGTTCAGCAGGTGCTCCACGTCGGTTTCCGAACTCAACTCGCGGGCGAACTCCATCAGCGTGCGGCGGTAGTCGTAGCGGTCCTTGTAGAAGTAGTGCCGGTCCAGCACTTCCTGAATCCAGTTGCGAATGGGCTGAAAGACGAATGTGGCGATGAGGATCAGCGCCACCATGGCTGAAGGGCTGAGGTCTTCATACTTCTGCAGCGAGAGGAACACCAGGTAGAAGAGGCCGATCACCGCCAGCGTCGCCAGCGTATAGGCGTACCCCTGCTGGAAGATGACGTCCACGTCCATCAGGCGGTAGCGCACAATGGCGTAGGCCCACGTCAATGGGATTAGCGGCAGGGAAAGTACGGCCATCTTCATCCACGGCCCGGGAATCACGCCCATCGAATACGGGATGAGATAGAAAACCGTGATCGGCAGGATGCCCAGCACCACGCCGTTGCGCAGCCACTTCAATTGCTGGCGCACCATGGGATCTTCCGTCCGCCGGTGCTCCAGCGTCAGTGCGAGCGCGCCCAGCAGATAGAGGAAACCGAATGCCGAGACCCAGATGCGGTCGAGCACCCAGCGCAGGTCGGTCAGCGAAAAGCTGCCCAGGTGGATGGAGCCGCTGCCCACGCCCACAAACAGCAGAAAGATCAGCGCGGCCGGCGTATAGATCCAAAGGATGCGCTTGCCCGCCAGCCATTGCCGCCGTTGGGGGAAACTGAGGCAGAAGTGCAGGAAGATGGTGGGCGCAAACAGGCCCGCCCACAGATTCGCCCAGTAAATGACCTTGTCGAAATTGTTCAGTTTGCCCGTGTAGTGGAACGTGGAGAGGACGAATGACGCCAGGCAAAGCACGTAAAAGTGCCGCGCCTTTTCCGCGTTAAAACGGCGGGCGAGAACGAACAGGCCGATGAGCAGGTAGGTGAGCCCGACGAAGTACTGGTAGTAGACGGCCGGCTCGGGCACCCCTTCGCCGACGTAGACCTTGGCCTTAAACTCGACGCCGGCCCGTTCGATGAGGTATTCGGCTTTGCTCCAGGCGCCCAGGCGGGCCAGGATCATGGCGACGGCGGCCGGTTTTTCGACGGTGACGGTGTTAATGCTGACGAGGATGTCGCCGGTTTTGATGCCCGCACGCCGTCCGGAGCCATCCGGTGTAACGAATACTGCTTTAACGACCTTCTTGGCGCCAACCGCGCTTTCGGCCCAGGTCACCCCGTCATCGGGCAGGTGATACCGGGATTGCTGCTGGAAATTGACGCCCGCCGCGATCACCGCGGCGACAGTCAACACCACCAGCAGCGCGTTGGCCAATTGGGTCTTGAGTTCCTTCAAGGCCGAAACCCCTGTCCTACACTTCGCGTGCTAAGTTCGACGTTAGCAAACTGAGGACCACACTACAACCCCCCGGAGGCGGATTGGGGGGCAAGTGTTTTCAAGGAGATACCAGTACTTGTGAAGGAAATTTTATGGAATTGCGTAGCCTTCTGTTTCCGATATTGGAATTGCGTGTCGGCGCGACACGGCGGGGCGGAGTTGGATGAATTTCTTCAGAGCCGCGTGCGGTCAGGAAGAGCAAGCTGCGCCGGGGTATGGATCAGGCCGATCGCGACGAACTGTTCGACGGCGATGAAGTGTTCGAGGAGTT